>NZ_JARAMP010000004.1:0-231286 GCF_028802875.1 Seohaeicola sp. 4SK31 | reverse complement strand
TGGGCTCAGACCAGACTTTCGCGGCATCACGCCCGAACGTCTGCTCTACTTCTCTTCCAGATATCTCCCCCAGCACGCCACTTACCGCTGAAGAAATTGCGCCAGATTGTGGTAAAGGTCACAGGGAAATTACAGCATATCGCAAGATGCCGCTTCTTTTATGCAAGGTTTATGGGTATTATTACCGTATAACCTTGCAAGAATTTGCCCGTGAAAGCTGCCGCCGAGACCGCCTGGAACAAAGGCCGCGTCGTGGGTAAAAAACCACCACTGACGCCAGACCAGGTCGCGCTGATCCGGCTGATCCTGCGCCAGGAAGGGGCCTTACGTGATCTGGTCCTGTTCAACGTTGCCCTCGATACCAGCTTCCGGGGGTCTGACCTGGTGCGCCTGCGGGTGGCGGACGTGGCAACCCCGGCAGGGGTGCGCGAGATCGTCGAAATCCGGCAGAAGAAAACCGAAGGCCGCAATGCGCGCCCGGTCCAGGCGCGATTGTCCTCGAGCACGCGCGACAGCCTGCGTGCCTATCTCGCCGCCGCTGAAAAGCCGCTTCACGACTGGCTGTTCACGGGGCAGGGGGCAAGGTGGTCACACATCCACCTGAGCGAAAGTCAGCTCTGGCGGCTGTTCAAGTCCTGGCTGGAAAAGGCGCGCCTCGATCCCAGCCTTTATGGGCTGCACTCACTGCGCCGGACCTTCCCGACCCATATCTACCAGCAGACCGGCAACCTGCGCGCAGCTCAGCTGTTGCTGGGTCATGCCAGCATCGAAAGCACCAAGGAATACATTGGCACCGAACAGGCCGAAGCTTTGGAAATCGCACGTAAGTATCATCTCTGATCCATGCAGACATATCTTGAGAAACGCTTACCTGAACAGAGAATGGCTCGGTTCTACCGGATGGCCGTCGTGCCCAACCTGTTTGGCGAATGGACGCTTTAGCCGCCTTGTTGTGTCGGGACAGTTTCGCGCGCTCTGCCAGCAGCCAATCATGGAGATTATCAACCAGGGGACGGGAGAGTTTCTGACGGGCGGCAAGCCGGGCATCGGCATCCAGCCCATTGATCTCGCGCTCGATGTCGAAGATGGCGTCGATCCGTTTCACCGCTTCCAGCGCGACCGGCGAGATTTGATGGCTGGGTTTGCCCTTGCGGACGTTGCCCGCGATGTCGGCCAGCTCGAAGAACTTCCGGCGGGCATGAGCCCAGCACAGCGCACTGGTCACAGCCCCCGCATCACGGTCGGCGCGATAAAGATCGTTGTATCCTCCATAGGCATCCGCTTGCAGCACGCCTTGCCATCCGGCCAGGTGCTGATTGGGATTGGTTGCCGCACGGTCGCGGGAGAAGTGGAAGACCGCCGCCGGCGGTGCGCCACCATTCCAGGGCCGGTCATCACGGACATAGGTCCAGAGCCGGGCCTTTTTTGCGCCGCCTCGCGCCAGAAGCGGCACGGTCGTGTCATCGCCATGCAGGCGGTGAGCGGCACGCACATGGCTCTCGATCAGCGCATGGAGGGGCTGCAGCGCGACAGTCGCGTGCCCGACCAGGTCCGCCAGGGTCGACAGGCTCAACTCGACGCCTTCACGGGCGAACCGCTCGGCCTGCCGGTTCAGCGGCTGGTGCTGACCATATTTCTCGAAGACGAGCATGGCGATCAGGCTGGGCCCGGCCCATCCACGCGGGATCGCATGGAACGGGGCTGGCGGCTGGCTGATCTTCTCGCAGGCCCGGCAGGTGAACTTCTCACGCACGGTCTGGATCACCTTCCATTGCCGTGGGATTACCTCCAGCGTCTCAGTGACATCTTCGCCCATCTTCACGAGACGATCCGAGCCACAGCAGGTGCAGGTGGCAGGTGCCTCAACGACAACCCGCTCGCGCGGCAGGTGATCGGGAAACGGCTTGCGCACAGGACGGCGACGCGTGAAGGCGCGCACCGTGGAGGCGGCCTTGTCGGCCGCCTCTTCGGCGGCCAGGGCATCCTCGGTTGCCGCTGTTTCCAGTTCTTCAAGCTGCAGTTCCAGTTGATCGATCAGCCGCGAGCGCCGTTCCGACGAGATGCCGTATTTGTCTCGGCGCAGTTTGGCGATCTCGAGCTTGAGCTCCTGGATCATCGCTTCCGAGCAAGAGACAACTGCGCGGGTCTGTGCCAGCTCGCTTTCCGCAACCTCTGCACGGGCCTCGGCAGCGGCCAGGGCAGCGCGTAATTTGGCGAGTTCGGAGGCGGCGTCAGACATGGCCAATATTTAGCAACCGGGGCCGCGGAACACCAATAAAAACAGGCCTGTCAGTGCAATTTATCCAGCCTTTGCAGGGCGTTGCGTCCAGCGTGGATTGCGCCAGTCAATACCCTCCAGAAGATAGCCCAACTGTGCCGCCGAGATCTGCACCGCCTGGCCAGACCGGCTCACCGGCCAGATGAACTTACCCGCTTCTAAGCGCTTCAGATACAGCGACATGCCCACGCCGTCATACCACAGGATCTTGACCAGATCGCCCTTACGACCCCGGAAGCAGAATATCTCACCCGCATGGGGATCGCGGCCGAGCCCCTCCTGCACCTGTAGCGCCAGCGTGTTCATGCCCCGCCGCATATCGGTGACGCCGCCCGCAATCCAAACCTTCACGCCCGCCGGAAACGCGATCATTGTCTGTCCACCACGGCCAGGATCCGCGCAAGCGCTTCGGGCTCCACGCCCACCGGCACGATGACCCGCCGCCCGTTCGGCAGAGCTATCTCAATCTGACAGTCCGGAGGCGGACAGGGATCAACTGAATGGGTCTGTGGCGCGGGCGCTTTCGTCACGGTCACCGGCGCGAACGATATTGGACGAGAAGACCCAAGCTCACCGTTTCGATACTGCCGCCGCCAAGTCGTCAACAGCGAGCGGCAAATGTCGTGTCGCCGCGCTGTGGCTGCCACCTGACGGTGGCCGATAAAGCTCTCCTCCACAATGCGCAGTTTGTCATCATCTGACCAATACCGGCGGCGTTCACCATCGGCAGCAGACAGAACTTCGATTTGAGGGCGGTTGATAAAGTCGGACATAAGGGCGGACTTACCATCGGAGCGAACACAAGTTCAGACGGCCGCCCCCGGAGGCTTACAGCGTTGGTCGCAAAGTCGCCTGAACACTGCGAGCAGGCGAATAGGGACCTGTATCGACGCGAAGCCTTGTGAGAATCTGGCGGAGATACGGGTCAGACACAGATTGGCCCTCAATCGGCTGGGGTGTTGCACAGATTGCTTGCCGATACTAAATGCCACATCGCCCATTCAGCAACGTGCAAGAATGCCTTTAGGTCCATTGGCCCGACGAATAGGCGCCAATGCCAACTGAGTTCTTTGCGCTGCATCGTGACACCGCCAACTGCTGCTTTGCCGTTTCACCTACAAACTGCAGCTTTTGCTAGTGCTGCGAAGCCGGGGGATCGGAGTTCGAATGGCCGGTCTGGGTCGATTTTTACGTTTTGATCTGACTTTTACGATGAAAGCGCGCTACGCGAACCCTTCGATAGTTATCGTTTAATCGGGACTGGAACCCAAAAAAGAATCCGATGCGGGGGCATTATTGGGGGCTCTTGAAGAAATTTGGTATTTTTTATGGTTTTATACCAGATACTTACTAGTCGAAGTCGAGTCACTTCAGCGCACCACAATCCATTTAAAGCCCCACGACACGGGTCAGGCTATCGTCTGCCCATGCCTTCCCCGGTCGTCAGGACCTGGGTTGATGGTCTCCCATCAGATCCACGAATTGCTGATGCTCTTCGAGACGACTTCGGTTCTCTCGTGCAATTTATCCCGCAAGAGGTGAGCATATCTCTGGGTCATCGTGATATTTGAATGCCCCAGAAGTCTCTGCACTTCATAGATGCTGACTTCGTTATTGATGAGAAGGCTTGCATAGGTATGCCTCAAATCGTGAATACGGACATCGCTAAGGCCTTCTGATCGCACGACTTTATACCAGGCAGCATAGAAGCTGTCATACTTGGTCCTGGTTCTGGGGTTAGTGAAGACATAGCCATCCCGGGGGTCGATCGGGCCAAGGAACTCTGATTTCCGTCTGACCTTGTGAAAAGTGGAAAGAGCTTCGGAACTGAGAAAGATCTCTCTGGAGCGACCATTCTTGGAGACCGGAACGTGCCAGATCGACTTCTGCTCGTCGATATCTGACCATCGCGCGTTCCTCAACTCACCGACCCGCGCGCCGGTCAGAAGAAGAAGTTTCACGACGAAGTAAAGATAGGGATGCGGGCTGACCATACAGCCACTTAAAAGACGACGAATTTCTGTTTGCGAAAGGAATTTTTGCGTGTAATTGCCGACAGGCAATTTTCTGACGTCGATCTTGACGTGAAGCTGCTCCTCCAAAAAGCCCCAGACATAGGCTAACTTTATGATATTCATCAGAAAATCAATATGCTTGTTGATCGTCGAATTCTTGAGCCTTTTCTCGACCTGTTTATTTCGCCAATCGTTCACTTTACGTGATGAAATCTCGGATATCGGGATGTTTCCAAAGTCTCCAGCAATATGTTTGGCATAAGTCAGGCGATCGTCCCGCCCTCTCTTTTTCGTCACGATGGCATTCGGCAAATACTGATCGTAAAAAAATTCATTCATCGTGATCGCAACAGTTATACTGTCGTTCTTTTTTCTCCAAAACATTCCTGTCACTCCGATCCAGAAATCCCTGGGTAAAACCCCCTCACTCGTACAGCTCAATAGAACTATACTATAGAGAGAACAAAATAACCATGATTCTTGAAAGGGATAGCATATTTAGGGTAGTCATACTCATCACCATACTTCTCTATTTTAAATAGACCATTTTATTCCGGTCACTGGGCTATGTCCGTGAATAGACACCCGGCGTCTCGGTGTAAAAAAAACATGTATGATTATTTGAGTTGGGTGATTGCGAAAATCTTCGCTCAGTACAGTTTACACGAAACAAAGTTGCATAAACGCAACAAAAGGACAGGCCCAGAGGCCTGCCCTTCCGTATACAGATCCAGTAAGGATCAGAAGCTGAACTGAACGCCCAGACCGATAACTTCGCCCGAACCCGCCTGACCAGCAGTCGCAGACAGAGTTGCGCCTCCGCCGAGATTGTATGTCAGGTTCAAACCAATATCATCTTCGGTTCCGCCAGCCACATCGTAGCTGGTATATGCCGCTGCGACGGTGATCGCGCTATTGATAGCATAGCTACCCGAAACGATGTACTCGTCATCGCTGTTCAGGGCAGCACGCACACCGATTTCACCGATTGTGTAGCCAACTTCTGCTTGCCAGTTGCTCTCGTCATCGAATGCAGCGCCCACGCTCAAACCGTTTGCCGAGTAGCGTGCACCAAAGTCCATGCTTGCCGGGTTGGTGGCCGATACAGCTTCACCATCAACCGTCGAACCAACGCCGACCGTGAAGTCACCGAAAGCGTAGGTTGCCAAGACGCGAGCACCAGCAGACGTGTCAGCAACTGCGCCCATACCCGAACCCTGAGCAGTCCGCGCCCAAACACCGCCGTTGTCATAGCCCCAGAAGTGGCCACCACGTGCGAAGGTGTTCATTGCGGTGTGCGTGTTGCCGACAACGAGACGAAGACCGGCATAGGATACGGCCACGGTCTTGTAGTTGACGCCAGCGTCGCTGCCCGAGGCGTCGTTGTTTGCCTGAGTCAGGCGGCCGAAAGCGGTGAATGCGACGCCGCCGTCAGTTTCGACGCTGCCAGTGAACGTCAGACGAACAGCGCTAGTAGCATTGGTCCCAGCAGCGTTATCAGTCACACCAACATAGCCGAAGCCACCCATGGTGATATCAGCAGCAGCAACACCAGCGGTGGCGACCAGCGCAGTAGTTGCGATAATACTGTCTCTCCCACAACCGTAGTAAAATGGATTGGATCGTCCAAACTGTTGCATCACGGCCACTCGATCGGCTGTGTGACTTACGCTCTTGCCCGGATGAAATTTTTCCGACCCTTGCGGCTTGAATGCACGCCGCTGTCACCGTGATGCGGTGCTCTTGCGCCTCGGTGGCACGTGACAGGTTTGCCCTCTTTGTCGCGTTGCGCCATCTGGGATGCGGGCACGACCTGCCGCGCCCCATGCAGCCGGAAATACCTCCAATTGAAGCTGTTAACCCCTGAGCAACTGCTTGGCGGTTATGCCTGATCCCGGGTGAGTAAGAAGGTGGTGGAGATGGGCACGCAATCCAATGCGGCGCCAGTCATCATCAAGCGGAAGAAGATCATAGCGGGCGGTCACCACGGGGGGGCGTGGAAGGTCGCTTATGCCGACTTCGTGACGGCGATGATGGCCTTCTTCATGCTGATGTGGCTGCTGAACGCGACAACAGAGCAACAGCGCAAGGGGCTTGCCGACTACTTCCAGCCGACGATTGCGATCAGCAGGGTCTCGGGCGGGGCGGACAGCGCATTCGGCGGCGACAGCATCTTTTCCGAGGATGTGAAGCCAACCGTCGGCACAGGTGCAACAAGCCTGCGTCCCACTGAAAGTGACCGAGCCAAAGGGGCAGTATCCGCAGAGGCCGATGCGAAAACCGAACTTCAGAAGGTCGAGGAGGCTTTGCTTGGGCTGGGTGGTCAAAGCGCCATCGAGGCTACTGCTCTCAAGCATGTGGTTACACGGGTCACGGACGAAGGATTGGTCGTCGAACTTTTCGACCTCCCCGATGCTGTCCTGTTCGAGGAGGGGTCTGACCGCCCGACCCAGTTGCTTGTGGTCCTGTCGCGGATGATCCGCGAAGCGTTTGCTCTTGTCATCAACCCTGTCGCGATCGAGGGGCATGTGATGTCGCGCCCGGTTGTCTTTCTTGAGAACCCTGTGTGGGAACTTTCGACCAGCCGCGCCGACAGGATGCGCCTGATGCTGCAGGCGGATGGCATGGAGAGCACCCGGATGTCCCGTGTGACGGGCCATGCCGATCGGGAACTGGCCGTCGAGAACCCGCTCTCTACCCGCAACAACAGATTGGAGGTCATTCTTCTGACGGAGATGGAATGAGTTCTGAAAAGCGGACGGAGCGAGAATGGAAAGGATTTTACGCGTTAGCCTGCCGTTAAGCCCCTGACTGTATGGATGTCGGCAATGTGGTCGGTACAGCAGAAAGGCGTATCCATGACAATTTCCTCTTCCCTGAATGCTGGCGTCGCCGGCCTGTCTGTCAATGCAAGTCGGCTTGCCGCGATTTCGGACAATATCGCGAACTCCGCCACCTTTGGTTACAAACGCATGGAAGCCGATTTTCATTCGATGGTGATCTCGTCGAACGGTGGCAGCTATTCCGCCGGTGGTGTGCGGGTGACATCCCAGCGGTTGATCGACCAACGTGGTTCGCTTGTCTCGACAAGTAATCCCACAGATCTTTCTGTGCGTGGCCGCGGTTTTCTGCCGGTTGCCTCGGCGTCCGAGATCGCGGTCGGCAATGGTCAGCTGATGCTTCTCACAACAACCGGCTCATTTCGGACAGATGACGAAGGGTTCCTGCGAACAGAGTCCAATCTGGTTCTGCTGGGTTGGCCCGCCTTGCCAGATGGAAGCATTCCCCCGGTACCCCGCGATACCAGTGCCGGACTGCGCCCTGTGCAAATCAACGTCAACCAGTTCACAGGAGACCCGACAACCCGCCTGAGCCTTGGCGTGAACCTGCCCGCGACCGAGACCGCTTCGACAGGAACAGGACAATCACGAGAACTGTCGGTCGAGTATTTCGGCAATCTTGGAACATCCGAAAGCCTGATGATCGACTATCAGCCCACAGTTCCGGCCAGCGGTTCCTCCAACCAATGGACAATGACTATCCGTGACACAGCCTCTGCCAACGCCGTGGTCGGGCAATATACGCTCGATTTCGATGATGGGCGCATCGCAGGGGGCACTCTGAACGCAGTCACAACGCTGGCTGGCGGGGCTTATGATGCCCAGACCGGGTCATTGATCGTCAATGTCGCTGGCGGCCCGATGGAGATCAATATCGGCCGTATCGGCGCCACTGACGGACTCACGCAACTGTCAAACAGCTTTGCTCCGGTGTCCATTTCAAAGGACGGCTCTCCTGTTGGAAACATGACCTCGGTCGAAGTGGACGCGAACGGTTTTGTTCACGCCTTCTTCGATACTGGCATCACGCGACGCATCTTCCAGATTCCGTTGGTGGATATGCCCAATCCCAATGGAATGGTCGCCCTGGATGAACAGACTTATGTCCCCTCGCCGGAAAGCGGAACCTACTTCCTATGGGATGCGGGTGACGGACCGACAGGTGACATCGTTGCCTTCGCACGTGAGGAATCAGCCACCGATGTAGCGGGCGAACTGACCGACATGATCCAGACACAGCGCGCCTACTCGTCCAATGCCAAGGTCATTCAGACGGTGGCATTGTCCTTGGCGGTCCCTACCGACTTGCCGGTCGAGATCATATCCTGCGTCTTGCCCAGATTGGCATTGATGGATTTCAGGGTTTGCAGCGCGACCATCGCGCCGTTATTGGTCAGAATGCTTGACATATTTCAGGTTCCTTATTGCATGTTGAGCGCCTTTTGCGCGTTCGATTGTGCCGCCCCCACAAGAACGACTGCCTGCCTTCTGACGTTTGCAGGTCATGGGGTTCCATGACTTGCGCCACCCTTTTGGATGCAGACCCAACATGCTGCTTGAAATGCTAAGGATGTGCTAAATCCAGACGCTGATTTACGCAGGATTTGTCACAAAACCTGCCTATGCACGCTTCTCAACCTGGCCGGAACGAAGGCTGGTGATGACGGTTCTCCGGCCGCTTTGATCATAGGTGTCCAATGTGTCGCGGATCCGGCGCAACGCTGCCATACGATCTACAGCGGCACGGATACCATCCATTGCGCCATCAAGAAGCACCTGATTTCGCATGGCTTTTTCGCGAACTGCACTGAAATCATCGGCCTGCTCGCTCTGAAGGGCATGCAGCGCATCAATCAGGCGTTCCTTCTCGCGCAGACCGCGCGAGATCGCGTCGAGATCGCCATCAAGTAGAGCCCTGCGCTCTTTGTCCAGAAGCTCGTCAAGATTGGCAAGGATCACCGCGGCCTGATCCAGCTTGCCGGGAGTTGTGTCGATCTCAGACATTCTGACGCTCCTTCAATGCGTGATACAGCGATTCTGACAGTCCGATTCCGCCGGCTTTGACCATGGTCTCGGCCTGCGATTGGAGCAGAAAGGACGCAAACTGCTCTTCGCCGATGCCGCCCCCAAACGCGGTGCCTGTGCGTCCAAGTCCGGCTGATTTCAACATTTCAGCTAGAAAACTTGCCTCCAGCTGCTGAGCAGCCTTGCGCAGGGGATCGGGGGCAACGCCTTGCTTCAAAGCGAGTGGACCAGATCGGTCATGGGTCTGGGTCGGTGCGACGAATGTAAGGGCAAGGGACATGAGGTTTCTCCAATTGAAGGGATTTTTTTGATCTTGCGCCTTCAGCGGTAAAGAACCGGTAACCAGACACATGCAATCTTGGGGACTGATCGAAATCCGGGGTGCTTCATGTCACTGACCGCAACACATGCCATGGGACTACTGCCAATCACCCATCTGCCTCATGCCGTGACGCAGCCGGATGTCCGGGCAGCTTTGTCGAACGCGTTCCCGGGCGCATCCGATCGTGCTCCTGTGGATTTCTCCCTGATATTCACGATGGACCTGACGGAAGAGGCGCCTGCCTCCGGCTCTATGTCGGACGATATGGTTGACCTTCAAGATAGCGACGAAACAGTCACTAATTCGGCTGAAACTCCGCAAGAGCCGCTCTTGGAACCAATGGATCACGAAAGGCAGGATTCTATGTCTGGGGACATCCACGATGATCAGCAAAGGGATCAAGTCGTGCCGCCCCAGCAAACGGGTGAAGGCATGGGCCCGTTGGTTCTAACGCCATTGGGTGACCTTCACCTTCGTGTTGTGTCTTCGGATCACCCAGGTGATCCGGACGCTGGGGTGTCATCGGTGGAGGCCACCGGGATTTCGGTTGCTAGCCGACTTCGACACGCCCCGTCTTGGGGTCCAGTTCTGCCCTTGCCTGACGGTGAAAGGCCGCGTGATCCGGTTCTTCAAGGTCCCACGCGCACGCCGGATGCGGTTCAGGCTCCTGTCAATGCCATGCATTCTGACCCGGCTACCACTGCCATAAAGTCACCCGACCGGCCTCTACATCTCATAGCGCCAAGTGACGGCATGGCGGCACCGCCGGAAAGGATCGCCCAAGGGGATGTTTTTCTGTCGGCACTGCGTGAACAAAAGGTTCTGCCGTACCACGCTACTGAGACTTTGGCCGATCCGTCATCAAACTCCAATCACGCGTCTGAACCCGAGGTTGGTCTACCGCGCAAGTCGATAATGAGCGGCACCGCAACTCCAAATGGGCTGATGTTCCGGGAAGTGCTCCAAAATCCTGTGAAGCCAAGTAATGCAGAACTGTCGCCTCCTGTCCAAACTGGCGTCGTATCTCTTTCTGCACTGACCTTGGCTTCACAGAAGGAACTACCGGCCAGTCCTCGGGTTGACGGGAACGGAGGGGGCGTTCCACCCGTCGTGCAGATGGCCGGCGCACTTTTCGTGACACCAACTCGCGCAATCACTCAGGCAAATCTGTTTCCGTTGGAAAGCACGCGATCCGCCGAGATGGATACTCCCTCACAAGACAACCTCGGTCTGTTGATAGCTGCGCCATCGTCCACGTCATTGTTGCCCGAAGTGCTTCACACGCGCCCTGAGAACCCGCGCCCGGTTCTTCAACAGTTGCTTGATGCAAGCGTCCGAGCGATCGAGCGACCGGTTGATCTGCATCTTAATCCCGAGGAACTGGGGCGAGTGCGGATCAGCATGACGATGAGCGATGGGGTGATCACGATGACTGTTCTGGCTGAGCGGTCCGAGACCTTGGATCTCATGCGTCGCCACAGTGATCAGTTGGCGCAGGAACTGCGACAACTAGGCTATGGCACGATCAACTTTTCTTTTGGACAGAGAGAAGGCGGAAAGGACGAGCGAACAGACAGCCAGCCAAGTGAGTCCCTGTCCGATCTGCCCGAGCCGACGGTAGCTGTTTTGCCCCGATACAAGCCAAAACTTCACGAATCGGGCCTTGATATCAGGGTTTAGGGAGACTGACATGACAACGATAGACACACTTGGGCCCCCTTTTCAGACGCGTGTGGAACCGCCTGCGCCGAAAACTGTCATCAACTCGGATTTTGAAACCTTCCTGAAAATGCTGACAGCACAACTCAAGAATCAGGATCCACTCAATCCGATCGAATCGAACGATTTCGCAGTTCAACTGGCCACTTTCTCATCGGTCGAGCAGCAGGTTCTGACGAATGATCTTTTGTCCGGGCTGTCTGGTCAGATGGGGCAGATGGGCATGGCACAACTGGCCGCCTGGGTTGGAATGGAAGCACGCGCACCGATCCCCGCCCGGTTTGAGGGTTTTCCGGTCACGCTGCAGACTAGCCCCCTCGCCACCGCGGACTCAGCGCGCCTAGTGGTGCGCAACGAAGGCGGCAATGTGGTTCAGACACTCGCCATACCGAACAGGCCGGAAAGTTATCGGTGGAGCGGTCAGGATGCTTCGGGCCAAAGCCTGCCACCCGGACTCTACAGTTTTGAAGTGGAAAGCTACTTCCAGAATGACTTGCAGGGCACCAGTGTTCCGGATGTCTACGATCGTATCGTTGAGGCCCGCAGTGATGCTGGTCGCACCATTCTTGTGATGGAGGGCGGAGCGACGGTTGATGCCGCCAGGGTGACGGCGCTGCGCAACTAGGGCGCGTCGCATCGGCACTGTGAATTCAGCGGATCTCGGGTTAGGTCAGGCAAGCCGATCCTTACGCAGGGTGGCGTCGATTCACCCCAACACCGCAACCGAGTGATCCACACGCCGTGAATGAACGCAAAGCAGACAAAACTGAAATGGTAGATCCGCCGCCTGTTCTTGTGCGTGATCTGATGGCCGCCGGTTTGGTATCCGCTACGTCGTGTTGGACAGTTTTACCGGGTGGACGCACCAATCAAGTCTGGAATGTCACGGACAAGGATGTCAGTCGAGTGGTCAAGCTCTACACTCCTTGTGCCGAGACGCCTCTTTTCCGAAACGACCCGCAAGCCGAAGCAATGGTCCTCGATGTGCTCAAGGGCAGCGGTCTTGCTCCGAAACCGGTTTTCAGCGGTATTCTGTCCTCGGGTCCGGTGCTGATCTATGAACATCAGGCAGGATCGCCGTGGCGCTCGGATGTTGATGCGGTCGCGCATGTCCTGAAGTCCCTTCATGCCCGACCCTGTCCCACAAGTCTCCGCGCGCTTGCCCCTGCGCCGGATGGGGCCGCGGCACTTGTGGCGCAAACGCGGGCTATTCTGGACCAGACGCCGTCAGAGCAAGCCGCAGCCCTCCGCGCGTTGGAGCCGCGCAGCGAGGTTCTGCCCTCGGGGCAACTCTGTGTGCTTCACGGGGATCCGGTGCCAGACAATCTGATCTGCCCGGACGGGGCCCATGCCGGTTTGCCGGTGCTGATCGACTGGCAATGTCCTGCGCTTGGCGATCCGATCCTTGATCTTGCACTGTTTCTGTCTCCGGCAATGCAGCAGATCTGCCGCGGCAAACCGTTGACGGCACAGGAGAGAGCATCCTTCCTGACGGCCTATGGCGACGGTGCCGCGACGGCGCGCTTGACGGCGTTGCAGCCGATTCTGCATTGGCGCATGGCTGCCTATTGCCTGTGGAAGATCACGCGGCCGACGCCAGATCCCTCCTATAGCCTTGCGATGGACCAGGAAATTGAAGCATTGCAACGTCTTGCGGTTTAGGTGTCAGAGCAGAAACATTGCCGCAATAGACCCGCCCGCCCCCGCTACACCGCCCAGAACCAGCCACAGCACCGGCCATAACAGGCTGGGACGCGGCGGAGGGTCACCGGCGCTGGCCTGTCGGATCAGAGCAGCCTCGACCAGACCGGGCAGACGCGGGCCGAATCGGGCCAAGACCTGCGCCGTTTTGCCAAGATCCCGCAGGACGGCGCGTGGGCCGATGCTTTGCTTGATGTAATCCTCGACGATGGGCTTGGCGACTTCCCAGATGTTGATCTGCGGATAAAGGCTACGCGCCACCCCTTCGACCACGACCATCGTGCGTTGCAGCAGGATCAGCTCGGTACGCGTCTCCATCCCGAAACGCTCTGTTACATCAAAAAGATAGCTCAGAAGCCGACCCATCGAGATCTGCGTGGCATCCATCCCGAAGATCGGCTCGCCCACAGCGCGCAGGGCACGTGCGAATTCATCGACATCGCGGTTGGCAGGCACGTAGCCTGCTTCGAAATGCACCTCGGCGACGCGTTTGTAATCCTTGCGGATAAAGCCGAACAGGATCTCGGCATAGACGCGACGGGTGTACTCGTCGATATGTCCCATGATCCCGAAGTCATAGGCGATGATGTCACCATTCGCGGCGACCTTCAGATTGCCCTGATGCATGTCGGCATGAAAAAAACCGTCGCGGAGCGCATGGTTCAGAAAAAGTTGCAGGACTCTCTCTCCCAAGAGCCGTCGGTTGTGGCCGGCAGCGTCTATGGCGTCGTTGTCGCCCAGTGGCACGCCCTCGACCCAACTCATCGTCATGACGCGACGGCCCGAGAACATCCATTGAATGCTTGGCAGACCAAAGCCCTGATCTTGTGCCGTATTCGCTGCGAATTCTGACGCCGATGACGATTCGAGCCGCAGGTCCAGCTCGCCCAGAACCACGCCTTCGAAATGGGCGATCACATCGGTCGGCCGCAAACGGCGCGAAGCAGGCGACAGGAATTCGATCATGCCGGCGGCGAAGTAAAACGCGTCGATATCCTTGCGGAAGGCGCGCTCGATCCCCGGACGCAGCACTTTGACGGCCACATCCTCGCCCGTGTCGCGCAGCCGCGCGCGGTGCACCTGTGCGATCGAGGCCGCGGCGACAGGCGGGCCGAACGCGGAAAAGACCTCGTCCACGGATAGTTCCAGTTCGGCCTCGACGCTGGCCTTGGCCTGTTCGATGGAAAAGGGTGGCAGTTTGTCCTGCAGGACGCGCAACTGCACCGCCAGTTCGTCCCCCACCACATCGGGGCGGGTCGAAAGGATCTGCCCGAACTTGATATAGGCCGGGCCCAACGCAGTCAGAGCGCGGGGCGCGGGGGGCATGGTCACATCCCCCTTGATTCCCAGCCAGCGGAAGGGCCAGACCAATCCCCGCATCACAATGCGGACAAGGCGCGGTGCTTTCATCGCGTCCAGAATCACACCCATCGCGCCGGTGCGTTCCAGTGTGGCGCCCGTGCGGATCAGGCGCCAGATGTTGTGCGGTCCGCGCATCTCAGATCTTCCAGCCGGAATGAAGTGCCGCGATGCCAAGGCTCAGGTTGCGATACTTGGCCTGTTCGAAACCGGCATCACGCACCATACCCAAGAAGGTTTCCTGATCCGGAAACTTGCGAATGGATTCAACCAGATACTGATAACTATCCCGGTCGTTCGCGATGATCTTGCCCATTGTCGGGATCACGTTGAAGGAATAGCGGTCATAGGCCCATTGCATCGCCGGATTGGGGATCTGGCTGAATTCCAGCACCATCAGACGGCCGCCGGGTTTCAGCACGCGATACGCCTCGTTCAGGGCCTCCTGCGGGCGGGTCACATTCCGGATCCCGAACGAGATCGTATAGACGTCGAAGCTGTTGTCCTCGAACGGCAGCGCCATGGCATCGCCCACGACCCAGTCCAGCATCCCTGCCATCTGCTCCGCTTCGGCCCGCTTGCGGCCCTCGACCAGCATCGGTTCGGTCAGGTCCAGCACCGTGGCATGGGCATAGCCTGCACGCTTGAGGTAGCGGAAACTGATATCGCCCGTGCCGCCAGCCACGTCCAGCAACCGGGTGCCTGCGCGCGGGGCCAGCCAATCCATCATCGCATCCTTCCAGATGCGGTGGATGCCCATCGACATCACGTCATTCATCACATCGTATTTCGACGCGACCGAGCCGAAGACTCCGCGCACGCGCCCGGCCTTTTCCGATTCCGGCACATCCTGAAATCCGAAATGCGTGGTTCTGTTGTCTTGCTCGTCCATCTGGCCTTGCCGTTCCTTGTTCCACTCCTTCTTATAGGGCGCGGACAGGGCGCTGCAATGCGCCCCTTGTCGCTCCGTCTGTCGCATCATGTCTTCAAGGTCGCCCCATGCCCGAATTGCCCGAGGTTGAAACCGTCCGCCGTGGCCTTGCCCCGGTGATGGAGGGGCAGGTGATCGCACAGGCGCAGGTCAACCGTCCTGATCTGCGCTGGCCCTTTCCCCCGCTGATGGCCGAACGCCTGACAGGGCGGCGCGTCATGGCGCTCAGGCGGCGGTCGAAATACATCCTGGCTGATCTGGACAGCGGCGAGACGCTTCTGATCCACCTTGGCATGTCGGGGCGGATGCTGGTGTCGGGTGACCCGCTGGGCCGGTTCGTGCATGATCATCCCGCCGCTGAGAAACATGACCATGTCGTGCTGGACATGGCCAATGGCGCGCGCATCACCTTCAACGATCCGCGCCGGTTCGGGGCGATGGATCTGCTCGACACGGCCACCGCCGAAAACCACAAACTTCTGGCGGTGATCGGCCCGGAACCCTTGGGCAACGACTTCAACGAACCCTATCTGGTGGCGGCCCTGAAAGGTCGCAATACGCCTGTGAAATCCGCCCTGCTGGATCAGCGGATCGTGGCGGGGCTGGGCAATATCTATGTCTGCGAGGCACTGTTCCGCGCCCGGATCTCTCCACGCCGCAAGGCTGGGCAGATTGCCGCAGCGCGCGTGGCGGGCATGGTGCCGATCATCCGTCAGGTGCTGGCCGAGGCGATCGAGGCTGGCGGATCGTCCCTGCGCGATTTCCGGCAGGCGGATGGCGAACTGGGCTATTTCCAGCACAGCTTCGATGCCTATGGCCGCGAAGGCGAGCCTTGCCGCGCAGCCGGCTGCACCGGGACGATTGCCCGTATCGTGCAGGCCGGGCGGTCGTCCTTCTATTGTCCGCTGTGCCAAAGATGACTTGATCGCCGCGCCCAAGCTGATACTCAATCGGGTCTGTCGACAACAAGCGAAAGCAGAATTCATGGCCTATGAGACGATCATCGTCGAAGTAGAAGACCACGTCGCCCTTATCACGCTGAACCGCCCCAATGCCCTGAACGCGCTGAACGATCAACTGCTGGGTGAATTGGCGGATGCGTTGACCGGGTGCCAGAACAACGAAAAGGTGCGCTGCATCGTCATCACCGGTTCCGAGAAAGCCTTCGCCGCCGGGGCCGACATCAAGATGATGGCCGAGAAAACCTTTGTGGATGTTTTCGCAGGTGACCTGTTCACACCCGAATCCGAACAGATCCTGCGCGTGCGCAAGCCGATCATCGCGGCTGTGTCCGGCTATGCGCTGGGCGGCGGGTGCGAGCTGGCGATGATGTGCGATTTCATCATCGCGTCCGACACCGCCAAATTCGGCCAGCCCGAGATCAACCTTGGTGTGGTTGCCGGTCTGGGCGGCACGCAGCGCCTGACCCGCGCCATCGGCAAGGCCAAGGCGATGGACATGAACCTGACCGGCCGCTTCATGGATGCCGAAGAAGCGGAACGCTCGGGCCTCGTGTCCCGCGTCGTGCCCGTGAAAAAGCTGATGGAAGAGGCGATGGCCGCCGCCCAGAAGATCGCCGAGAAAAGCATGATCACCGTCATGGTGGTCAAGGAAGCCGTGAACCGCTCGTTCGAAACCACTCTGCGTGAGGGGTTGCTCTACGAGCGTCGCACCTTCCATTCGCTGTTCGCGACCGAGGATCAGAAGGAAGGCATGGCCGCCTTCATGGAAAAACGCACCCCGCAGTTCCGGGACCGTTAAGCAACGCCGCAGGGCCGGGACGCAGCGCCCGGCCTTGCCGCGCGCGGTGCAACCTGCGGTATTGCCTTGCCGCATCTGCCCCACTACCTTGGACCTGTTTGGTTTGGTTCATGGTGACAGGGTATGGGCAATCACCTTTATTACGGTGACAACCTCAAGGTATTGCGCGAATCCATCAAGGATTCATCGGTCGATCTGATTTATCTCGACCCGCCTTTCAATTCCAACGCGTCCTATAACGTGCTGTTCAAGGGCCCGCAGGGCAATGACAGCACCGCCCAGATCGAGGCATTCGACGACACATGGCAATGGGGCGAGGAGGCCGAGACCGCCTTTGCCGAGGTGCTGCGCTCGCCCAACGGCGCCGCCGCCGAGATGCTGCGCGCCATGCGCGCCTTTCTGGGCGAGAATGCGATGATGGCCTATCTGGCCATGATGGCCGTGCGGATGCTGGAACTGCACCGCGTGCTGAAACCCACCGGATCGCTCTACCTGCACTGCGATCCCACGGCGAGCCACTACCTCAAGATCCTGCTGGATGCGGTGTTTGGGGCCGATAACTTCAAGAATGAAATAACTTGGAAACGAACGAGCGCGCACAGCGATGGCGGAAAGTTTGGCCGGAACACAGATATCATTCTGTTCTTCTCAAAAGGAAGAAATTGGATCTGGAATCAGGTGTTTAGCGAATACGATCAGAAATATGTAGAACGCTTCAGAAATACTGATCCTGACGGAAGGCGATGGACCGACGACAATGCGACTGCAAAAGGTTTGAGTGGCGGAGGCTATGACTATGAATACAAGGGCATCCGCTCATTGTGGCGATATCCAGTAAAGACGATGGAGAAACTGGATGCAGAAAACCGGCTCCATTTCACCAAGAACGGCGGCATCAGACTAAAGCGTTATCTTGATGAGGCAAAAGGGATGCCTGTGCAGGCACTTTGGGACGATATTCCTCCTCTGAATTCTCAATCTCAAGAACGCCTCGGCTACCCCACCCAGAAACCTGTCGCCCTGCTGGAGCGCATCCTCAACGCCTCCTCCAATCCGGGCGATGTGGTGCTTGATCCCTTCTGCGGTTGCGGCACCACGGTGCATGCGGCGCAGAAACTGGGGCGGGAATGGATCGGGATCGACGTCACCCATCTGGCCATCGGCCTGATCGAAAAACGCCTGCGCGATGCCTTTGCCGATGTGGCCTTCACCACCCATGGCGTGCCCACCGATCTGGGCGGCGCGCAGGCTCTTGCCGAGGCGGACAAGCACGAGTTCGAAAAATGGGCGCTATCCCTGATCGACGCGACTCCCGGCAATCAGGGCAAGAAGGGTGCCGATGGCGGCTTTGACGGCAACAGGTATTTCGGCAAGTCGAACCGCGCCATCGTCTCGGTCAAGGGCGGGCGGAACGTGGGCGTCAGCATGATCCGCGATCTGGATTCGGTTGTGGCGCGGCTCAAGGCGGATGTGGGTATCTTGCTGACGCTGGTGCCGCCCACCAAGCCGATGCAGGCCGAAGCCGCCGCCGCCGGGCAGTTCGAACTGGACGGCTTCAACCCCGTTCCCCGCCTTCAGGTCGTGACCATCGAAGAGGCGCTGAAACTGCGCGACCGCGCCGTCCGCTTGCCCGCCATCCGCGCCGACATGTTCCGCAAGGCCGCGCGTGAAGAGGATGGCGGTCGGCAAGCCAGCCTTGACCTGTGATCCGGCGATTTTTGCGGTTTCCAAACCGGGCGAAATCGCTTAAGGACCGCCCTACATGCGCGTGAGACCCGCTCTGGTCAGAATCAGCCGGTTGATGAAACCCGGTCCGGGCTCGTTGCGCGATACATATTCAACTGACCCGGAAAGTGGGAAAACACCATGGCCAATTCGCCCCAGTCCAAGAAACGCGCCCGTCAGAACGAAGCCCGTTTCGCTGTGAACAAAGCGCGTCGTTCGCGCATCCGTACCTTCATCCGCAAAGTCGAAGAGGCGATCGCCTCGGGTGACAAGGCCGTCGCGGCCGCCGCCCTTCAGGCCGCTCAGCCCGAGATGATGCGCGGCGTTACCAAAGGTGTGTTGCACAAAAACACAGTCGCCCGGAAGATCTCGCGCCTGGCCGCACGGGTCAAAGCCCTGGGCTGATCCAGCTAACTGATTGACTCGAAAAGCGTCGCCTGCGGGTTCTCCCGGGCGGCGCTTTTTGCATTTCACGGGCATCTTCACGGGTCCGAGAGATTCTTTTTCGAAAAGCGTGAGTCAAGGTCATAGTTCGGTTGCTTAGGCTTCGCCGCAATTGGTAATTTCAGCTTGCGAGTCACTTCGCCCTGGGGGGACAGGGGTGCCGAACGGCCTTGTTTACAAGGTCAAACGGCAGCGATGAGCAGAGGCTGCGGCATGATTGGGCATGTCGCGTCACCTGTTTGCCGGATCACCGCAGAAGCGGTGAACCATGTCCTTCCGATTGTGCATTGTGTGCATCCGCATCCTGATCGTGACCCTTGGGACGGGGCACGGTCTGCGGGCGCGGCATTCTGTGCTGATCGGTCATGAATCATGGACCTTGTGTCATTGCCGCTGCGGCAATGCTCAGGCTCTCTGTGTGCCATAGACCCGGGAGAGTGTGATCTCGCAGGACTTGAACAGGCGGGACTTGGGGACGAATGACACAAGAACAATGGGGACAGCTGCAGCGGAAACTTCTCAGCACAGTGGGCAAGAACAATTATGCCAACTGGATCGAGCCGCTTGAATTCCACGAGATTTCGGAAGGTGTCGCCACGTTCCATGTTCCGACAAATTTTCTGGGCAACTATGTCGCGCAGAATTTCGGCGATCTGATCCTGCATCAGCTGTCCGAAGCCGGTCAGGTCGTGCGCCGCGTGAATTTCCGGGTGCCGGCCAATTCCGCCCAGCGCCCGACACATGTCGCCGCGCCCTCGGCCAGCGAAGAGGTGACGCCGGCCGTGGCCTTGTCTACCGATCAGTTGCCGGGTGCGCCCCTGGACCGCCGCTTCACCTTTGACAGCTTCGTCGTCGGCAAGCCCAACGAACTGGCCCATGCCGCCGCGCGCCGCGTGGCCGAGGGGGGGCCTGTCACCTTCAACCCGCTCTTCCTCTATGGCGGGGTGGGCCTCGGCAAGACCCACCTGATGCATGCCATCGCATGGGAGTTGCAGACCAAGCGCCCCGACCTGAACGTGGTCTATCTGTCGGCGGAACAGTTTATGTATCGCTTCGTGCAGGCGCTGCGCGACCGCAAGATGATGGATTTCAAACAGATTTTCCGCGCCGTCGACGTGCTGATGGTCGATGACGTGCAGTTCATCGCCGGCAAGGACAGCACGCAGGAAGAGTTTTTCCACACGTTCAACGCGCTGGTGGACGGCAACAAGCAGATCATCATTTCCGCCGATCGCGCCCCGGGCGAGATCAAGGACCTTGAAGACCGGATCAAGTCGCGCCTGCAATGCGGTCTGGTCGTGGACCTGCACCCGACCGATTACGAACTGCGCCTGGGCATCCTTCAGTCCAAGGTCGACTACTATCGCAGCCAGTATCCGGGGCTGGAGATCTCGAATTCCGTGCTGGAATTCCTGGCCCATCGCATCAGCACAAATGTCCGCGTCCTTGAAGGGGCGTTGACACGGCTTTACGCCTTCGCCAGCCTTGTCGGCCGCGAAATCACGATGGAGCTGACGCAGGACTGTCTGGCCGACGTGCTGCGTGCCTCCGAGCGCAAGATCACCATCGAGGAAATCCAGCGCCGCGTGTCCGAGCATTACAACATCCGCCTGTCCGACATGATCGGCCCCAAACGCGTGCGCAGCTATGCCCGTCCCCGTCAGGTGGCGATGTATCTGTGCAAGCAACTGACCAGCCGCTCCCTCCCCGAGATCGGGAGGCGTTTCGGTGGTCGCGACCATACCACGGTGATGCACGGCGTGCGCCGTATCGAGGAATTGCGCGTGCAGGACGGCCAGATCGCCGAAGATATCGAGATGCTGCGCCGCACGCTGGAGGCTTGAGGCGCATCCTGCGGCCTTCGCAGGCCGTCCTCGCGCCTTTTGAGTGACGGACGGCCTTGACGCCCCCGCAAATCCAGCGGAAAACGCAAGAAAAGCCTTGAGTAGGCAGGTATTTGGGATACCTTGCTCATCCCGGACCGCGCCGGGTTGATCATGGCGCATGACCGGCATCGGATTAGGAGCGACGACATGAAACTCAGCATCGAACGCGGAACGCTTCTGAAAGCCGTGTCCCAGGCGCAGTCCGTTGTAGAGCGGCGCAATACCATTCCGATCCTCGCCAATGTGCTGATCGAGGCCGAGGGAAACACGGTGACCTTCCGCGCCACTGACCTTGATATCGAAGTGCTGGACAAGGCTCCCGCGCAGGTCGAACGGGCCGGATCGACCACTGTTTCCGCCGTGATGCTGCATGAAATCATCCGCAAACTGCCGGACGGATCGCTGGTGACCCTGTCAGACGACAGCGCCGCAGGACGCCTGACCGTGCAGGCGGGCCGGTCGCATTTCAATCTGGCGACCCTGCCGAGAGAAGACTTCCCGGTCATGGCGACTTCGGATTACGCCAGCAATTTCAGCGCGCCTGCCGGTGTCTTGCGGCGGCTGTTCGACAAGTCGAAATTCGCCATCTCGACCGAAGAGACACGCTATTACCTGAACGGCGTCTATATGCACGTCGCCGATGGCGACGGTGGCAAGGTGCTGCGTTGCGTGGCGACGGACGGCCATCGTCTGGCGCGGATCGACGCAGAGCTGCCGATGGGTGCCGAGGGCATGCCCGGCGTGATCGTGCCACGCAAGACCGTGGGCGAATTGCGTAAGCTGCTGGATGACGACGACATGAAGATCGCTGTCTCGGTGTCGGAAACCAAGGTGCGTTTTGCGACGCCGGACATCACCCTGACCTCCAAGGTGATCGACGGGACCTTCCCGGATTACACGCGCGTCATTCCGCAGGGCAACACCCGCCGCCTTGAGGTGGACGCCCGCGATTTCGCCGCCGCTGTGGATCGTGTGGCCACAGTGTCGTCGGAACGCTCGCGCGCCGTCAAACTGTCGCTGGATGAGGATCGCCTGATCCTGTCGGTCAACGCGCCCGACAGCGGTGCCGCCGAGGAAGAGTTGGCCGTCGCCTATGGCGATGAACGCCTGGAGATCGGCTTCAACGCGAAATATCTGCTGGAAATCGCCAGTCAGGTAGATCGCGAGAATGCGGTGTTCCTGTTCAATTCCGCTGGCGATCCCACGCTGATGCGCGAAGGCAATGACATGTCCGCGGTCTATGTCGTCATGCCAATGCGCGTGTGACCACGGCCCGGCACAACACTCACCAAAGAAAGGCCGGGGCGTGTCTGGCCTGTTCCTGACCGAACTGAATGTGTCTCACTTCCGCTCCCATCGTTCGGGACGGATGGAGTTGGACGGAAGACCTGTGGCCTTGCATGGGCCGAACGGGGCAGGCAAGACCAATCTGCTTGAAGCGGTCTCTCTGTTCTCGCCCGGTCGCGGATTGCGCCGGGCCAGTGCTGCCGAGATGGCGCGACGCCCGGAATCGCTGGGCTGGAAAGTGTCGGCCACGTTGCGCAGCCTTTACCAACTCCATGAGGTCGAGATCTGGTCCGAAGAGGGCGCCTCGCGCCAAGTGAACATCGACAGCAAGCCTGCCACGCAACTGGCTTTGGGCAGGATTGCGCGTGTTCTGTGGTTGATCCCCGCGATGGACCGGCTTTGGATCGAAGGGGCTGACGGGCGGCGGCGTTTTCTGGACCGCATGACGATGAGTTTCATCCCCGATCATGCCGATGCCAGCCTGACCTATGAAAAAGCCATGCGCGAGCGGAACCGTCTTCTGAAGGATCAGGTGCGCGATACGCATTGGTATGGGGCGATCGAGACGCAAATGGCCCGTGCCGGCGCCGCGATCCATGCAAATCGTCTGGCGGCCCTGAACCAGTTGCGTGCCGCACAGCATCAGGCAGAGACCGCCTTTCCAACCGCCGAGCTTGACCTGCAACAGACCGAAGGCGAGATGCCGGAGTCCGAGGGTGATCTTCTCGATGCCTTGCGCGAAAGCCGCTTCCGCGATCTGGCGGCAGGCCGCAGCCTTGTCGGACCGCATCGCAGCGACCTTTACGCGGTATATGCTGCCAAAGGCGTCCCCGCCTCGGATTGTTCCACCGGAGAGCAGAAGGCGCTTCTGGTGTCGCTGATCCTGGCCAATGGCCGCGCCTTGGCACAGGATTTCGGTGCGCCGCCATTGCTGCTTCTGGACGAGGTTGCAGCCCATCTTGATGCAGGACGGCGCGCTGCTCTTTACGACGAGATCTGCGCCTTGGGTGCGCAAGCTTGGATGACAGGAACAGGCCCGGAACTGTTCGACAGCATCTCTGACCGTGCGCAGATGTTCGAGGTGACGGAAGACGCTGGAACATCGCTCATTTCAGCGCAATAAGGTCGATGGACGACATTTCCTGTCTGTTGTGAGAGTCAAAGCCATGACCGCGTCACCCACTGATCTGCTGCTCTACGCAGGGGCCATCCTGATCCTGTTCCTGACACCGGGTCCGGTCTGGGTCGCCTTGACGGCGCGCGCCTTGTCGGGCGGCTTCGCCTCAGCCTGGCCGCTGGCAGTCGGGGTGGTGCTGGGCGACATCCTCTGGCCGCTTCTGGCGATCCTTGGCGTTGCATGGATCGTGTCGGTGTTCGATGGCTTCATGACGGTGATGCGGTATGTCGCGGCGGGAATGTTCCTGTTCATGGGTGTGATGCTGATCCGCCATGCAGGGGCCACCATAGGTACCGACAGCCGCCTGACGCGGCCGGGTCGCTTGGCCGGGTTCATGGCGGGTGTCGCCGTGATCGTGGGCAACCCCAAGGCGGTGCTGTTCTACATGGGGGTGCTTCCGGGCTTCTTTGATCTGACCAAGATCACATGGCTGGACGTGATGGCCATCCTCGCGATCTCCTGCACGATCCCGCTCTTGGGCAACCTTCTCATGGCTCTTTCGGTGGACCGCGCGCGCCGTCTTCTGACCTCACCGTCCGCACTCAGACGGGTGAATATCGTGGCCGGTATCCTGCTTTGTCTGGTGGGGCTCATAATCCCGCTGATGTAGCGCAAAATATGGGGCAATCGCGTGACATTCCCCCCAAGGTTTCGTATAAAATCCCGAAATAAAGAAGGATTGGCGGAATGTCCGACAACGAAAAGATCCCCGAAGAATATGGCGCGGATTCTATCAAGGTTCTCAAGGGGTTGGAGGCCGTCCGCAAGCGGCCCGGCATGTATATCGGTGACACTGACGACGGGTCAGGTCTGCACCACATGGTCTATGAGGTCGTTGACAACGGTATTGACGAGGCGCTGGCCGGTCACGCTGACCATGTGCATGTGATCATTCACGCTGACAACAGCGTCTCGGTGCGCGACAACGGGCGCGGAATCCCGGTCGGAATCCACGAGGGTGAAGGCGTCTCCGCCGCCGAGGTCATCATGACCCAGCTGCACGCAGGCGGAAAATTCGACCAGAACTCCTACAAGGTCTCGGGCGGTCTGCACGGCGTGGGCGTATCCGTGGTGAACGCTCTGTCCGATTGGCTGGAACTGCGGATCTGGCGCGAAGGGAAAGAGCATTACGCGCGGTTCGAGGGTGGTTTCACCGTCGAAAGCCTGCGCGTGGTGGGCGATGCCAACGGGCAGAAGGGCACCGAAGTGCGCTTCCTTGCCTCGACCGAGACCTTCTCGAACCTCGAATACTCCTTCGAGACACTGGAAAAGCGTCTGCGGGAACTGGCCTTCCTGAACTCTGGCGCGCGGATCATCCTTGAAGACCTGCGCCCGGCAGAGCCGCTCAAGACCGAGCTTTTCTACGAAGGCGGTGTGCGGGAATTCGTGAAGTATCTCGACCGCTCGAAGTCCTCGATCATGGCCCAGCCGATCTACATGACCGGCGAAAAGGACGGGATCGGCGTCGAAGTTGCGATGTGGTGGAACGACAGCTACCACGAGAACGTACTGCCCTTCACCAACAACATCCCGCAGCGCGATGGCGGCACCCATATGGCGGGTTTTCGTGGCGCGCTGACGCGGACGATCAACAACTACGCCCAGTCCAGCGGCATCGCCAAGCGCGAGAAGGTCGCCTTTACCGGCGACGACGCGCGCGAAGGGCTGACCTGCGTTTTGTCCGTGAAAGTCCCCGATCCGAAATTCTCTAGCCAGACCAAGGACAAGCTGGTCAGCTCCGAGGTGCGTCCCGCGGTCGAGAACCTTGTGAACGAAAAGCTGGCCGAATGGTTCGAGGAAAACCCCTCACAGGCCAAGGTGATCGTCGGCAAGATCGTCGAAGCGGCGCTGGCACGCGAAGCCGCGCGCAAGGCGCGCGAATTGACGCGCCGCAAGACCGCGATGGACGTGAACTTCCTTGCAGGCAAGCTCAAGGATTGCTCGGAGAAAGATCCATCAAAGACCGAAGTCTTCCTCGTCGAGGGTGACAGCGCCGGTGGTTCCGCCCAGACAGGCCGGGACCGGCGCACACAGGCGATTCTGCCTCTCAAGGGCAAAATCCTGAACGTCGAACGTGCCCGCTTTGACCGGATGCTGGGCAGTCAGGAGATCGGCAACCTTGTCATGGCGCTGGGCACCGGGATCGGGCGGGATGAATTCGACATCTCGAAACTGCGCTACCACAAGATCGTCATCATGACCGACGCCGACGTGGACGGTGCGCATATCCGCACGCTCCTGCTCACCTTCTTCTACCGCCAGATGCCGCAACTGATCGAAGGCGGTTATCTCTACATCGCGCAGCCGCCGCTCTATAAGGTCGGGCGCGGCAAGTCCGAGGTTTACCTCAAGGACCAGACCGCGATGGAAAATTACCTGATCGAACAAGGCACCGAAGGTGCGGTGTTGCGCCTTGGTTCCGGCGAGGATGTCACCGGGCAGGATCTGGTTCGCATCGTCGAAGAGGCGCGTCAGGTTCGCCGCATCCTCGAGGCGTTTCCAACTCACTACCCGCGCCATATCCTTGAACAATCCGCGATTGCCGAGGCGTTCGCCCAAGGCCGGGCTGATGCAGACCTGCAAGGCGTGGCCGATGCGGTCGCGAAGCGGCTGGACCTGATCGCCGTGGAATACGAACGCGGCTGGACCGGACGTATCACGCAGGATCACGGTATCCGCCTGTCCCGCGTCCTGCGCGGTGTCGAGGAGGTGCGCACGCTGGACGGTCAGGTTCTGCGCTCTGGCGAGGCGCGCAAGCTCAACCAGATGAGCCCCGCTCTCCGCGAAGTCTATACCCTTCCGGCCAAGCTGATCCGCAAGGATCGCTCGCAGGCGATCCACGGCCCGCTGGACCTTCTGGATGCAATCCTCAAGGAAGGCGAAAAGGGCCTGTCGCTGCAACGCTACAAGGGTCTGGGCGAGATGAACCCCGAACAGCTGTGGGAAACCACGCTCGACCCCGAGGCGCGTACGCTCTTGCAGGTCAAGGTCGATGACATGGCCGAGGCGGATGACCTGTTCACCAAGCTTATGGGCGACGTCGTCGAACCGCGCCGCGAGTTCATCCAGCAGAACGCGTTGAACGTCGAAAACCTCGATTTCTGAACGGACCCTGGAAGGCGGATCACCTCTTTCCAGAATCTGTCGTGTTGCACATCCCCAAGACAGGCAAAGTTCGACTTTGCCTGTCTTTTCATCTTTAGCACCATATCAGGCTGCCGATTGGCGACGGCGGTAACGATCCCGACTGTTGAAGTGAATCGCCTTCAGCACCCCAGACAGGTGCAACATCGCGCAAGTGTCCAAGCATGCCCATTCTTCCCTTAAAAGAGATATTCTATTTGATCCAAATCAAGGCTGCGCCGGGTCAGATTCGTCATGGTCTGCCCCATGAAACCAAACGTCTTCCATGTCCTGATCTGCCTCATCCTTGCTCTGGCGACTGCGCTGGGCGGGGTTGCGACGGGTCGGGCTGCGGGCATTGCGGCTCATGCAGCCAGTCTCAGTCCGATGGTGATCTGCGCCGACGGTAATGGTCCGCAGACCGTGCTGGTCGCGCGGGATGGAACGCCGATCGAGTTGCCTCACTGCGTCGGGCTGCTCTGTGAAGATTGCGTGCAAGCTGGGTCGGCCGCGATTCTGGCGGCTACCCCCTCGCCCAGCGCCCCTGTCGATATGCGCGCCGCTGACACTCTGTCCGGTGTCATCCTTCATCACCCGATTGCCGTGGCGCGGCCACGCAGCCGTGCGCCCCCGGTCGCGGAACCTATCGCATGAAAGCCCCTCTCATGACTGCTGCCTTTCGCTTCCTTGTGCTCACGCGCCTCCATCGCGCACTCGTCGCCTGCGCCGCCCTTCTGGCCATGGTGACGGCGCTTAACGCGCAATCCCCTCATCTTCCCACGTTTCTGTCCGAGGTGCCCGCCGCAACTCTGGTTGAGGGTGCCGATGGCTATGGGCCTATCCGCAGCAATCTGCCCGTGGCTCCTGTGCTGCGCGGCGAACAGACGGTGGGTTGGGCTTTCATCACCTCGGATTTTGTGGGCACCACCGGATATTCCGGCAAGCCTATCCATGTGATGGTCGCCGTCGACCTTGAAGCCAAGCTGTCCGGGGTGAAGCTGGTCAAACATTCCGAACCCATCGTCCTGATCGGCATCCCCGAGGCCAAGGTCGCCAAACTGGTCGCTGACTTCGTGGGCCTGGATCTGGTGGCAGAGGCCGCAGAGGGCGGGTCCGCGCATGAGCTGGACATCATCTCGGGCGCAACGGTCACGATCATGGTGATCGACGACTCCATCGTTCGCTCGGGGATCCGCGTCGCGCGTGCATTGGGTTTGGGCGGGCTTGCGCCTCTCTCTGCTCCCTCAGGCCCAAGGTTCCAGTTGAACCCCGATGCACAGGCCGCAGATGACTGGTTCACCTTGACCGGTGACGGCACTTTGCGCCGGATGTCGCTGGACGTAGGGCAGGTCAACGCCGCCTTCGCCGCGATGGATGATCCGCGCGCCGCTGCACGCCCGCTGACCGCGCCGGATGATACAACCTATATCGACATGTATACCGCGCTGGTCAGCGTGCCCGCCATCGGCCAGCAGCTTCTGGGCGCAGCGGAATATGCCAATCTGCAAGACTGGCTGGAAGACGGCGAGCACGCGATCCTTGTCGCCGCGCGTGGCATCTATTCCTTCAAAGGGTCGGGCTATGTGCGCGGCGGTGTCTTTGACCGCATCATTCTGGTGCAGGGCGACGATTCCGTGCGCTTCCGCGATCGGGGCCACCGCCGTATTGGCGAGATCATGGTCGATGGTGTCCCGGTCCTGTCCGAGATGGACATCTTCAAGATCCCCGCCGAGGCCGGGTTCGATCCGGCGGAACCTTGGCGGCTGCAACTGCTGGTTCAGCGCGACGTGGCCGCGATCGAACGTGTCTTCACGACCTTCGATCTGGGCTATCAATTGCCCGAGGCCTATCTGCGGCCCGTCGTGGCCCCCGTAGCCGAAGCCCCTGTCATCGGAAACGATTCAGCCGAATCCGCGGCACAAACCGCCCTTTGGACCCGGATCTGGCGCGACAAGACGGTCGAGATCGCAGGCTTGGGCGCGATGCTGTCTGTCCTGACCCTGGCCTTCTTCTTTCAGGGTTACCTGACCAGATCCGCCCGCGCGGTCACATGGTTCCGTATGGGGTTCCTGACGGTGACGCTGGTGTTTCTGGGCTGGTATGCGAATGCGCAGCTTTCGGTCGTGAACCTGATGGCATTGTTTGGCGCGCTGACCACGCAGTTCAGCTGGCAGGCTTTTCTGCTGGACCCGCTGACCTTCATCCTGTGGTTCGCCGTGGCCGCCGCGCTGATCTTCTGGGGACGCGGGGCCTATTGTGGCTGGCTTTGCCCCTTTGGTGCGTTGCAGGAACTGACGAACCGCATCGCGCGCCGCCTGGGCGTACCGCAATGGACCCTGCCCTGGGGACTGCACGAGCGGTTGTGGCCTGTCAAATACATGATCTTCCTCGGTCTTTTCGGCGTGTCGCTGGCCTCTATCGAAACGGCCGAGCATCTGGCCGAGGTTGAACCCTTCAAGACCGCCATCGTGCTGAAATTCATGCGTGCATGGCCTTTTGTCGCCTATGCGCTGGCCCTTCTGGCCGCCGGGCTGTTCGTGGAACGCTTCTACTGCCGTTATCTCTGCCCCCTGGGCGCGGCACTGGCGATCCCCGCACGGTTGCGCATGTTCGACTGGCTCAAGCGCTACCGCGAATGCGGCAACCCCTGCCAGACCTGTGCCAACGAATGCATGGTGCAGGCCATCCATCCCACTGGCGAGATCAACCCGAACGAGTGCCTGAACTGCATGCACTGTCAGGTCCTCTACCAGTCGGAGACCAAATGTCCGGTCGTCATCAAGAAGCTGAAGCGCAGACACAGCGCGTCGGACAGCGCGGCAGCGCTGGACCGGATGATCGAGAACCACCCCAACATGAAGAAAGGGACTACAGCATGACAACCGATAGCAACAGGCAAGGCATCAGCCGCCGGGGCCTTTTGGGCGCGACGGCAGGCGGGGCCGCGGCGCTGGGTGCGCTGGGCGGATCGCGCATGGCACTTCTGGGCGGCGCCGCAGGTATAGCCACGGCATCGGCCGTGACGCCGACGACCGCATCTGCCGCCACCAACGGCGCGCATCTGGCACCCGGTGAACTGGACGAATATTACGGTTTCTGGTCCTCGGGCCAGACAGGCGAGGTTCGCATCCTCGGTATCCCCTCGATGCGCGAACTGATGCGGATCCCGGTATTCAACCGCTGTTCGGCCACAGGCTGGGGCCAGACCAACGAGTCGCTCAAGATCATGACCGACGGGATGAGCGAGCGGACCAAGAACTACCTCGCCGCCAATGGCAAGAAAGTGCACGACAACGGCGACCTTCACCACGTGCACATGTCCTTTACCGAGGGCAAGTATGACGGGCGCTATCTCTTCATGAACGACAAGGCCAATACCCGCGTGGCGCGGGTCCGGCTGGACGTGATGAAGCCCGACAAGATTCTCGAGATCCCCAATGCCAAGGCGATCCATGGTCTGCGCCCGCAGAAATGGCCGCGCACCAACTATGTCTTCGCCAATGGCGAGGATGAAGGCCCGATGGTCAATGACGGCAAGGTGCTGGATGATCCCTCGCAATACGTGAACTTCTACACCGCTATCGACGCCGACAAGATGGAGGTCGCATGGCAGGTGATGGTGTCGGGCAACCTTGACAACACCGATGCAGATTACGACGGCAAATACGCCTTCTCGACCTCCTACAACTCGGAAATGGGGATGACCCTTGCCGAGATGACGGAAGCCGAACGTGACCATGTTGTCGTCTTCAATCTGGCCGAGATCGAGAAAGGGATCGCTGCCGGCGACTTCATCGAGTTGAACGGCGTCAAGGTCGTCGATGGGCGCAAGGGTCAGAACAAGAACTACACCCGCTATATCCCGGTGCCCAACAACCCGCATGGTTGCAACATGGCACCTGACAAGATCCACCTGTGCATCGCGGGTAAACTGTCGCCCACGGTCACCGTGATCGACGTGCGCAAGCTGGATGCTGTGTTCAACGACGACGCCGATCCCCGCTCTGCCGTGGTGGCCGAGCCGGAACTGGGCCTTGGCCCGCTCCACACGGCCTTTGATGGCAAGGGCAACGCCCTGACCACGCTGTTTCTGGACAGCCAGGTCGTGGTCTGGAACATCGAAGACGCCGTCCGCGCCTATGCGGGTGAGAACGTGGATCCGATCCGGTCCAAGGTGGATGTGCATTACCAACCCGGCCACAACTCGACCTCGATGGGTGAGACGCTGGACGCGGATGGCAAGTGGTTCATTTCGATGAACAAATTCTCCAAGGACCGCTTCCTGAACGTGGGCCCGCTGAAACCCGAGAACGAGCAGTTGTTCAGCATGGATGGCACCGATCTGACGCTGTTGCATGACGGCCCGACCTTCGCCGAACCGCATGACAGCATCATCGTGCACCGTTCGCTGGTGAACCCGCGCGACAACTGGGAGCGGAACGATCCCATGTGGGCCGCTACCCGCGCACAGGCCGAGGCGGACGGCGTCAACATCGACGACTGGGCCGATACGATCATCCGCGACGGCAACAAGGTGCGGGTCTACATGTCCAGTCAGGCCCCGTCCTTCAGCATCGAAACCTTCACCGTCAAGGAAGGTGACGAGGTCACGATCATCGTGACCAACCTCGATGACATCGACGACCTGACACATGGGTTCTGCATGGGTGACCACGGGCTTGCCTTCGAGGTCGCTCCGCAGGCGACAGCCTCGGCCACCTTCGTGGCGGCGAAACCGGGCGTCTATTGGTATTACTGCCAGTGGTTCTGCCACGCGCTGCACATGGAAATGCGCGGCCGCATGTTCGTCGAACCGAAAGGCGCCTGATCCATGATGCGTCCCGTCCTTTTGCTGACCCTTCTGCTGCTTGGTGGCCTTTGCGCACCGCTGTCTGCGGCTGAACGGTTGGTGCCTGCAGAGGCCGGGGCGCTGGCCCTTGCCATCGCCGGAGCTGATCCCGGCGATGTGCTGATCCTTGCACCGGGCCGCCACGATGGCCCGGTGATACTCGACCGGCCCGTCACATTGGACGGTCAGGGACAGGCGACCATCGACGCGGGCGGAACAGGCAGTGTTGTCACCATCACCGGTCATGACATCACGGTGCGTGACCTGATCCTGACGGGTTCGGGCAGCGATCATGACGCCATCGACAGCGGCGTGCAGATCACACGCACAGCCTCGCGCGTTCTGGTCGCAGGCAACCAGATCCTCGGCAACCTTTACGGTGTCGATGTGCATGGTCCCCGTGATGCCACCGTGCGCGGCAACCGCATCCTGGGCCGAGAAGATCACCACATGAACAGCCGGGGCAATGGCGTCTATGTCTGGAACGCCCCCGGCACCGTGATCGAGGATAACGACATCCGCCTTGGCCGCGACGGCATCTTCGTCAACGCCTCGAATGACGGGATCTTCCGACGCAACCTGATGCGCGACCTGCGCTTTGCCGTGCATTACATGTATGCCAACAATTCCGAGGTCTCAGGTAATGTCTCGATCGGGAACACGCTGGGCTTTGCGTTGATGTTCTCGAACCGGATCACCGTGCATGACAACCTCAGCCTTGGGGACCGGACCCACGGCTTGATGCTGAACTATGCCAACAACGCCGATATTCGCGGCAATCTGGTGCGTGGCGGGGCCGAGAAATGCACCTTCATCTACAACGCACATCGCAACCTGATCTATGACAATCGCTTCGAGGGCTGCGGCATCGGTATCCATTTCACCGCTGGCTCCGAGCGTAACGCCATCACCGGCAATGCCTTCGTCGCCAACCGCACGCAGGTCAAGTACGTGGGCACCAAACATGTGGAATGGAGCCTCGAGGGGCGCGGCAATTACTGGTCCGACCACCCTGCCTTTGATCTGGACGGCAACGGAGTCGCGGATGCGCGTTTCCGGCCCAACGACCTGATGGACCACATTCTGTGGTCGCAACCCGCCGCCAGCCTCCTGATGGGCGCGCCCGCCGTGCAGATGATCCGTTGGGGGCAGAAGCATTTTCCGGCCTCGCTTCCGGGTGGAGTGCTGGACAGCGCCCCCCTGATGCGCCCCGTCACCGTGATCGTGCCCCCTCATATCGCTGCGATGGAGGCCGAAGCCATGGCCGCCGCGCGCCACAGAAAGATGACCGATGAACAGTTTGACCCTCTCACAAGTCACTAAGATCTATGATGGCGTGACCGCCCTCGACGCCGTGGGCTTTACCGTCGCTCCCGGTGAACGTGTGGCCCTGCTGGGCCATAACGGTGCAGGAAAGTCCACGCTGATGAAGATCATCCTTGGTCTGATCCCTGCAACTGCGGGGCAGATCGAGGTTCTGGGCGCCGGACCCGGCAGCCAGACTGCCCGTGATGGAACCGCCTATCTGCCCGAAAACGTGGCCTTTCACCCCGCATTGACCGGGTTGGAACAGATCCGCCTCTATCTTCGCCTGCGCGGGGACGATCCTGCAAAGGCGATGGCCCTGCTGGACCGTGTGGGTCTGGGGCAAGCCGCCCGCCGCCGGATCGGAACCTATTCCAAGGGGATGCGGCAGCGCGTGGGTCTGGCACAGTCCCTGATCGGCAATCCACGCCTTCTGGTGTTGGACGAACCGACCAGCGGGCTGGATCCGGTCTCCCGGCGCGAATTCTATACCATCCTTGACACGTTGGCCGCCGACGGGGCGGCTATCCTGCTGTCCTCGCACGCGCTGACCGAGGTTGAGGCGCGCACTGACCGGATCGTCATCCTGTCCCAAGGCCGCCTCATGGCCAATGATACCTTGGCCGCCCTGCGCCAACGTGCAGCCCTGCCGATCCGCCTGCAGGTTTCGGCCCGGCCCGGTGCGGCGGATCAGGTCGCCGCGCAACTGGCAGGCGGACGGCGCAACGGTGTGATGGTCGATCTGACCTGCGCCCATGACGAGAAACTCAACCGCCTTGGCGATATCGCCGCCCTTCACGGGCTGATCGAGGATGTCGAGATCATCCCGCCCAGCCTTGAGGATCTTTACAGCCATTTCAGCCGGAGGGACGAGGCATGACCGCCCTTGTCAGACCTGTGGCCGCCCTTGGGGCCACCGAATTCCGTATCGCCTTGCGCAACCGCTGGGTCACGATCACCGTGGCGATGATGGCGCTGTTCGCGCTGGTTCTGTCAGCGGCAGGCAGCGCACCCACCGGCGATGTGGGAGTAGACGCATTGTCCGTGACGGTCGCCAGCCTGACCTCACTGGGAGTCTATCTGGTGCCGCTCATGGCGCTCTTGATGTCCTTTGACGCCGTTGCAGGCGAAATGGAGCGTGGCACGCTGTCGTTGACCCTGACCTATCCGGTGTCGCGCGGGGCTATCCTGCTGGGCAAATTCGCGGCCCATCTGGCGGTGCTGGCCATCGCCGTGGGCGCGGGCTATGGGCTGGCGGCGGTGGCCGCACTGGTCGCCGACCCCGAGGCCGTGGAAGGTCTTCCTGCGCTCTGGCGGCTGTTCTGGTCCTCGGTGCTGCTGGGGGCGGTGTTCCTGTGCATTGGATATGCCCTGTCGGCCATGGCGCGCCGGCCCGGTGCCGCGGCGGGTCTGGCCATCGGAGTCTGGCTGGCTGTCGTTGTCCTTTACGATCTCGGCCTTCTGGCGGCGGTCGTGGCCGATGGGGGCGGGGTCTTCACCACGCGTGCCCTGCCGTGGCTTCTTCTTGCCAATCCAGCCGATGCCTTCCGCCTGTTCAACCTGGCCGCCTCCGAGGCAACCGCGGCAGCCTCGGGACTTGGCGGCGCGGCGCAGACGATCCCCGCCTATCACGCTCTGATTTCGGTTCTGCTCTGGCCCGTCGTGGCCTTTGCGCTGGCCGTCGCCGCGTTGCGGAGGGTGACGCCATGAAACCGTTGCTGATCCTGCTGGCCACCCTGTCGCTTGCCGCCTGCAAGGAGGAGGCCGCAACCCCGCCGCCTCCAGTGGCACTGACGGCGCAGGCGGTCGGACATTACTGCCAGATGGACCTGCTGGAACATCCCGGCCCCAAGGCACAGGTGCATCTGGACGGATTGCCAGATCCCCTGTTCTTCAGTCAGGTCCGCGATGCCATCGCCTATCAGCGCATGCCTGAACAAAGCCATGCCATCAGGGCGATCTATGTGAATGACATGGCTGTCGCCCCCAGTTGGGCGCAACCGGGTCCCGATAACTGGATCGACGCGAGCACCGCGTATTTCGTGATCGGATCGGACGCGACCGGCGGCATGGACGCGCCGGAACTGGTGCCGTTTCTGTCGCGCCGCAACGCCGAGGCTTTTGCCGCCCTGCGGGGTGGCCATGTGGTCACCCTGGCCGAGGTGCGGGATGCGGATGTGCTGTCGGCCGTGCCCATCGCAGACGGGACCGACGACCACACAGACGAAGACGACTTCACAGCGCGTCTTGAACGCCTGAGCCGCGAAAGGCAGAACTGACATGACCCTGACACGCCGACGTTTCCTCGTGATTTCCGCCGCCAGTCTTGCCATGGCCGGCAGCGGCCAGGCCGCTTCCTTGTACCGTTGGAAGGGCAGCGCACTGGGCGCGCGCGCGACGATCACGCTGACTCACCCCGAGGCAGCGCGCATCACCGCCGCCGCGCGGGCCGAGATCGACCGCCTGGAGGATGTCTTCAGCCTCTATCGCAGCCAATCTGCCCTCAGTCGCCTGAACGCGGCGGGATATCTGGATGCGCCACCCTTCGAGCTTCTCGAATGTCTGTCGCTGGCCGGTGCCCTGCATCACGCGACAGATGGTTTCTTCGATCCAACAGTACAGCCGCTTTGGTCACTCTATGCCCGTTCGCATGCGGCAGGGCGCGCGCCCGATGTTTCCGCCATCGCTATGGCACATGCGCGCTGCGGGTGGGACCGGGTGGCAATTGAGACGGGCTCCATCAGGTTGCGACCTGGAATGGCCTTGACGCTGAACGGGATTGCGCAAGGCTATATCGCCGATCGCGTCACCGCCTTGCTTGAGGCGGAAGGCCTGACGGACATTCTGATCGATACAGGTGAATTGCGTGCACTGGGCGGTCATCCGCACGGTGGCGCATGGCCGGTGACACTTGATCTGCCGGCGAAACCTCTTGTCGGTCTGCGTGACCGCGCGCTGGCCTCATCCGCGCCTTTGGGAACGACATTCGATGCCGAGGGCAAAGTCGGTCATATTCTGGATCCCCGGACGGGACGCCCAGCGGCGCCTGTCTGGCAATTGGTCAGCGTCAGCGCCGACAGCGCGGCCATGGCCGATGCGCTTAGCACGGCGATGTGCCTGATGTCACGCGACCGGATTCACGAAACACTGAAACGGCTGCCCGGGGCCAAGCTGATGCACCTTGCCGCACGCACATGATTCCCTGCGGATTGCGGGTGATGTTGGGATGACCAAACAATCACCCATGCGCCGTTGGGATGACAAGTTCCTCGATCAGCGCCATGATATCCCCGAAGTATCCTTCGCTGCGGGCTGGTCGTGTCGGATCGGATGTCAGCGCCAACGACAGCGACAGGTCTGGCACGATGCAGATCACCTGCCCACCATAGCCGCGGGCCAAGGCATAGTCGCGTCCTGAGGCGCGACCCAGAAACCACCCATAGCCATAGGCCAGCCCCGAGAACGGCGAGCTTGTCCGCGGTTCCAGAGAGGCGGTGACCCAGTCGCGGCTCAGGATCTGGTCCCCGTCCCAAACGCCGCCCGCAAGATACAACTCGCCAAACCGCACCATGGCCGACAGGGTCAATGCCATCTCGTTCCCACCCAGATACCGCCCCTGCGGATCACGGGTCCATGCCGGAATTTCTATTCCCAGCGGATTGCCAAGGCGGGTGCGCGCCAGATCCAGCAGACTTTCCCCGGCGACATCGGACAACACCGCCCCCAGAACATGGAAACTGCCGGTCGAGTAAAGCATCCGGGCACCCGGCTCAGCCACAAAGGGCCGCGACAACGCGTCGGCCACCCAATCCCGACTGCCGATCCATGCGCCGTAGTTGCCGCCCGATGTCCGCTCCAGCCCTGCCTGCATGGTCACAAGGTTTTCGATGGTCAGAAGGCCGACACGCGGGTCCGCGCCTGCGGGAACAAGGCGCGGCGCAACATCGGCCAGTGTTGCTGTGATCGACGGAATCTCGCCCCGATCAAGTGCCGCACCGGTCAGGGCGGCGACGATTGTCTTGGACACGGATTTGACAGGAACGGCACGGTCAAGACCTGGCCCCCGGAACACCTCGGTCAGAACATCGGTTCCCCCCATGCGGATCATCAGCGCGTGGCATTGGTCCAACCCTCGCGCCCGGTCTGCCACGGCTTTCCACGGATCTGCCTGCGCCAAGGCGGGGGTTGCCAAAAGGGCCGCGCCACTGGCGATCATCCGGCGGCGTGTCAGGCGATATGTGTCTCTCTGCATGGTCTCAAATCTAGTGCATTGAACGACAGTTGCCATTCAGAACAGTTGCCATTCAGAAAAGCGTGAGCCGTGTCGGCTTGCATCCCCGGCCGTTTAGGTGTCCCCTGAGACCTCAGGTGCGGCGGAGAAACAGATGTCACCCCATTTTGCGCAACGGATGGAGAAGGTCGAACCTTCCGCCATCAAGGAACTTCTGGCGCTGGGGGCGGATCCCTCGATCATTTCATTCGGCGGCGGCTATCCCGATGCCAGCCTGTTTCCCGCGGCGCAGCTTGAACAGGTGTTCCGCGATGTGATCCGCGCGCCGGGTGGCGCGGCGATGCAATACGCCCCCTCGGACGGGCTGCCGCGCCTGCGTGAGCAGATCGCGCAGTTGATGGTGGCCGATGGCACCGCCTGCCGTCCCGAGGATGTGCTGATCCTGCAAGGGTCCCAGCAAGGTCTTGATTTTGCAGCAAAGATGCTGGTCGATCCGGACGATGTCATCATCACCGAGGATCCCACTTTTCTGGGAGCGTTGATCGCCTTCAACCCCAGCCAGCCCCGGTATGCGGCCGTGCCGATGGATAGCGACGGGATGCGGATGGACGCGCTGGAGGAGGCGCTGCGCAGCAATTCCCGCGCGCGCATGATCTATACGGTGCCGGACTTTCAGAACCCCACCGGTGTTACGCTATCACTGGACCGCCGCCACCGTCTGGTTGAACTGGCCAACGCGCATGATGTGATCGTTCTGGAAGACACGCCCTATCGCCACATACGTTTCGCGGGCGAAACCCTACCCACGCTCAAATCGCTGGATACGCAGGGTCGTGTGATCCATCTGGGCAGCTTTTCAAAGGTCCTGGTGCCGGGTCTGAGGATCGGCTGGGCAGTTGCGTCACCCCTCTTGCTTGAGAAGATGGCCCTGCTGAAGGTCGCTGCGGATACACAGACGTCGACGCTGAATATGGCCGCCGCCAGCCTCTTCCTCGATCGCTTCGATCTGACGGCCCATATCGCGATGTTGCAAAAGGCATATCGCCACAAAAAAGAGGTGATGCTGGACGCCATCCGCCAGCACTTCCCGCAGGATGTGACCATGACAGATCCTGAGGGCGGTCTGTTTACCTGGGCGACATTTCCCGATGGTTTCGACGCGACAGCCTTCATGAAAGACGTGGCACTGCCGCAGGCGCGGGTCGCCTATGTGCCGGGGGCGACCTTCTTTCCTGTGACGGAACAGGCCAATCATGCGCGGATCAACTACTCCGCCCAATCGGAAGATCGCATCCGCGAGGGGATCGCCGCTCTTGGCAAGGTCCTGCGTCAGTCACGCCGGTCTTGATGGCGTGCTGCCCTTGAAAGCCGATTGAGACGCTCTAATTGAAGGGGCTTTTTTCGGCAGAGAATTCTGTTGCGACTCCCGGCTTTTCTGTTTACCCAAATCCTTGTTCTGGTCCGGGCGGGTAACCGTTCGGTTAAAATGGGAATCCGGTGCGCGACCGCAAGGCCGCAAATCCGGGACTGCCCCCGCAACTGTGAGCGGCGAGCGAAGCTGAACCATGTCACTGGGGAAGATAACCCTGGGAAGACTCAGCCAAGCTGTGACCCGCAAGTCAGGAGACCTGCCAGAGTGATCACCCTATCCGGACGCGGGGCGCGTCGTGGATAACGGTTTTTCCGTAGTGGTGGCATTCGCACCGTCTGCGGAGGAGTCTCTCCTTCCAACGACACATTCTGGACTTGGACACGCCCGACCCGGGCGTTCTTGGAGACAAAAATGAGATACCCCCTTTCCCTGATGGCAATCCTGCTGGCAGGCACCGCCCCCGTCCACGCGCAAGAGAGCGGCGTTTTCGATCTGGATGAGATCGTCGTTTCAGGTGGCCTGACGCCTTTTGCCAGCAATGCCTATGGCCGGTCGGTCAGCGTGCTGACGTCGGATGATATCGAAGATCGTGGCCTGCGGACCATTCAGGATGCACTTCGCGCGCTGCCCGGCGTCTCGGTCGCCAGTGTCGGTGCGAATTACACGCAGGTCCGCCTTCGCGGCAGTGAAAGCAACAACGTTCTGATCCTGCTGGATGGAGTCGAACTTGGCGGCGGCGGCGAAGAATACATCATTTCCGGTCTCGAGACGGCGAATGTTGAACGGATTGAGGTGCTCCGAGGTCCGCAGTCGGTGTTCTATGGGTCAAACGCCTCAAGCGGCGTGATCAATATCATTACGCGAACCGGCTCTGTTGGAACGCAGTACGGCGGCTCGGTCGAAGTCGGCAACGGATACGCGCTGTCGGGCAATGTCTCGACACGGACCGATCGTGGCGGGCTTGCATTCTCTTTCAGTGATCGCGACGACGCAGGTTTTGACGCATCAGGTGACGGTGGCGAAAAGGACGGCACCCGTCGCAGGACTTTGGGGCTGTCCGCTTATTGGAAGGCAACGGATGATCTGACACTGGGTTTCACGATCCGTCGCTCTGATGAAGATTACGACTATGACGTCAATAGTTTCAGCGCCTCGACCCCCGATGAATATGTGGTGGATGAGCGAAATGCGCTGAGTGAGCGCGAAGAGACTACGGCGCAGGTCTATGCTGACTACCAGATGCTGGATGGTCGTCTGACGCACCGTTTATCCTACAGTCTCAGCCGTTTCGATCAGTTCAGCGAGGACCCGATCCAGGGAGCCTATGCGCTGGACGGTGAAACGCGCAGCCTGAAGTATCGGGGCAGCTTCGCGCTTGATGGCGGTACCGTCGCAGACGCACGTCAATTGCTGAGTGTCCTGCTGGAAGATGTTCAAGAAAAGACTTCGACGACATTTGTTCCGGAATTCGACCGGGGCAGCCAGTCCGTTGCCTTGGAATATCGTGGATTTTTCGAGGGCGGCATCGATATTCAGGCCGGCATGCGCCACGATATGAACGACACTTTCGATGATTTCACGACGTGGAACCTTGGACTGTCGTGGCGTATTCCTGACACGGGCCTGCGGCTTCATGCGTCGGCTGGGACCGGTGTCGTCAACCCGAACTTCTTCGAGAATTTTGGCGGATCTTTCGGCTATATCAGTAACACGACCCTGACACCGGAAGAAAACCGTGGCTATGATATCGGCATTGAAGCCGAGGTTCTGGGCGGACGCGGCATCATCGACGTGTCCTATTTCAACGAGGAACTGACAAACGCGATCACGGTTGTTTCGGGCGATGCCGGTGCGAATGGAAGTTGCATCCCGTCCGCGAGCGGCGCGAGCTCCTGCTATGTGAACCTTTCCGGCAAAAGCCCGCGTGAAGGTGTCGAGGTCAGTGGCGTGCTGCAAGCAACCGAGGACCTGAGCCTTCGTCTTGCCTATACCTATCTGGATGCAAAAACTCCGACGGGAACACCCGCCACCCGCCGCCCTGAACACGAACTGGGCTTGGGTGCCACGTTGCGGACATTTGGCGGTAAAGGCAGCATCACAGCGGATCTGCGTCATGTGGCAGGGAGCTTTGATACGCAATTTTTCGGTTCGTTTTCGAACGAGAAGCTTCCCGATTTCACGACGGTCAACCTGTCTGCCACTTATGATCTGACCGACAATCTGGCTTTGACAGGGCGTGTCGTGAACCTGTTCGACGAGGAGTATTCCGAAAGCTGGGGCTATGCCTCGCAGGGCCGCACGCTCTATGTCGGCATTCAGGGCCAGTGGTAGTCCGGGGTAACCTTTCACGCAATTTGCGCCGCCATCTGATGGCGGCGCTCGCCTCTGCTGCGGCGCTGCTTGTTGCTGGTTCGGCAGATGCCGAAGCGCCGACCCGTGTCGTGTCGATGAACCTGTGCACCGATCAACTGGCGATGTTGCTGGCTGACGAGGGGCAACTTCTCTCGGTGTCGCATATCGCCTTTGACCCGCTGGCCTCGCCGATGGTCGAGGAGGCCGCGGGCTATGAAAAGAACCACGGGCAGGCGGAAGAGATCTTTGCGATGCGGCCGGATCTGGTTCTGGCAGGGGTTTACAGTGATCCCTACACGGTCGGATTGCTGCGGCGGTTGGGGGTCGACGTGGTGCAATTTCCGCTTGAGACCGACTTTGACGGAATTCGCGCCAATATGCTGAAGATGGGCGAAGTTTTGGGGCAAGTCGATGCCGCGCAGCGCCTCGTTGCGCAGTTCGACGCTGATCTTGCGGCGCTGGGACCAAACGGCGAGGAACGCCCTTCGGCCTTGCTGCATTATGCGAACAACTACACATCGGGTGACAAGTCACTGGCGCATCAGATTTTGCTTGCGGCGGGCTTCGCCAATGCGACGACCGAGGCCGGGATCACGGTTGCGGGGTCTGTCCCGCTGGAGCGGTTGGTGCTGCTGATGCCCGACCTGGTGATTTCTGGGCAGCCGTATCCCGGTGCGTCGCGGGCCGAAGAAGTCTTGGATCATCCTGCCCTGCGTGTGTTGCAGCAGAAACAATCCGGTGCGACGTTGACCGATGCGGAATGGGTTTGTGGCACGCCATTCGTGCTGCGGGCTGTAGCGCGACTCGTTGACATACGGGAGCGTATGTAATGCTGCTCCGCATCTGGCTCTTGACCACTTTGGTTATCCTGTTCGCCCTGTCGGTTCTGACCGGGCCTGCTGGGTTGACGCTGGTCGACACGGTGAGAGCCTTGTTTCTGGGACAGGGCGAGGCGGCGACACTGGTGATGCGTGAGATCCGTCTGCCGCGCGCCATTCTGGGTGTCATGGTCGGTGCCTCGCTGGGCTTGTCCGGTGCGGCGATGCAGGGGTATCTGCGCAATCCATTGGCCGAACCCGGTTTGATCGGGGTGTCGGGTTCTGCGGCACTGGGTGCTGTGATCGTGTTGCAGACCGGTCTGGCGGCGGCCTGGTGGCTGGCTTTGCCCATGGCGGCGCTGGGTGGGGCCTTGGCGGCCGTGATGCTGATCCTGCTGTTGGCTGGTCCACGGGGGTCTTCGCTGACGCTGATCCTTGCGGGGATCGCCATTTCCGCGCTGGCCGGTGCCATGACCACGCTGGTGCTGAACCTGTCGCCCAATCCCTTTGCGGCAAGCGAGGTGGTTTTCTGGATGATGGGTTCACTGTCCGACAGATCCTTTGATCATGTCTGGATCGCTCTGCCCTTCATGATCATTGGCTGGGTCCTGCTCTTGTCACTGGGTCGACCCCTGGATGTGCTGACACTGGGAGAGGATGCCGCTGCCACAATGGGTGTCGCAACAGGACGCGTCCGTATGGTTCTGGTGCTTGGCGTCGCTGCGTGCGTCGGGGCGGCGACGGCTGTGGCAGGGGCTATCGGATTTGTGGGGCTTGTGGTTCCGCATATCCTGCGTCCATTCGTCGGGGCGAGGCCGTCCGCGTTGCTCTGGGCCTCGGCCCTGGGAGGGGCGGCGATGGTGTTGGCGGCTGATCTGGCGGTTCGGATGATCCTGCCGGATCGGGACCTGAAGCTGGGTGTTCTGATGGCGATCATAGGTGCGCCGTTTTTTCTGCACCTGATCTACAAGACACGGGGAGAGTTGCGATGACCCTGCTGTCCTTGGACAATCTGACTGTCCGCCGTGGCGAGTGTCCGGTTGTGGATCACGTAAGCCTATCTGTGCACGCAGGTGAATGCGTCGGCCTGATCGGCCCGAACGGGGCCGGAAAAACCACCTTGCTGCGCGCGGCCTTGGGACTGGAGCCGTTCAGTGGCGCATCCAGCCTGGCAAGTCTGAGCGCGGCAGAGCGGGCGCGTGCCGCAGCGTTTCTGCCCCAGGCCCGACAGATCGCTTGGCCGATGGCCGTCGAGACGCTGGTGGCCTTGGGCCGCGTTCCGCATCTCCCGCGCGGCAGCACGCCCGGGGCCGTGGACCGTGCTGCGATTGACGACGCCTTGCACCGTCTGGGGCTGGATGGGTTCCGCCAACGGATCGCCACGCAACTGTCGGGCGGCGAGCAGGGTCGCGTTCTGATCGCGCGTGCCTTGGCGCAACAGACTCCGCTTCTGCTGGCGGACGAGCCAATCGCAGGGCTTGATCCGGCGCAACAGATTGCGACGATGCAGGTCTTCTCGGGCCTCGCGCAGGAGGGACGGGCGGTGGTGGTGTCCTTGCATGATCTGGGTCTGGCGGCGCGGCATTGCACCCGGCTGATCCTGATGCATCAGGGGCGGCTGGTGGCAGATGGAGCACCGGATGACGTGCTGACAGCAGACCTGATGGCGCAGGTTTTCGGGATTTCGATCTGGCGGCAGGACAGCCCACTTGGACCGGTGCTGCAGCCGATGGGGGTGTTATGATCCGTCCTGTTCTTGATCATCCCTGGCTGACGCTGGATCTGGGTCGCGAGATGCGCGTGATCAGTTGGGCGCCGCATCGCGGCGGGATCGTCACGGCGCGACACATCCTGTGGCGCGAGGTGCGGAATGCTGATCTGCGCGAAGATTTCGACGTTTTCGCATGGCTTGGAGAAGAGTGTCGTGATCGCGGCATGGAGCAGGCGGTGGTCATGCTGACATCACGCAAGATCGCGACCTTCACGGTGGCGCAGGCAGAGGTGGATGGGGTGCAGGCGCAGGCCGTGGCGACAGTTGGTCTGTCAAACGCCGAACGCGCGGGGCCACATGACGGACAGAACCCGATCAAGCATAAAAATTGGGGCACTATAAATATCGCGGTGATTTTGGAATATGGTCTGAGTGATATCGGCTTGATCGAAGCCCAAAGCATCGCCAGCGCTGCGCGCACGGCAGCCATACTGGAATCCGGCGCCATGGCGAAAGCGGGGCCAGCCACGGGAACCGGAACGGATTGCAACACCGTGGCCGCGCTGGACGGGACTGATGCCTTTTGCGGCTTGCACACCGCGCAGGGCAAGGCGGTGGCCGCCGCCGTCTATGCCGCTGTCCGGCAAGGCGCGGATCAGTGGATCCTCGAGACTGGAGGAAAACCCTATGACTTTGGCTGATTTGCAGATCATCCCGGACCTGACCCCTCAGCGGATCGTTTGCCTGACAGAAGAGACAGTCGAGACGCTTTATCTTCTGGGGCAACAGCATCGCATCGTTGGGGTGACGGGCTACGCGATCCGCCCGCCCCAGGTGCGGCGTGAGAAGCCACGGGTTGGAGCTTTCACATCGGCGGATATTCCCAAGATCCTTGCGCTGGAACCCGATCTGGTGCTGACCTTTTCGGACCTGCAGGCTGATATCGTGGCGCAGTTGATCCGGGCAGGTGTCGCCGTGCATGCTTTCAATCAGCGCGATGTCTCGGGCATCCTGTCCATGATCCGCACCCTTGGCGCGCTGACGGGCGCCTCTGAAACAGCCGAAGCTTTGATCAGCCTGCATGCGTCGCGGATTGGTGCCTTGCGGAGTCATGCCCCAACCATACGTCCACGTATCTATTTCGAAGAATGGGACGAGCCGATGATTTCGGGCATCCGCTGGGCCTCGGAACTGATCGCGGTGGCCGGCGGTGTGGATGTGTTCGAGACGTTGAGCCATGAACCGTCTGCGAAGGACAGGATCGTGTCATCGGAACAGGTGATCGCCGCGGCCCCCGACATCATTATCGGATCGTGGTGTGGCAAGAAGTTGCGCGCGGAAAAGATTGCGGCGCGGCCGGGATGGGACGACATTCCCGCGGTGCGCAACAGGCATATCTACGAAATCAAGTCGCCACTCATTCTGCAGCCCGGTCCGGCGGCTTTGGGCGATGGACTGGATGCGATCTGCGCGATCATCTCTGATGTGAAGAGGAGAGCGGGATGAACGATCTGGCCCTTCTGACTGGAATGATCGGGCGCGGCGGCGTGGTCATGTGGATCATCGCCGGGCTTTCCGTGCTGACCCTTGCGCTGATCCTGTGGAAGCTGTGGCGGTTGAGCCTGTCGGGACTTTGGCGACGGATACAGGCCGAGCGGGCCGTTGCTCTGTGGGTCGCGGGGCAGGCCGGTGACGCGCAGGCCATGCTGGTCGCACCGCGCGGCATAAGGTCCCGTGTCGTAGCGCAGGCGATGGCGGCGCTGCGGGATCCGTCCCTGACGCGTGACGCTGCACGGGATGAGGTCTTGCGCGTGGCACGGCGGGAGTTGAACGCGGCGCGCAGCGGTTTGCGGGCGCTGGAGCTGATCTCGACCATTGCGCCGCTTCTGGGGCTGCTGGGAACCGTGCTGGGCATGATCACAGCCTTTCAGGCCTTGCAGAGCACGGGCGCTCAGGCAGATCCGACGATCCTCGCTGGCGGAATCTGGGAGGCGCTGCTGACAACGGCGGCAGGGATGGCGGTTGCGATCCCGGCTGGTGTGGCGCTGGTGTGGATCGAAAGCCTGACGGACGGTGTGCAGGCCGATCTGGAGGATGCGGTGACGCAGATCTTTACCCGCGATCCGGCTGGAGGGGGGGCATGATGTTCATCATCGACAGCCCGCGTTCGCGGCGGAAGCCCAGCCTGACGCCGATGATCGACGTAGTGTTCCTTTTATTGGTGTTCTTCATGCTGGCTTCGCGGTTCGGGTCTGACGCGCTGGTGCCGCTCAGCCTTGGTGGGTCTGGGGACACATATTCCGGCCCCCCCCGTCTGATCGACGTGCTGCCCGAAGGACAAAGGCTGAATGGCAAGGAGCAAAGTCTTGAGATGGTGATTGCCGCGCTGGACGGCCTGACAGAGAGCCGCACGGACATGGTCGTTCTGCGGGCGCGGGATGGGGCCGCCTTGCAGCGCATGGTGACGGTGATGTCTGCCCTGCGCGCGGCCGGGTTCACAGCGATTGCAGTGGTGGATTGATGGATAGCGGGTTCCGGATCAGCATGGATCGTCGACGGCGCGGCGCGGGGGATACCTTTGTGCCGATGATCAATATCGTCTTTCTGCTGCTGATCTTCTTCCTGCTGAGCGCAACCATTGCGCCGCCTGATCCATTCGACATGACCTTGCCGGATGCGGAACTGGCCGAAGCAGAGGTCGCTGCACCACCCGAAACACTGCATATATCGGCCGAAGGTGAACTGGTGTTCGGTGCAGTGCGCGGCGATGACGCGCTGACCGCCATCGCCGCGCGGGCCGACTCTGGCCCGCTGACGGTAAGGGCGGATGCAGGCTTTGACGGGGCAGCCTTCGCCGTCTTGATGTCGCGATTGGCTGCGGTGGGCGTGGACAAGGTCGAATTGACGGTGCGCCAGCCATGAGGGGTGCGTTCGAATTCACGGGGTTTGCCGGATTGGCTCTGGCGCTGCATGTCGCGGCATTCCAAAGCTTGCCGCAAGGCAGTGCAAGTTCGGGAGCGGGTGGCGATGCGCTTGTGACGGTTGCAGCGGCCTCGGGTTCATTATCCGAGATGGTTGCGGAATGGGATCGCCCGCCCGAAGTGGCGGCGGTTCTTCCTGCCGCGTTCCCACAGCCGGCTGAGGAGGCTACTTTTGATCCGGCTCCCCGGTTGCCCGAAGCGACCAAATCGCCCGCCTTTCGGCCACCGCGCGCGATGGCACCTGTATTGCCGTCGCAAGACGGGCTGCCGACGCTGGATGTCACTCGCACGGCACCTCGCCCACCTGATCCGGTTGCCGAGGTTCCGCCGATCAGGCCCCAGGCACGGCCTGCTGCGGCTCCTGCCAAGCCCAAACCGTCTGCCAAGCCCGCGCACCAGCCACCGGCTCGTGCCGCCGCGACCGCGGCAGGAAGCGGTGCGGCCTCTGCCCGCGGGACCAGCGGACCTGCGGAAACTGCCAGTCTGAGCAAGGCTGCCCGGCAAAGCCTGTTGGCGGAATGGGGTGGAAAGATACGCAACCGTATTGACCGGGCAAAGCCACGCGGTGCCGGTCGTGGTTCGGTGATCGTGGTTTTGTCGGTGGGGCGCGACGGGGCGCTGCAATCTGTTGGCATTGCCACGTCGTCCGGTCAGGCGGCGCTGGATCAACAGGCGGTGAAGGCAATCAGATCCGCAGGTCGTTTGCCAGCGGCACCCGCGGCACTTGACGCGGACTCCTACACCTTCCGCCTGCCGATCCGGTTCGATTGAGGCGGCTCAGCCTGCCGCAAACCGCGCCGAAGCACGGACACCCCTGATCATGTCGGCAGCCTTTTCCGCGATCATGATCGTCGGGGCATTCGTGTTGCCTCCGATCAGCGTCGGCATGACCGAGGCGTCCACCACGCGCAGCCCCTCGACCCCATGGACCCGCAACTCCGGATCGACCACGGCCATTGGATCGATACCCATCTTGCAGGTGCCCACAGGGTGATAGATCGTATCGGCCCGTGCCCGGATGTGCTTTTCCCAGTCGGCATCCGTCAGCGTCTCGGACAGGAACAATTCCCTGTGGCGATACTTGTCCATCGCGGGGGCCTGCATGATCGCGCGCGCGATCTTGGCCCCCTTGATCAGGGTTTGCAGATCACGCTCGTCCGACAGATATCGTGGATCAATGCCGGGCGCGGCCAATGGATCGGGTGACTGAAGAAAGACCGACCCGCGCGAATGAGGATGCAGGGCGCAGATATGGCAGGAATAACCATAGCCAAGATGCAGCTTGCGCGCGTGATCGTCCACGATCGAAATCACGAAATGCAGCTGGATATCAGGGCGCTCCAGCGCGGGATCTGTCCTGAGGAAACCCGCACCTTCGGCAAAAGGGCTGGCGATCATGCCGGTGCCGTCCTTGCGCCATTGCAGCATGTGGCGGATCAGATTGATGCCGCCGGTCAGGCCGAGTCCGAAATTGTCTGTGTCGCGGGATTTGTAGGCAAGGATGAAATCCAGATGATCCTGCAGGTTCTGTCCGACACCAGGCAGTTCATGCACCATGCCGATGCCATGTTTCTTGATGTCTTCGGCGCGACCGACGCCGGACAGTTGCAAAAGCTGCGGTGAATTGAAGGCGCCGCCGCACAGGATCACCTCGCGCCGCGCCTCGACCTTCTTGTCCTCACGCCCTTTGCGGTATGTGACGCCGGTCGCCCGTTTTCCCTGAAACAGGATACGGGTGGCATGTGCGCCGGTCAGAACAGTCAGGTTGGGGCGGCCCATCACCGGGTGGAGATAGGCGGCCGCCGCCGAGCAGCGTTCACCGTTGCGGGCCTTGTCATGGAATTGCGTCACCTGAAACAGGCCAAAGCCCTCGGTCTCGCCAGTGTTGAAATCGTCGCGGAAACGGTGCTGCATCTGCGCGGCGGCATCGACAAAGGCATGCGTGATGGGGCGGGGGCTTTTCTGGTCCGAGACCTGCAAGGGGCCGCTGGCACCATGTTCCGGATTTGCACCGCGTTCGTTGTTCTCGGCCCTTCGGAAATAAGGCAGGACATCGTCCCATGACCATCCGGCGCAGCCCAGATCAGCCCAACCGTCGTAATCCTTGCGGTGACCGCGCACATAGAGCATCGCATTGATCGCAGAAGACCCGCCCAGACCCTTGCCGCGCGGCTGATAGCCTTTTCGTCCATTCAAACCGACTTGTGGCACGGTCTGATAGGCCCAGTTGCCGGATTTGATCCAGCCCGGAAGAAGGGCTACCGCTCCGACAGGTGCGCGGAACAGAAGGTTCTTGCCGTTGCCCCCCGCCTCGAGCAGGCAGACGGTAATGTTCGGATCTTCGGTCAGACGAGTCGCCAAGGTGGACCCGGCAGAACCGCCCCCCACGATCACGTAATCAAAACCCATGTCTGCATTCCCCTCTGGCAGAGTTCAAATCAACCAGAGAAAGCCTCTTCACGTCCAGCGGTCATTCGCCGGATGACGTCAGGAAAGCAAAAGCGTTGCCGCGGTGACAACCTGTCAGTCGTCCTCGTCAAAGAAACCGCCCCGGCCGATGGACGCATAGGCCGTAAAGCCGGCCCGTTTTGCATCGCGCGGGGAATAGACATTGCGCAGGTCGGCCATATGCGGGGTCGCCATCTTGCGGGCCAGTCGTTTCAGATCAAGTGCGCGGAACTCGTTCCATTCGGTGAGGATCACCAGCAGGTCGGCGTTCTGCGCAGCTTTGTAGGCGTCCTCATGCCATTGCACGCCGGGCAGCAGTGCCTCGCCCTCGTGGCGGCCTTGGGGATCGACCACGCGCACTTTCGCGCCGCCACCCACCATCGCGGGAATGATCGTCAGGCTGGGTGCATCGCGCATGTCATCGGTGTTCGGTTTGAACGTGACGCCAAGAACCGCCACAGTCTTGCCATTGAACTTGCCGTCACACAGGTCGAGCAGTTTGTCGATCATACGCCGTTTGATCTCGTCATTGACCTTGATCACCGTCTCGGTGATTTGCATGGGGACGGCATGTTCTTGCCCGATCCGCGCCAACGCCTTGGTATCCTTGGGAAAGCACGAGCCGCCGAAGCCGGGGCCTGCGTGCAGGAACTTGTTGCCGATCCGTCCGTCCAGACCGATGCCCTTGGCCACTTCCTTGATGTCACCACCGGCGCGTTCGCAGAGGGCCGCGATTTCATTGATGAAGGTGATCTTGGTCGCCAGAAAGGCGTTGGCCGCGTATTTGATCATCTCGGCGCTTTCCAGATCGGTCGTCACAATCGGGAAGTCGCGCAGATAGAGCGGGCGGTAGATATCGGCCATCACCTCGGCGGCGCGGTCGGTTTGCACGCCGACGACGACGCGGTCGGGCTTCATGAAATCCTCGATCGCCGCCCCTTCGCGCATGAACTCGGGGTTCGAGGCAACGTCGAATTCCAGATCCGGGTTGGCTTTCCGGATCACCTTCTTCATCTGACGGTTGGTCCCGACGGGCACTGTGGATTTCGTCACGATCACGACGTAATCCGTCGCGGCGCGGGCCACTTCCTCGGCAGCGGCATAGACATAGACCAGATCGGCATGTCCATCGCCGCGACGCGTGGGTGTGCCCACCGCGATAAAGACCGCATCCGCCCCTTTGACGGCAGCCGCCAGATCAAGCGTGAAGGTCAGCCGCCCCGCAGCCACGTTCTTGGCCATCAGCGCTTCAAGCCCTGGTTCGAAGATCGGAATTTCGCCAGCGTTCAGTCTGTCGATCTTCTTGGGGTCCTTGTCGACGCAGACAACATCATGCCCGAAGTCCGAAAAGCAGACGCCAGACACAAGGCCAACATAGCCCGTCCCAATCATCGCAATCTTCATGACCCACTCCTCTACCGCATACATGGATGATGGGTCGAACTTGTGCGTGCAACAAGGCAAGGCGTCAACGCTTCAGAAGGGGTGTGCGCCAGGCGATTCGCGATCTGTGTGCTTTCGGCACTTTACGAGATGAGCCAGCCTGAGAATGCCGTATGAGATTTGAAATAGGTCAGGTTAGGATTCACGTTCCCGGTGCGACATGTCACATACTGGCCAGCCGTCAGCGCGAAGACCGTTGTGAAGGACAAGGGTGCGGCGCCCACGAGGACCTGCATCTGCATGCTTTGAGTCTGGCCATTGATCGCAAAACTGATCCGCCCATTGGTGGCGCTTCCCAGAAAGCCGTTAAGCAGAAAGCCGTAGAGACCGTCGACCGGCGCTGTGAACCGTGACAGCAGCGAATCGTAGTGCCCGCCCCGGTTCATGATTTCGGTATCGAAGACAAGGTCCGTCTGCGTTGTGCTGATCGTTGTCCATTGCCCGATGCTATAGGCCAGAAACGCGGGGTTGCCCGGAGCCTGAACAGCCCCCGTGTTGCTGTCCAGCACGAGCGCTTGCTTGAAATTGCTGCCGTCGGTCGAGACTTTGACGCTGAAATCGTCGTTGCCCGTGATGCCTAGTTCGGCACGGCCCGACCAGCCCGTCTGAAACACAAGGCTGGCGGTGTCGGCGGGAAGCGCCTTGTTGATCTTCAGCCGGTGATCCGCACCATCATGGGTCAGCAGAGTCGCCTGCCCCGCCACAGCAAGCGGGTTCGTCGTATCCGCCGAGGTGCCGATGCCTAGTTTCGCGATCCCGTCCAACTGAGGGGTGACCGGCGTCCAGACCGACCCGTCAAAGCGGATTTGCCCTCCGGTTGACAGATCATCGGCCCGCCAACCCGACTGTGCCGCGTAGAACAGCCACCCTGAAACATCAGCCACTGCGATGGCACCGTCCTGCCCCTCCCAATCGCCTGTCGCCCCTGTTGCCACGACATAGCGGTCGCCGGAATCCGGGTTGACCGGCGGTGTCATAAACTGGGCCGATATCACGACAAGCTGAACGATGGCATCAAGGTGTCGGAGCGCCTCGTTGTGGGTGACATGCTTTTGGGCCTGCGATGGCAGGATATAGGGAAGGGCCAGAATGGGAGAGGTATCGGGCATCGGTCATGTCCTTCTTGTCCGGTGGTGCAGAGCGCGGCTGGGGCCGAGATGCTTGCAAGATGCGGGTGTGGCGGGCCGCATCATTGCAAAATCGCGGGTTAAGGACGGGTAATCCGATCGGTTTTGCCGTTGACGAACCGTTTACCATTTGCTGGCCAAGACACTTGTTTCAGAAGATGAAATCATCCGCTGTCAGGCGCGCTGCGTCGAAGCCTGCAAGGATCAGGATATCCGGGCTGTCCACTGCGGTGCGGACGATCGTATCCGTCAGAAATTGACTGATCTGGAGACCGTCAAAACCCTGGATCCCGTCATGAGAGGAGAAGTCGATCCTGTCGATCCCGTCCTCGAAGCGCTGGATGACATCGCGACCGAAGCCCGGGTGGAACACGAAATGATCAGCTCCGGCGTCACCAACCATATAATCATTCCCCGAGCCCCCTATCAGCGTATCGTTGCCCGTTCCGCCAACCAGGGTGTCATTGCCAGTTCCGCCTCGCAGAAGGTCGTTGCCACGCTCGCCAAAAAGAAAGATCGCCTCAGTGTGGGTGCTGGCATCCAATGTGTCATTCCCGGTGAATCCATTGACGCGCTCGATCCCTTGCCATGCAGCGAGATTCAGGAAAACATCCGCTTCCTGATAGACCTGAGCTCTGTCATAGCCTGATGTGCCGCTGTCCATCAGCATGTCCGATGCATCCACCATATAGAGATCGGACCCGTCGCCGCCATCCAGCAAGTCTGCGCCGGTCCAGCCGATGAGCGTGTCATTTCCATCACCGCCAAGGATCGTGTCATCGCCATCAACACCCGACAGAAAGTCATTCCCTGCCCCGCCTTCCAGCCGATCATTGCCGGGCCCGCCCATCAACGTGTCGCGTCCCGACCCGCCGCGCAGGAGGTCGTCGCCCTGTTCCCCCAACAACGACAGCGGGAAAGACACGCCGCTGCCATCCAGCGTGTCGTTTCCGGTAAAGCCATTGACCCGTTCGATGCCGATCCAATCAGAAAGGTTCAGGGCAACGCCGCCTGCCTGAAATATTTGCGCACGGTCAAAACCTGACGTGCCAGTGTCTGTGACCCGGTCAAACGCATCGACCATGAACAGATCCGAGCCCTCGCCGCCATCCAGAAGGTCAGCGCCGACCCATCCGATCAGTGTATCGTTCCCCTCTCCGCCCAATAGAGTGTCGTTGCCGGCTGCGCCGATCAGCCGGTCATTTCCCGTGCCGCCGTCCAGCAGATCGTTGCCACTGCCGCCGGTAAGTGTGTCGCTCCCCGCTTGCCCAAGCAGGTGGATGCCGGTTTGCAACCCGGTTGCGTCAATCGCATCATTGGCCCAGCCTCCACCAACCTGCTCGACACTGACCCAGCCTGCGACACGATAAGGCTGTCTCGCGTCGCCTTCGATCACGACACGGTCGAAACCCGGCCCGGCATCGGCGATGTGATCCGCCGGATCGGACACGAGGATCAGATCATCGCCTGCACCACCAAAGATCGTATCAAGGCCGGGTCCGCCCGAGAGTGTGTCGTCACCTGCGCCGCCGTAGAGAAGATCATCGCCGTTCTCGCCAAACAGGTAGATCGGATCGGTTGCGCCGCGCGCATCCAGAGTATCATTGCCGGTAAACCCGTTGACCCGTTCGATTCCGCGCCAGCCGGAGAGGTTCAGCGCGACACCGGTCGCCTCATAGATCTGCGCCCGGTCCAAGCCGATGTGTCCGCTATCCTCAAGGTGATCCAGAGCATCGACCATATAGACATCCGAGCCCTCGCCCCCGTCCATGACATCAGCCCCGGCCCATCCGATCAAGGTGTCGTCGCCGACCTCGCCGCGCAGCGTATCGTCGCCAAGGCCCCCCAAAAGGCGGTCATTGCCAGTCCCACCGGAAATCAGGTCATTGCCTTCGCCACCATCAAGGATATCCGCGCCTGACCCGCCGTTCAGGACGTCGTCGCCCTCTCCACCAAGCAGGGAATCGTCACCGTCATCGCCCGACAGACTGTCCTGTCCCGTGCCTCCGATCAGGGTATCGCGCCCGATGCCGCCTTGAAGGTCGTCGTCACCTGCGCCGCCATCCAGACGGTCGTTGCCATTGCCGCCCTGAAGGATGTCCTGCCCGTCGCCACCGAAAAGCTGATCGTTTCCAGAGCCTCCGAGCAACAGGTCATTGCCCGGACCACCGTTCAGACGGTCATTGCCGCCTCCCCCGTCCAATGTGTCCTGTCCGCTCCCACCGTTCAGCGTGTCATTGCCATCGCCACCTGTCAGCCGCAGACCCGGCTGCGGCGGGGGTGCGTCGGGGTCATCGCCAGGCGTCGCGGGCAGTGAGGCAACCGGAGCGCGGGTCAGGTTCAGGACGGGCGCCCAGAGCACTTCCGCCCGGCTGAGGCTGGCGCCCGTGGCGCTGCGGATGTTCAGAACTTCGCCGTGATACCTGACCTCGGCACCCCCGCTGCGGATTTCGACGACCAACTGCGTGGGCGAGGTCAGCCCCGTCCAGGCGCTCAGGTCAAGGCGGTCCGTTCCGGGTTCGAAATCGGTTATCACATCCAGCTGCCCATCCGCCGCCAGAACGAAGATGTCCTGCCCCGGTCCACCGGTCATCTGGTCGAGGCCCGCCCCGTCGAGCAGGATGTCCTGTCCTGCGCCACCCACCAATGTGTCGTCGCCGGCTTCGCCGCTCAGAATATCGTCCTGTGCCGTACCGCTGAGTTGCTCTGGTGAAGATGTGCCGATTACGGTCTGTCCGGGTTGGCCAAGCGCAACGGTCAGGCGGCTGATCCCCGCTTCACGCGCGCTGGTCGCAAAGACATGCAGATCGCTCCCGATCTGGGTCGCGGCAAGAGTGGCAACATCGGCAAGAGTCGCCGCCATCGTGTCGGCCATGCTGTCCAGATGCAGCAAGCGGCCCCCGGGCAGCACGAGGAACAGGGATACGCCGTCGTCCCCCCCGCCAGCGACGAGGAAGTTGCGGTCGGCAACGGCCACCGTTTCAAGCGCCGTGACGCGGTGAAAGCGCGTGTTCAGATCGTCGATGATGTGATCGACCGGCCTCATGATGCCGTTGGCGTCCAGCTCCAGCACGCTGAGCGAGGAACTGAGTGTCGATGCGACGATGATGTAATGGGACAAACCAAGGGACACGGCGGAGAGCGCCACAGGCGCGTCGATGCCCAGACCCTGCGCCGCGCCATGGTCGGACATGCGTTGCAGCGTGCCGCCCGCGTTTACCCTATACGCCGATAGCGTATCGGCAGAGGCGAAGGCCATCACGATGAAGCCGCTGCCCCCCACCGAAAGCGAGACAAGATCGCTGACCATGTGTTGTGATCCGACGCCTGTCAACGCTATGGACTGTCCCTGCACACCCGCTTCTGCCATGCTGTCCAATCGCAGAAGGCCGGTGCCGCGGATGCTGGCGAAATGGTGCAGCGTGTCACCAGATTCGGCCGTGACCAGCCCGGTCATCAGACCCAGATCCTGTCCCGGCGCGGTAAGGCGCTGGATTGCGCCCAGACCGCCTGGCGACAGTAAAGGCATCGCCTGCAAACCGGTGTCGCGCAGGCCCAGCAGGCCGAGAAAAGTTTGACCGCCGATCTGCAATAAGGCCAGATCGGGCGGTGTCAGTTGGGCCATCTCGGGCGCGATCGCGGTGTTGCTGACCACTGCCCCACTACCCGCATTGAACACCGTAAGGTTACCGGTCTGTCCCGGCCGCGTCACCGAGACAAGCAACGGGTGCCCATGACCGGCCAGAATCTCAAGGTCCGTGATCGTTTCGGTCAACCCTTGACCGCCAGCGTTCAGCACAGTGCTGAACGCAATCCTGTAGTTGCCCATCCCGATTCCCCCGGCCCCCCGGCCGTTTCACTCACCGGAGACAGAATGGGAGACAGCAGGTTAAGACAGGCTTGTGGGAATATGGCCGAATATGGGCCCTTGGTTTGGATTTTAAGGGTCTGTTGATGGATGTTGCTCAGGTCTTGGCGGATGCCATGTCCAGAGTGCGCGCATTCTCGACCCATCGTTCAAGCAGGTTGGACATCGCTTCAAGGTCGCGCGCGTCTATCGCCCGTCGCAGGGATTGCAGCACCGAAGCCATCTCAAGCTCTGACAGATGGCCTTCCTGCGCCCGCAGGATCTTGGGATGAGGGGTGGTCAGCATGTCTGAACCGATCAACAGCTCCTCATGGAGTTTTTCACCGGGACGCAGACCCGTCACGACGATTTCGATATCGCCGCGCGGGTTTTCCGCGTCCCGCACAGTATAACCTGCAGCCTCGATCATCTGACGCGCCACTTTGCGGATGGGGACAGGCGCACCCATATCCAGAACGAAGACATCGCCACCGCGGGTGAACGTGCCTGCGAGAAGAACAAGGCGCACAGCCTCGGACAAGGTCATGAAGTAGCGGGTCACATCGTCATGGGTCAGCGTGACCGGACCACCGCGCGCGATCTGATCCTGAAACAGGGGGATGACCGATCCCGAGGAGCCAAGAACATTGCCGAAACGCACGATGGAAAAGGCGGTGCTGGTCGATCGCGTGGCCAGATCCTGCACGATCATCTCGGCCAGACGTTTCGAGCATCCCATGATCCCGACAGGCCGGACGGCCTTGTCAGTCGAGATGAGAATGAACCGCTCGACCTGCGCCAGCTTTGCCTCATCAGCAAGGATTTTGGTGCCCAGCACGTTGTTGCGGATTCCTTCGATCATGTTCCTTTCGACCAGTGGCACATGTTTGTAGGCTGCGGCATGCAGCACGACGTCAATGCCATAGGTCGCGATGACATCCCGGATCAGCGCAGCTTCGCCGACTGAACCCAGTACGGGGATGACCGGGATGGTTGTGCTTGTGTCCTGCAGGTCGCGGGTAATGGCGTAGAGCGAATGTTCGCTGTGATCCAGAAGGATCAGGCTGGCCGGTTTGCATGAGATCAGCTGACGGCAGATCTCGGACCCGATGGACCCCCCGGCACCTGTGACAAGGATATTGCGGCCGGCATAGGCGTCGGTGATCCCGGGAAGCTCGTCCTCCAGCCGATTGCGACCCAGAAGATCGGAGAGTTCGAGAGGCGCGATTTGCCGAACCAGTTCGTCCTTGCTCACCAGGTCGGCAAAGGACGGGAGCGCGTGTACGTCGCAGCCCATGGCGCGCAGGCGTGCCGCGATCCGCTGCTGCATGGCCCGGCTGACAGATGGCATGGCCAGAACGACATGGTCAATCCGGTGGCGCACAACCAGATCAGGAACACTGTATTGCGCATGCACCACCAAGCCGCCGATCGTCAGGCCCTGGAGCGTGGGATTGTCATCCACAAAGGCGACGGGCTGGATTTCGGTGTCGGTGGCCAAGGCGGCGGCAAGCTGTTGCCCCGTCTGGCCTGCGCCGTAGATCAGCACCCGTTTGCGATTCTGTTTGCTGCGGTAGATCCAGATCAACACGCTGCGCAGGATCATTCTGGACCCGACGGTCAGGATCATGAACATCATGGACAGGACCGGGAATATGCCTGCTGGAAGTGATGCACCCGCTATGACCGACGTGGTCAGGCCTGCGGTGCCAATGGCAACTGCGACCAAGGACGAGTTGATCAGGCTTGGCAACTGATAGGCGTTCAGCTTGACCCTGTGCAGTCCCATATACACTGTCATGCTGGCCGTGACCGGCAGGATCGCAGCAGTCAGCAGAGTCATGTCGCGCAGCCTGCCCGTGTCAGGGAACTGGCCGGTCACGATGATCACCGCAAGTGAGAACGCGAGAACCGCGCAAAGGCAGTCTATCCAAAAGAGGGTCCACCGTTTCTGACGGCGGGACATGGACACGCAAAAATCGAACAAACTGTGCCGCAAAATTGGCCTCACACCGGGGCCGGTGGACGATACCGTCCTGCGAGGGAACCGGCTGTCACAAGCCGGATCGCAGGGCGGACCCAACCGGTCCAAACTCGTTAACAACACATGGCCAGCACCGCATTGATCCCGCGATGCGTGCCGTTCCTACATTGGTCACTGCAAATTGACGAAAGATACAACCTACATCCAACCATACGATATTTGCAGCCTAAGGTAAAAGAAACCTGAAGACCGTTCCGAGAATCAAACGAAGATCGAGGCCGATGCTGCGTCTTGCGGCATAAATCAGGTCAAGGCGTGCTTTGCGCGGGATGCAACGGCGGATGTAGACGGACTCGGTTTGTTCGGCGGTCGAGCAGGCAGCCAGCAGGCGTTCTTCAGTGCGATGATACACCAGCGTGGCGAGGCCGGTCAGCCCCGGCCGCTGTTCCAGAACCTGCGCGTAAAGATCGGGAAACCGTTCCACATAGCGCCGCAGCGGTGGGCGGGGACCGACCAGACTGATATCGCCGCGCAACACGTTGAGAAGTTGTGGCATCTCGTCCAGACGCGAGCGGCGCAGGATGCGGCCCAAAGGCGTGATCCGGACTGATTTGTCGCCACCCGACACACCGATATCAGCCGGGCTGGGGCGCATGGTGCGAAACTTCCAAAGAAAGAAGCCCTGATCCGGTGTCTTCATGCGTTCGGCCACGTGAAATACAGGGCGACCGTCACACAGGAGGACCAGCAGGGAAATCAAGACGCCCACCGGCATCAGGATCACGGTCAGTCCCAATGCGAAGACAAGGTCCAAAGCGCGCTTTGCGGGCGTCATGTCCGCAGCCTCATGCCAGAAAGAGCAAGGCACAGGGCCGGAATGTCCGTCCGCGCAACTACCCCTTTCCTCCGGTTCCGGCGGATTGGTTCTGTCAGACTCACTTCGGTTCACCCGGTCACACTCGTTACTTTTTCCTGTTTAACAGCTTCGACTGGCTGTAGGAAGTTCGTCAGGATCCTGTGTGTGATCAAGGGGCTGGTGTTGGTGCGGTATCTAGTGAAAACGATTCAGACGGTCACACTTTGCCTTGTGCTTGCGGCCTGCACCCTTCCGCGTGGGGCTGCTGTGACCGGTGAAATCTTGCACGAGAAGGACAGCAGCACACCCACATTTCAGGTCATGCCCGTCACGCGGGACAACCTTCCGCAGATTCGGACATGGCCGGTGACAGGCTGGTCTGGTGTCTATCGTTGGCCCGAAGGGACGCGCGGTCCGGACAGCCCATTGGTGCAACCGGGCGATCGCGTGGATCTGGTGATCTGGGACAGTCAGGAAAATTCGCTTCTGACATCGGCCATGGACAAGAAAGTGGTGCTGGCGGGGCTGACGGTATCTGCGGGCGGGACGATCTTTGTGCCCTATCTCGACGAAATCCAGATTGGTGGTCAAACGCCCGATCAAGCACGTCGACAGCTACAAACAGCCCTGAAACCGATCGTTCCTTCGGCACAGGTGCAGGTGGAACTGGTGCCGGGACGCCAAAACTCGGCCGAACTGGTGGCGGGTGTTGCCCGTCCGGGCAGCTATCCCTTGCCGGATCGCAATCATACGATCCTGTCGGTGCTGGCAGCAAGCGGCGGCATCGCGTCTGGCCTGCGGCATCCGCTGGTGCGACTGATACGGGACGGCGTCACCTATGAAATGCGGGCAGAGCGGCTTTTCGCGGACGCGTCACGCAATATCCTGCTGCGGGGTGGCGACAAGATCGTTGTGGCTGAGGACAATCGCTACTTCACGGCGCTTGGCGCGACAGGAACCGAACGACTTGTCTATTTCGAGAAGGAAGAGATCACCGCACTTGAGGCGCTGTCCGTCATCGGCGGGCTGACGGACAGCCGCGCCAATCCCAAGGGCGTGATCGTGTTGCGAGACTATGACACGCGGCAAGTGCGATCGGATGGGCGCGGTCCGTTGATGCAACAGGTGGTCTTTACGTTTGACCTGGCATCCGCAGACGGGCTGTTTGCGGCGCGCGGGTTCCAGATCAACCCGAAGGATACCGTTCTGGCAACCGAGTCGCCGGTTACCGGGGTGCAGACGGTTGTTGGCCTGCTGGGATCGCTGCTGGGGCTTGCCGGGCGCGTCAATACGTTCTGACCCGCTGGACGCGTTTGACACACTATCGATTTGGGGATCACTGGTCGGGCTGAGAGGATTCGAACCTCCGACCCCCTGCTCCCGAAGCAGGTGCGCTACCAGGCTGCGCTACAGCCCGACCGTGTGAGAGGCGATTAAACCCGTCGCGGTGGATTTGCAAGGGTCGAGTTGCAACGGCCACCACAGGCAGGTCAGGGCTTGTGGACGCGGTGTTCCGGTTCCATTCTGGGCGCCAGAGTGGGGATCATGACACCATGGAAATGACGGGCGGTCTTGCGGTGATCCTTGGCGGGATCGGCATGTTCCTGTTCGGGATGAAGATCATGACGGAAGCGCTGCGCGAGGCTGCGGGCGCGCGCTTGCGCCAGTTGCTGGCGCGGTTCACCACGACGCCGCTGGCGGGCGTTCTGACTGGCACGGCGGCAACGGCGGTGGTCCAATCGTCGAGTGCGACGACCGTCATGACAATCGGTTTCGTCGGTGCCGGACTGCTGACCTTTCCGCAGGCTTTGGGCGTGATCTACGGTGCCAATATCGGCACGACCGTCACCGGATGGATCGTGACCTTGCTGGGTTTCAAGTTGCAGCTGGGCAGTCTTGCCTTGCCCGCGCTGTTCGGAGCGAGTTTGCTAACGCTGCTGGCCCGGGGTGGATGGGCACGCACCGGGCGTGTGACGGCCGGGTTGTGTCTTCTGTTCATCGGACTGGACATGATGCAGACAGGAGCGGCCGGTTTCGGCGCATGGCTGACACCGCAGACATTGCCACAGGGCGGGATCTGGGGCGACTTTCAATTGATCCTTCTGGGGCTGGTCGTGACGGTTGTCATGCAGTCCTCCAGTGCGGCCATGGCTGTCGCGCTGGTCCTGTTGGGTGCGGGAGGGATCAGTTTCGAGCAAGCCGCCGCCATGGTGATCGGCATGAACCTTGGCACTACGATCACGGCTGTACTGGCGAGTTTCGGCGGTTCTGTGACCATGCGGCAGACGGCGCTGGCGAATGTTCTGTTCAACCTGGGGACGGCAACTCTGGCCTATCCTTTGCTTGTTGTCATGGGAACTGTCCTGACGCAGGTCGCGGACCGGGTTGGAGAGACCACGGCCCTGGTGCTGTTCCATACAGGATTCAACATTGTGGGAGCCCTGATATTCCTGCCTTTTACGGCACGTTTCGCCCTGTGGGTCGAAAAGATGGTACCTGAAAGACCTGACAGGGCGCTGGCTGGCGGGTTGGTGGCCGATCTTGATCCAGCCTTGCTGAAGGACGAAGGCGCAGCGATGGACGCGGCGCAAGCGGCATTCGGCCGGGTTGCGCGTCATGTGTTCTCGGCGCTGGGTCGGGCCTTGGCGCCCGTGCCCGACATGCGCGGACTGGCCACGATCGAGGAGGTGGCACGTCCAGCGCTGATCGAGATCGAACATTACATCACGCGGATAAATCTGCCAGAAGGCAAACCCGCCGAGCGTGACCGATACGCCGCCTTGCTGCATCAGACGGATCATCTGGCGCGGCTTCTCAAACGGCTGGAACGGCGGTCGATGGTTGCGGTCCTGTTGGATGATCCTGGTCTGTCGCGCCTCTCGCGGGCGCTTGGCGCGACCTTGCGCCGGGCCGCTGATCCGGCAAGGGATGGGCTGGAGGCGACAAGGTTGGCGCGGCTGTCAGACCGGATCGAGGCACGCACGCGACGCCACAGGCGCGCGACCTTGTTGCATGAACATGTCGGGCTGATTTCCGTGGCCGAGATGTTTGACAGGACGGATGCAATGCGTTGGTTGCGGCGGGTAGCCGAGCATGCAGCGCGGATCGCCCACTACAGTGCCACGGTGCCGGGTATAAAGGCGGCGGCCCCGGTCGCACCGGGGCCACGCGACTGACATATCAGAGCGAGGCGTCCAACGCCGCGACGATGGCATCGCCCATCTGACCGGTCGTGATGGGCGAGCCGCCTTCGGGACCCATCAGATCGGCGGTGCGCAGGCCATCGGCTAGAACCTTGGCCACGGCAGCTTCGATGCGATCAGCCTCGGCCCCCATGTCAAAGCTGTAGCGCAACGCCATGGCGAAACTGAGGATACAGGCGATCGGGTTTGCTTTGCCCTGACCCGCGATATCGGGGGCGGAACCATGGACCGGCTCATAAAGCGCCTTGGGACGGCCATTCGCCATAGGTGCGCCGAGGCTGGCCGAGGGCAGCATGCCCAGCGATCCGGTCAGCATCGCCGCCAGATCAGACAGCAGGTCGCCGAACAGGTTGTCGGTCACGATCACGTCGAACTGCTTGGGCCAGCGGGTCAGCTGCATGGCACCGGCGTCCGCATACATATGGCTCAGTTCGACATCGGGATATTCGGTGTCGCCGATGCGCTGCACCACTTCGCGCCACAGAACGCCGGATTCCATCACATTGGCTTTTTCCATCGAGCACAGCTTGTTGCTACGCTTGCGCGCCAGCTCGAAAGCAGAGCGGGCGACACGTTCGATCTCGGACTCGGTATAGCGCTGGGTGTTGATGCCGACCCGCTCGTTGCCTTCCTTGAAGATACCGCGCGGTTCGCCGAAATAGACACCGCTGGTCAGTTCGCGCACGATCATGATGTCCAGACCGGCAACCACATCCTTTTTCAGCGACGAGAAATCAGCCAGCGCGTCAAAGCACTGCGCCGGACGCAGGTTGGCATAGAGGTCCATTTCCTTGCGCAGGCGCAGCAGGCCGCGTTCGGGTTTGATGCTGAAATCGAGATTGTCGTATTTCGGCCCGCCGACGGCACCCAGCAGGACCGCGTCCACTTCCTGTGCCTTGGCCATCGTGTCATCATGCAGCGGCGTGCCGTGTTTGTCATAGGCGCAGCCGCCCACCAGATCCTCGGACACGTCGAAAGCGACGCCGCGCTTGGTGCCGTACCAGTCGATGATCTTGCGCACTTCGGCCATGACTTCGGGGCCGATGCCGTCACCGGCGAGGATGAGAAGCGAGGGGTTGGTCATTGCGGTCTGTCCCTTGTGACATGAGTTCGGCACTGGCCTAGCGATTGCAGGACGCAGGGTCAAGAAAGCACACGCAGCACGGGCTCAAGGGCGTGAAAGAACAGGGGTCAAACCCTCTGCAAGCAGGTCCCAGACGCGGGCGATTCGTGGCGAGCCGCGCATGGCCTGCGGTGCCGCCAACCACACCGGCAGATGCGGCAGGTCAAGGCCAAGATCAAGCTCGACCAGATCGGCCCTGTCCTGCATCAAACCGGCCTGAGCAAATCCGATTCCGCAGCCTGCGCGGATCAGCGCCAGATAGGCGGTCTGGCTGTCGCAGCGGATCGCGAACATCTCGCGCGTGGCGGGCCATCCCATCGCGCGCATGTGGTGCAGGATCAGCTCGTTGCGATCATAGCCGATCAGGTCATGGCCCAGCAGATCCGTGGGCTGCTGTGGCCATCCTCTCCGGTCCAGATAGGTGCGCGCTGCGAAGACTCCCAGACGCAAGTTGCCCAGATGGCGTGTCACGATATCCAACTGCGTGCTGCGATACATCCGCACCGCGATATCGGCCTCGCGGAACAGCAGGTTGTCACTGCTGTCGCTGGCGACCAGTTCGATCTGGATCAAGGGCTCGGCCTGCCTGATCTGCGCGATGATCGGCGGCAGGATGTGATGTGCGACCACGGCACTGGCGGTCAGGCGGACAGTGCCGCGCAGATCTTCGGTCCGGCCGGCGGCGGTCAGCGCCAGGGCGTTCATCGCTTCGGCCATCCGGCGGGCATGGGGCAGAAGGGCCGCGCCGCTGTCCGTCAGGTGCAAGCCGCGGGGCTGGCGCGTGAACAGAGTCAGATCAAGAGCGTCTTCGATCTGACGAACCTGACGCCCGATTGTCGGCTGGCTGATGCCCAGCCTGCGCGCAGCGGCAGACAGGCTTCCTGTATCCGCGACGGCCAGAAAGGTGCGGATCAGGGACCAGTCCAGAGTATCAATCCTGCTTTCCATTCAAATATGAATAGCTGATCTACAAAACCATGCAATTCCCATTCGGTCACGTTCGGATGATGGTCGCCTCACACAACAGATAATGGAGGTGAAAATGCCGGGAACTGTTCTGATCCTGGGCGGCAATGGCAAGATTGGTCATCACAGCGCCAAGGCATTTGCCGATGCGGGATGGAGGGTGCGCCGCTACGAGCGAGGCACTGACATGACGGCGGCAGCTATGGGATCGGATGTCATCGTCAACGGGCTGAACCCGCCCAACTACCACAATTGGACCAAGCTGATCCCAGAGATCACGGAACAGGTTATCGCAGCCGCCAAGGCCAGTGGGGCGTCCGTTATCCTTCCCGGCAATGTCTACAATTTTGGTGACGCAGGCGGCATCTGGTCCGAGGATACGCCGCAGCGCCCTGTCAGCCGCAAGGGATTGATCCGCATGCAGATGGAGGCACGCTATCGTGACAGCGGTGTGCAGACGATCGTGCTGCGGGCGGGCAATTTCATCGACCCCGACGGAAATGGCGACATCATGCAGCTTTTCGTGCTGCGGAACATCGCAAAGGGACGGATCACCCTTGGCGGCGGACCGGATGTGATGCAGGCGTGGTGCTATGTGCCTGATTGGGCGCGGGCAGCAGCAGCCCTGGCCGGGAAGCGCGACAGTCTGGCCATGTTCGAGGATATTCCCTTTCACGGGCACAGCTTCGACATGACTGAATTGAAGCATTGTCTTGAGACGCATCTTGGCCGTTCTTTGACCATCTCACGGTTTCCATGGGGGCTGATGCGTCTTGCGGCCCCCTTCTGGGAACTGGCGCGGGAACTGGGAGAGATGCGCTATCTCTGGGAAACGCCGCATCAACTGTCCGGAGCAAAGTTCGAACGTCTTCTGCCGGGCTTCCAGCCTACGTCGCAGCAGACGGTTATGCTGGCGGGTTTATCTGTGGCACAGCGGTCGCTCACTCAGGCTGCGCCAACGCGGCCGGCGGCCACTCAACCGTGACGCTGACCAGATGATGACGGCTGGCGGTCTGGACGATGGGCGCCATGGGATCGGCTGGATCAGGCCAGAAGACGTGGGAGTCGTGGACGGTCAGATCAGCCGAAGGCAGGATATAGTCAACGCGAAGGTTCCCCGGTCCGGGTGGCGGCCAGCGCACGGTGTCCAGTGCAGCGTCCCCGCGATGCGCCGGGTCCGCCTCTTGTATGCCGCCGCCCTTGGGTTGCGGGTCGGACAGGCGGGTATCTTGCAGCAATGCGCGCATCGCATCCGGCCGTCCCTCGCTGTCGACAGTGTCCATGTTGCTGTCGCCAATGATGACAAAGCGATCCTTTGGGGCAGGGCCAAAGGCACCGTCCAGATACAGGCTCCAGAACCTCGCCTCATCGTGGTTGCGGCGACCGTTGCGATCCTCGGGCCCGTCAAAAACGGGTGGGGTGGCATGAAAAGCCAGCAGCCAAAGAACCTGCCCCTGGATCTCGAACGGCACGGCCCAATGTCCTGTCGTGGACAGGCGTTGCACCGCCAACTCAGCACGCGCCAGCACCGGTGTGCCGTCGGGAAGCGTCAGCATGGCCTGAGGCATGTCGCGCCACAGGCGGGCGCTGTGATCCTGCACTTGATCCCTGCGCACAGGGTAGCGCGACAGGATGGCCATGCCGCCCTGACCGGCAAACTGACCAAAACCCTGCGCGTCCTGCGGTCCGCCCAGACGACCGTCGCCGTCAGCGTCCAACCCAGTGACAACACCTGTATTCGGCGGCAGCGCAAATATGTGGGGATAGGAGACCCCGGCAACGGCGATGGCATTTCGGAGCGCGGCAAGCGTGACCAGACCGTGATCATAGTCCACGTCAAGCAGCAGCAGGATATCCGGCGCGGCATGGGCGATGACCTGCGCCACGGCCAGAACCTGCGGGTCCGTGCCACCCGCGATGTCACGCAACAGCAGACCGGGTCCCTGCCGCGCAAGACTGGTGTGATACAGAGCAATATCGAGGCTCTGGGTCTTGCCCGGAGTCGGGCTTGTCAGAAGGCCGAGCAGACCGCAGACAGTCGCCGTGATCAGATTGGTTGCAAGCCCTCGGCTGCGGCATAGGTGCGACGTCGCTTGTCCTCGATCATGGCGGCGATACGGGCCATCGCGATGCCGCGCATCATCAGGCTGGCAGGAAGGAAAGCCCATAGGCACATCGTCCAGATCAGGGTTTGCGGAACCGCAAGCGCCCCGATGTCGATTGACCCGGCGGCGGCATAGACGGCACCTGGGATCAGAAATGGCAGGAGAAATCCTAAGATCAGGTTAATTCGCGCATGTGCCTTGAGGCGGTTCACCACATCCCCGCCCGATGTGGCGTCGAACATCGGCAGGTTGATCCAGACATTGAAAGCCCCGTGACGGGCTGGCCAACCATAGAGCCTGACCATCGCGGCGAAGATCAGGATCATGACAACGGACAGCGTGTAGCACACGCCCGCTGCCATGCGGACCGCCACGACCAATGTGTCCGGTGCTTCGATCGGCAGCATCAGCACGGCGAGGCGAACGGGCGAGAAGGGAAAATCGGTCATGTTCCCAAGGATCACGCCGATCGAGGTCATGATCTGGGTTGTCGTGCCGGGGTCGCTGTAGCCGCGATAGACCAGCGTCAGGATCAGAACAGCAAGAAAGATCATCGCGAAGCGTAGCCGGTTATAGGGCGGCGCGTGGCGAAAGGCGATGAGGCTGGGATAGGCCGAGTTGTATTCCATCATGACAAGGCCTGCGGCCAGCAGCGCCAGCAGCATCACGAACTGCGTGCCGTCGATCCCCACGCCGGAAATCAGCATGGAAGGCATGGCAATCAGCAGAGCCACCATGAGCGCGCGCAAGGCGGCGCCTGTCATTTGTCCGATCACTGTTCGTCCCCTTCAAACTGGCCGGACGTGATGCGGTGCCGCGTCCTGTTTCCAACTTGAAACCGCCAATAAAGACGGCATGCCTCAATATTGCCCAATTTTTGCCTTCTTTCCCGAAGGGCCTCAAGCCACTCATAAAGTTGACCGCAATTTTGAGGCAATTTGATGGACCAACTGATGCTGAAATGTACCAATGCTGGGGAGAATTTTGGCTCTTTTTCAGACATTTACAACATGTTGTGCCATGGCGGCCGTCGACCACCAAAGCAAAAGGCCGCCCCCCCGAGAGAAGCGGCCTTGCCGGATACTCACCATGTGACGTCACGCCATGACGCGATCAGACCCAAGGACGCTCCGATGCAAGCTTGCTTTCAAAGGACTTGATCGACGCCGCTTTCTCAAGCGTCAGCCCGATATCGTCCAGCCCGTTCATGAGGCAATGTTTCTTGAACGAATCGACATCGAAGGAGAAGACTTCACCATCCGACGATGTGATCGTCTGCGCCTCAAGGTCGATCTCGATTCTGGCGTTGGCACCTTTTTCGGCGTCCTTCATCAGAATATCGACCTGCTCTTGCGGCAACACGATCGGCAGGATGCCGTTCTTGAAGCAGTTGTTATAGAAAATATCAGCATAGCTGGGTGCGATCACGCAGCGGATACCGAAATCGAGCAACGCCCACGGGGCATGCTCGCGCGAGGAGCCACAGCCGAAATTGTCGCCCGCGACCAGAATTTCCGCGTTGCGATATTGCGGCTTGTTCAGCACGAAATCGGGGATCTCATTGCCTTCGCCGTCATAGCGCATCTCGTCAAACAGGTTCACGCCAAGGCCCGAGCGCTTGATCGTCTTGAGGAACTGCTTGGGGATGATCATGTCCGTATCGACGTTGATCAGGGGCAGCGGTGCGGCAATGCCGCTGAGTTTGGTGAATTTGTCCATTGTCTCTATCCTGTCTGTTCGACCATCGTCAGCCATTGCGAACAGGTCCGCACCGGCTGATTCACGGCTGCCCTGTTCACATCAATTCGCGCACATCGGTCAGATGCCCGGTCACGGCGGCGGCGGCGGCCATGGCGGGGCTCATCAGATGGGTGCGGCCACCGCGACCCTGACGGCCTTCGAAATTGCGATTGCTGGTCGCCGCGCAGCGTTCGCCTGGCGACAGCTGATCGGGGTTCATTGCCAGGCACATCGAGCATCCGGCCAGACGCCATTCAAAGCCCGCGTCGATGAAGATCTGTGCCAGACCCTCTTCTTCCGCTTGTGCGCGCACCAGACCCGATCCGGGCACGACCATGGCGCGCAGACCGTCCTTGATCTTCTTGCCCTTGAGGATCGCGGCTGCGGCGCGCAGATCCTCGATCCGGCCATTGGTGCAAGAGCCGATGAACACCGTGTCGATCTTGATCTGGTTCAGCGGCGTTCCGGGTTGCAGTCCCATGTACTCCAAAGAACGTTTCGCTGCTTCGACCTTGCCGCCAGTGAAATCCTCAGGCGCGGGAACGCTTGCGGTGATGGGCAGCACATCCTCGGGGCTGGTGCCCCATGTGACGACAGGGGCGATATCCTCGCCCTTGATGGTCACAACCTTGTCCCAATGCGCGTCTGGATCAGAATACAGTGTCTTCCACCAAGCCAGTGCCGCTTCCCACTGGGCACCTTTGGGCGCGTGGGGCCGCCCCATGACATATTCATAGGTCTTTTCATCGGGGGCGATCAGGCCGGCCCGTGCGCCGCCCTCGATCGCCATGTTGCAGACGGTCATGCGCCCTTCCATGGACAGGTCGCGGATCGCCTCGCCGCAGTATTCGATCACATAGCCTGTGCCGCCAGCGGTGCCGGTCTTCCCGATCACAGACAAGGTAATGTCCTTGGCGGTCACGCCGGGGCGCAGTTTCCCGGTGATCTCGACCTTCATGTTCTTGGATTTCTTCTGGATCAGGGTCTGGGTCGCCAGCACATGCTCGACCTCGGAGGTGCCGATGCCATGCGCCAAAGCGCCAAAGGCACCGTGGGTCGCTGTGTGGCTATCACCGCAAACCACGGTCATGCCCGGCAGGGTCCAGCCTTGCTCCGGGCCGACGATATGCACGATGCCCTGACGGATGTCGGACACGGGATAGTAGTGAATCCCGAAATCCTTGGCGTTCTTGTCCAGCGCTTCGACCTGGATCCGGCTTTCCTCGTTCTCGATCCCCTTGGCACGGTCCAGCGTCGTGGGGACGTTGTGATCGGGCACGGCGATGGTCTTGTCGGGGGCATGGACGGTGCGGCCCGCCATGCGCAGCCCTTCAAAGGCCTGCGGGCTGGTCACCTCGTGGACAAGGTGGCGGTCGATATACAGAAGGCAGGTGCCGTCGTCGGCTTCGTGGGCGACATGGGCATCCCAGATCTTGTCATAGAGCGTTTTGGGGGACATCGGTCCTCTCCCTTGGCTGGTGTTCTGGCTGTGGTCGAAAAAGCGGCGGGCGACCCTTATAGGCGGGCCAGCACCGTCAGGGATGCCCCGAAAAAGCGTTCGCGCAGACGCGCGCGGTCATCCATGTCGAAAATCCGTGTCATGGCAGGCGGGATACTATGCCTGAGCGAGTCTATCAAGGCCCGCGACCGGGTCAGGGGCTTGTCGCGTGGCATCCATCGTGCAACCCTTGTCCAAAGACGGGAGAGGTATGAACCAGGATATCCCCAACGATGGCACCATGGAGGTTGCTCTCGGCCTGCTGACGCAGATCGAGCTTTTCATGACAAGCCTTCTGCGGCCGTGGAACGCCTATCAGATCGGGATCGCTCTTGGGCTGCTGTTGGTCGCGCATCTGCTGGCCCGCGGTCTTGCGCCCCGTTTCAGCGAATGGTTGCGGCATCGCGAAGGGTGGCCCAAGTGGCGGATGCGCCTTGCTGTGACGCTACGCAATCGTTTGCGGTTGATCATTTTCGTCGCGATGATCTGGCCCTTGATATGGATCATGCGGGAAGTGACATGGTCAAGCCGCTCCTATCTTCTGGCAGTTGTGGCGCAACTGGCGCTTGCCTGGCTGGTCATCGCGATTCTCACCCGGATCATCGGCAACGCGGTGCTTCGTGCTTTGGTGCGCTATGTCGGCTGGGCATGGGTATCACTCTCGATCCTGGGACTGACGGATGACACGCGCGCCCTGCTGGACGGGTTGGCTATCGAGATAGCCGACACTCGGCTGTCGGTATGGCTGATTCTACAGGCGGTGATGATACTGGCGGTTCTGTTCACGCTGGCGCGCTTCATCACGCAGCAATCGACGCAGCGCATCAGCGCGAACGAGGATATAAGCCCCTCGATGCAGGTTCTGGCGGTCAAAACCCTGCAAGTCGGACTTTACGGCGCGGCCTTTTTCATCGGTTTGCGAACGGTGGGTTTCGATCTGACCGGTCTGGCTGTGCTGTCAGGCGCCATCGGCCTTGGACTGGGCTTCGGATTACAGAAGGTGGTGTCGAATCTTGTGTCCGGGGTGATCATCCTGCTGGACAAGTCGATCAAGCCCGGTGACGTCATAAGCCTTGGGGATACCTTCGGCTGGATCAACGCGCTGGGCGCGCGCTATGTCTCGGTAGTCACGCGGGACGGGCGCGAGTATCTGATTCCAAACGAGGATCTGATCACCGGACAGGTGGTCAACTGGTCACACTCCAACGAATTCGTGCGGTTGGATATCCATTTCGGGACTGCCTATGACGACGACCCCCACATGGTGCGCCGCATCGCGGTGGAGGCGGCGCAAAGTGTCGAGCGGGTGCTGGATTTCAAGCAGCCGGTTTGCCACATCACCGGCTTTGGCGACAGTTCCGTGGACTACATCCTGCGTTTATGGATAAAGGATCCCACCCAGGGGCTGACCAATATTCGCGGCAATGTCTATCTGGCATTGTGGGATGCCTTCAAGGCTAACGGTATCGCGATTCCCTTTCCACAACGAGAAGTGCGGCTTCTGGGGATGGGCGAGGGTCAGCCTGCCCTGCGCACGAGCGATTGACTCGGGCCGCCCATGGGTGCACAGGGCGTGCGCCGCTCATTGAGATTTGCATGATGCGATGCTATCTTTGAAGTGTGCCCAGCGCCGGGGCCCTGTCGGCGTGCCACAAGGAGGACAATGTCCTGTCACTCAACTTTGCAGCGGCGTCTGCCGCTCCGGTCGGTGCAACGATGACCGCAGCCCCGACACAAGTCACAAGCGAAGAGCTTCTGGCGCATATCCTGAACCAGCTTGAAGACGACAAGGCCGAAGAGATCGTGCAGATCGACCTGCGCGGCAAGACGGCTATTGGCGATTACATGGTGATCTGCTCGGGCCGGTCCTCGCGGCAGGTCTCGGCAATTGCCGAAAAGCTGGTGGATGACCTCAAGCAGACCTACGGACGGCTGAGCCGGATCGAAGGGAAGGAAACCGGCGACTGGGTGCTGATCGACACAGGCGATGTGATCGTCCACGTGTTCCGCCCCGAAGTGCGCGAATTCTATCAGCTTGAGAAAATGTGGATGCCCAGCGGCTCCGCGAAACCCGCGGCCGCCACGACGGTCTGATGCGGGTTCATATCTGCGCGGTGGGCCGGTTGCGGACCGGCCCGGAACGCGCATTGATCGACGACTACCTGACGCGGCTGGAGCGAAGTGGCCGGGTGCTTGGCCTTGGTCCGGTGCAGGTGCATGAGGTCGAGGATCGCAAGGGCGGCGGTATGGCGGCAGAGGCTGCCTTGCTGGATCGGGTGATCCCGAACGGCGCTCTGATCTGCACGCTGGACGAGCGTGGGACAGTCATGTCCTCACCAGATTTTGCCGAGAAACTGGCGGGTTGGCGGGATGCCGGGCGCGGTGACCTGGCCCTGGTCATTGGCGGCGCGGATGGGATCGACCCAGCCTTGCGCGCGCGCGCCGATTTCAGCCTGTCCTTCGGCAAGATGGTCTGGCCTCATATGTTGGTGCGCGTGATGCTGGCCGAGCAGCTTTATCGCGCGGCCTCGATCCTTGCCGGATCACCCTATCACAGGGTCTGACATTCATTCGCCGTAGGGCACCCAGATCGTCTTGATCTCGGTCGCTTGTTGCAGGAACGCGCGGCCCTCGCCTGCGGCTCCCATCCAGTCGCGCGCCTTGGCGTGATTCACCCAAGTGCGTTTGAGGTTGCCAGCGCTTGCCTCCTCGATCAGACGCGACAGCGGAGTCGATGAGAAACACCAGACAGCATCCACATCCATATGCGCGGCCAGCGTCGGTGCCAGATCGGCGTGGCTGCCGCTCAGGATGTTCACTACCCCGCCCGGCACATCCGAAGTGTCGAGGATCTGGTAAAAATCCGTTGCTGCCAGAGGATAGGCTTCGGAAGCGACCAACACTGCGCGGTTGCCCATGGCAATGGCAGGCGCCATCAGAGAGATCAGCCCCAGCAAGGGGGCATCATCCGGGCAGATGGCGCCGATCACGCCGACAGGGGCTGGCATGGCCATCGCGACGCCGCGCAGCGGCACGCCCTTGACGCTGCCATCATATTTGTCAGCCCAGGCAGCATAGGTGAACAGGCGACGGATGGCGGCATCGACCTCGGCCTTGCCGGACTTGGTGCCCTGCACCGCATCCAGAAGCGAGGCAAAGCCTTCAGCACGGGCGGACAGGTTCTCCGCGATGTAATAGAGAATCTGTGCCCGCAGATGCCCCGTCGTCGCCGACCAACCCGCCGCCCCACGCGCCGCTTCGACGGCGTTGCGGATGTCCTTGCGGCTGGCGATCGGGACCTGCCCCAGAATGCGTCCCGACCTTGCGTGAACATTTCGGCTATAGCCACCATCCGGGCGCGCCTGCTTGCCCCCGATATAGAGTTTGGGCGTCCTGTCGATTCCCGCCTCGGGCGCATCATCATTGCGGCCCGTAAACCCTGTGATCTGTCCCAGCGGCTTGGTCTTTGCACGCGGCTTTGTATAGGCCGCCAGCCCTTCCCAACCGCCTTCACGCCCGAACCCGCTTTCGCGGATTCCGCCAAATGGGGCGGCGGCGTCGAACATGTTTGTCCCGTTGACCCAGATCACACCCGCTGCCAGTTTCGGGGCCACGCCCAGCGCAAGGTTCACATTCTCAGACCACACGCTGGCCGCCAGCCCGTAGCGGGTATTGTTGGCCAGATCCACCGCTTCTGACGGTGTGCGGAACGTGGTCGAGACCAGAACAGGGCCGAAAATCTCGTCTTGCATAAGCGGTGATGCGGTGGACAGGCCGGTGATCAGCGTGGGCGGATAGAAGCACCCTCCATCCGGCAAGGTCGCGGCGCTGCGATGCACCTGGCCGTCGTTGCAGGCATCCACCATCGCACGGACGCGATTCAACTGTTCCGGGCTGACCATCGCACCGATGTCGATGCTTTTGTCCAGGGGATTGCCTATCCGCAGCTTGTCCATCCGGGCGCGCAGCTTGGCGTGGAAACGATCCGCCACCCCCTCTTGCACCAGCAGGCGCGAGCCCGCGCAGCAGACCTGCCCCTGATTGAACCAGATCGCATCGACCAGTCCCTCGACGGCTGAATCCAGATCGGCGTCATCAAACACGATATAGGGGGATTTGCCCCCCAGCTCCAAGGTCAGGGCCTTGCCGCTGCCCGCTGTGGCCTGCCGGATGCGACGCCCCACCTCGGTCGATCCGGTGAAGGCGATCTTGTCGATGCCGGGATGGGTCACGATCATCTCGCCCACCGCGCCATCGCCGGTCACGATATTGACCACGCCCTTGGGCAACCCGACTTGGCGGCAGATGTCAGCAAACAAAAGTGCGGTCAGCGAAGTCTGTTCCGCCGGTTTCAGCACCACCGTATTGCCGGCCGCCAGCGCGGGGGCCACCTTCCAAGCCAGCATCAGCAGGGGAAAGTTCCACGGTATGATCTGCCCGCAGACGCCGAACGCCTGACGGTCGGGCTGTTCGCTCTCCATCAGTTGCGCAAGGCCGGCGTGGAAATAGAAATGGCGATGCACAAGTGGAATGTCGATGTCCCGCGCCTCACGGATCGGCTTGCCGTTGTCCAACACCTCGAGCACAGAGAAAAGACGCGCGTGTTTCTGCACCTGCCGCGCCAAGGCATATAGGTATCGCGCGCGGCCATGACCGCCCAGACCTTCCCATTTGCCCTGCGCCCGTCGTGCGGCGGTAACGGCTGCATCCACATCGGTCTGTGTGGCTTGGCTCAATGTCGCCAGCACCTCTCCAGTGGCGGGATTGCGCGCCTCAAACCCGTCACCGGGGCTGGTGAAGACCCCCCCGATGAAATGGCCGAAACGGTCACCCTGATCCACCAGCCAGGCCAGTGCTTCAGAGGCTGATTCCGGAGCGGTGCCATAATCCATCGTCTCGAAGATATCCATGACGCTCATGCCTTCATCGTTCCCCAAATACTCAAATCCGTCCACCTGACATCAGGCGAGCGGGTGCCGCCAGGCCGCCGAATAACTGCCTGTCACGTGATGCTCCAACTGCCGTTCGATATCGCCAAGCAGGCTCGATGCGCCAAAGCGGAACAGGTCGGGCTGCATCCAGCGGTGGCCCAGTTCCTCTTTGATCAGGCTGAGATACACGAGCGCATCCTTGGCCTTGGAAATGCCACCCGCCGGTTTGTAGCCGATCTTGATCCCCGTGCGTTCGTGATAGTCGCGGATGGCCCGGATCATCACAAGGCTGACGGGCAAAGTGGCGTTGATGCTTTCCTTGCCGGTCGAGGTTTTGATGAAATCCGCCCCGCCCATCATGCAGACAAGGCTTGCGCGGGCGACGTTGCGCAGGCTGCCCAGTTCGCCTGTGGCAAGGATCGCTTTCACATGGGCATCGCCGCAGGCCGCGCGCATCTGGCGCATCTCGTCATAGAGCGCCTGCCAGTTCCCGGTCAGGACATGTCGACGAGAGATCACGATGTCGATTTCCCTTGCCCCTGCCTTCACGCTCTCGCCGATCTCGGCAAGGCGCAGGTGAAAGGGCGACAACCCGGCCGGAAAGCCTGTTGAGACGGCGGCGACCGGGATTCCGCTGCCCTCCAATGCGCGAACAGCGGCAGGCACCATGTCGTGATAGACGCAGACTGCCCCGACGGTGATGTCAGGCATCCCCAGTGCCGCCAGCAGGTCAGGGCGCACGGGCTGGCGTGCCTTGGCACAGAGCCGGGCGACACGTCCCTCGGTGTCGTCACCGGCCAAGGTGGTCAGATCAATGCAGGTGATTGCCTTCAGAAGCCATGCGGCCTGATAATCCTTCTTGACCGACCGCCGCGTCCCAAGACTGGCCGCGCGCCGTTCTATGGCGGAACTGTTGGCCTGCACGGCGCGCACCCAATCCATATCCAGCTCCATGCCGGGATTGCGTGTCTCGTGCGCAGGCAGGGTCTGGGGAAGATGCGTTGTTGGCACTGTAGGGGTTTGCTGCATGTCACACTCGGTTTCGGCGTCGCGCCAAAGGTCGCATGTGCCCGGATCAGAGGCAAGCATGCCGCAACATTGCCATCACGACGTTTTGTTTTGCGAATAATTCGCAATTACATTGACAAAGTTGCGAACCATTCTCAATATCCGCCCAACGTCCCGCTGTTATCATGTCTTACGTTCAAAAGGTGACCCGATGACCCTGACACGACGCCATGTCCTGACCGCCTTTGCCGCCAGCATCGCCGTGCCGCGCCTTGCCATGGCCCAGACCTCCCAACCTCCGTTGTCCATCGTTGCCACGACCGGGATGGTCGCAGATGCGGCCCGGCAGGTGGGAGGAGATCTTGTCACCGTCACCGCGCTGATGGGGCCGGGGATCGACCCGCATTCCTATCGCCAGACCCGCAGCGACATTGTTGCCATGTCCCGTGCCGATCTGGTGCTTTGGCACGGGCTGTATCTTGAGGCACAGCTTGAAGATGTCCTTCTGGATCTTGGCCGGACCCGCACTGTCGTTGCGGTGGGCGAGGCTGTTCCCGTGGCCGACCGGATCGCACATCCCGATTACGAGGGTCGCTTTGACCCACATGTCTGGATGGACCCCGATTTGTGGCGCCATGTCGTGCTGGCCGTGCGCGACACCTTGAGCACCGCAAGACCTGACGAGGCCGACACCTTCGCCGCCAATGCCGAGGCGCATCTGGCCGATTTGACCCGACTGTCTGCCTATAAGGCGCGGAGCCTGTCCTCGGTGCCCAAGGAGGCGCGGGTCTTGCTGACCGCCCATGACGCTTTCGGCTATTTCGGCCGCGCGCAAGGCTTTGAGGTGATGGGTATTCAAGGCATCTCGACCGAGTCCGAGGCAGGGCTGAACCGGATCGGTGAACTGGTCGACATGCTGGTTGAGCGCCAGATTGGTGCCGTGTTCGTGGAAAGCTCGGTGTCTGACCGAAATATCCGTGCGCTTATTGAAGGGGCGGCCGCCAAGGGCCATGCGGTGCGCGTCGGGGGCGAAGTTTACTCGGACGCGATGGGGCCGGACGGCACCTATGAGGGCACCTATCTTGGCATGCTGGATCACAACATCTCGACCATCGCCGGTGCGTTGGGCGGTGATGTGCCGCCTCGCGGCATGGACGGCAAACTGAGCGCGGGTCTCTGAAAATGGCGCATCCCCTGTCGACCCCACGGAGCCTGTTGCAAACGGAAGGTACGGTCGCCGCCACGCCGGCACCGCCCCCCGCCCTTCAGGTGGGAGGGCTGACCGTGGCCTATGGCGAAAAGCCCGTGGTGTTCTCCGTCGACATGTCGGTAGCGCAAGGCACGATGACCGCGATTGTCGGCCCGAATGGTGCGGGCAAGTCGACCTTGCTCAAAGCGGTTCTCGGATTGGTCAAACCCTTGTCGGGCGAGGTGCGCCTGTTCGGCCTGCCGCTGTCGCGCGCCAGGGACCGCGTGGCATATGTGCCGCAAGGCGCCAGCGTTGACTGGGATTTCCCGGCCCGCGTGATTGACGTGGTGCTGATGGGGCTTCACCGCGAGTTGGGCCTGCTGCGTCGGGTCCGGCCCGCGCATCTGGACCGCGCCCGCGCGTGTCTGGCCCGTGTCGGGATGGAAGATTTCGCTACCCGTCAGATCGGGCAACTGTCCGGCGGGCAGCAACAGCGCGTCTTTCTGGCCCGCGCCTTGGCGCAATCAGCGGACCTTTATCTGCTGGACGAACCGTTCGCCGGCGTCGACGCCGCGACCGAGAAAGCCATCATCGCGGTTCTGAAAGACCTCAGGGTCGAGGGGCGCACCATCGTGGCCGTGCACCATGACCTGTCAACGATCCGCGCCTATTTCGAACATATGTTCCTGATCAATATGCGTGCCATCGCCGCCGGTCCGGTTGCCGAGGTATTTACCGCCGCCAACCTCCAGCGCGCCTATGGGGGGCGACTGGGCGAGGCGCAGGTCGCAGGGATGCAGGCCGGGGATGCCACGCCATGATCTGGCAGGCGCTGACCTTGCAACTGGGATACAATGCCACGCTGGTGGCAATTGGTGCCACGATGCTGGGGATCGCCGCAGGGGTAACAGGCAGTTTTCTGTTCCTGCGTAAACGCGCCCTAGTCTCGGATGCGGTGTCCCACGCCACGCTGCCTGGGATCGGGCTTGCCTTCATCGTGATGGTCGCACTGGGCGGCGAGGGGCGTTTTCTGCCGGGGCTGATGCTGGGCGCTGCCGTGTCGTCGGGTCTGGGTTTGCTGGTGATAGGCTGGATGATCCGCCGGACGCGCCTGACGGAAGACGCGGCGATCGGTGCTGTCTTGTCGGTGTTCTTTGGTGCAGGGATCGTGATCCTGACCGTGATCCAATCAATGCAGGCAGGCCGTCAGGCGGGGCTTGAATCTGTCCTGCTTGGATCAACCGCCGGGATGCTGCGCGCTGATGCGTTGGTGATCGCGGCGGGTGGGGCGCTTGTGCTGTTGCTGGTGATGCTGCTGCGTCGCCCGATGCTGGCGGTGGGGTTTGACCCGGACTTCGCGGCGGTGACAGGCACGAATGTCGCGCGGATCGATCTGGCGATGATGGGTCTGGTCATGGCCGTGACCGTCTTGGGCATCACGACCGTGGGTCTGGTGCTGATCGTGGCGCTGCTGATCATCCCGGCGGTCACGGCGCGGCTCTGGACGGATAACGCGCTGCGGATGGTGGGGCTTGCGGGACTCGCTGGAGGGCTTGCCGCCTTTGTCGGCGCTGCAGTCTCGGCCACGGCGCCGGCCTTGCCTACAGGACCGATCATCGTGCTGGCCAGCTTCGTTCTCTTCGTTCTGTCAATCGCGCTGGCACCTGCGCGCGGTGGGGTGGCATTGCTGCTGCGGCAGATGCGCTTTCGCCGCAGGGTGCATCGCCGTCAGGGGTTGCTTGCGCTGGCTGCGGGTCAGCCGATCCACGAACCCTTTACCTTGACACTTCTCGCCCGTGAAGGAATGGCCCGCGCCGATGGCGTTCCAACCGAGGCCGGGCGCATCGCCGCCGCCAAGGCGCTGCTGGACGAAGCGCGCTGGGCCGCCTTGCGCGGTGATCCGGCGCAGGGTCTGACTGCCAGTCGCTATGACGGGCTGACTCCGATCGAAACTGTCCTGACTCCGGACCAGATCGCCGAACTCGATCGCCACTTGCCGCGCCCGCAGGCGGTGATCTGATGGGTGCCGAGTTTGTCGCCCTTTCCCTGACGCCGTTGCTGATTGGTGTGCTGGCCGCCGTCACCTGCGCCTTGCCGGGGAACTTCTTGTTGTTGCGGCGTCAGGCACTGATCGGGGATGCCATCAGCCATGTGGTCCTGCCGGGGATCGTGGCGGCATTCCTGCTGACGGGACGCGTCGCGGCGCTGCCCATGATGCTGGGGGCCGCCGGAGCCGCCCTTGTCTCGGTCGTGCTGATCGAAGCCGTGCGCCGCACCGCGCGGATCGAGGCGGGCGCGGCCATGGGGGTGATCTTCACCACGCTCTTCGCTGCGGGTGTCCTGCTTCTGGAACAATCGGATACCAGCGGCGTGCATCTGGATGTGGAACACGCACTCTATGGCAACCTGGAAAGCCTGATCTGGCTGGATGCCACGGGTTGGGCCTCGCTGCTGGATCCGGTGGCCTTGTCTGGTCTGCCGCCAGAATTGCCGCGCATGGCGGTGGCTCTCCTCATCGTGGCTCTGTCCATTGCTGTGATGTGGCGGCCGCTGGCGATTGCGACCTTCGACGAGGGTTTCGCCGCCACGCTCGGCCTGCCGGTCCGTGCAATCGGGCTGGCACTGGTGATGCTGGCGGCCTTGGCGGCCGTGGCGGCTTTCGACGCCGTCGGCTCGATCATCGTGATCGCCATGTTCATCTGCCCTCCCGCCGCCGCGCGGATGATGACCGACAGGTTACTGGCCCAGGCGGCGTGGAGCGTCGGATTTGCCATACTTTCAGCGGTTCTGGGATATGTGCTTGCCGGCTATGGTCCCCTATGGCTGGGTTTCGCCAATTCAGTCAGCGCGGCGGGCATGATCGCGACGGTTTCAGGTCTGATTCTTGGCGTCACGATGATGATCGGCCCCTGTCGCCGCCGCGCCGGGGGCGCCACCGTGCGCTGAGCTTTCCACTTGCCTGAAGTATCCCTGCCTGAGGCGCCCTCCACCGCAAGGCACGTATGTCTCAGCGTGTTTTCTGCCGCAGCGCCATCAGCCCGTCCCGCGCGGCGTCGCTTGGGTTCAGGGTCTCGACCGGAACGCCCTGCGATGACAATGCTTCGGAATAGAGGCTGTTCTGCGCGATCACGATCACCTGCTGGCCCAGCCAATAGGGCCGCATCGCCGCCAGTTCCGCCCCCAAAAGATGCCCGGCCACAGCATCAGCCGACTCCGCGAGTTCTGCACTGCGCAGGTGCAGCGCCAGACGCTCGGGTCGTGACATGGTGTCGGTCAGGGCCGCCAGATCGGCGTGATCGGCAGCCCCCAACGCGCGGGCCAGTTCCGGCGTCAGGGCAGACTGAAAACTGACCACCTCTTCGGCGCTGATCTGACACCAGTGGGTGACTTCGGTCATGGGAAGGCAGATGACACCGTCCCAGTTCCGACGTGTTGCCAAGGCACCGGCAATCCGCAATCGGGCGACAGGGTCCAGATGGCCGCGCGGCCGGTCTTGTGTCATCGCGGGCATCGGCAAGGCGTCAGGCAGAACGGGCGCTGGCACGGGTTGGGCTGTGCATCCCCGGTCAACAGTCAGCACAGGCGCATCGCCCAACTGGGCCAGAACGGCGGCGAGGTTCTGGCCGGATGCAGCCGCGACGACGCTTGCTCCATCAAATCGCCAGCCGGAGGCAATGCCACCGTTGTCTTCGATCCCGATCCAGATGTCCTGTGTCATAGTGGTGCAGATAAGCGGCAGGCATGGTCCCGTCAATCGACACGGTCAGGAGGTCGGGGCAGATGAGCCTGCAGTCACAGCGACCATTGCATCATATTGCGACAGGAACACGCGCCCTGACAGATCATCAAGGAAATGACTGCGTTTCAACCGGTCCATCACAGGGCCTTTCACCTCGGACAGGTGAAGGGTAATTCCCATGTCGCGCAAACGGGCATTGATCGCCTCAAGGCTTTCCAGCGCGGACATGTCGATCTCGTTCACGGCGGAACACATCAGCACTACATGCCGGATGGGCTGGTCACAGGTCACACGATTGGTGATGTAATCCTCAAGGAACCGGGCATTGGCGAAATAGAGGCTTTCGTCGATCCGCAGTGTCACGACCCCGGGATCGGTTTGAACCTTGTGGCGCAAAATATTGCGGAAATGCTGGGTGCCGGGGACAAGACCGACCTCGGCGACATGGGGGCGCGATGTCTTGTAGAGAAACAGCGCCAACGACAGGATCACGCCTGCGGATACACCCATTTCGACGCCAAGCCCCAACGTGATGGCGATGGTTGTGGCGACGGCGGCAAAGTCGATCCGCGAATAGGTCCAGCTGCGTTTCAGGATCGACAGATCCACGAGGCTGAGGACCGCGACGATGATGGTTGCCGCCAATGTCGCCTTGGGCAGGAAATGCAGCAGCGGGGTCAGGAACATCGCGGCGAGCAGGATGCCGATGGCGGTAAAGGCCCCAGCGGCCGGAGTTTCGGCACCGGCGTCGAAATTCACCACCGAACGGGCAAAACCGCCCGTCACGGGATAGCCACCGGTCAGCGCCGCCGCGATATTCGCCGTGCCAAGACCCACCAGTTCCTGATCCGGGTCGATCCGTTGGCGCTTCTTCGCGGCCAATGTCTGGGCGACCGAGACGGACTCGACAAAGCCGATGACCGAGATCAGCAGCGCCGAGATGAAAAGCTGTCCCCAGACCTCGCCTGAAAAGCTGGGCAGTGTCAGCGGGGGCAATCCGCTGGGGATTGTGCCGACGATAGCCACACCCTTGCCCGCCAGATCGAAGGCCCAGACCGTCAGTGTGGTGACGGCCACAGCGGCCACGGGTCCGGCCTTGGCCAGCAGATCGGCCAAGCGCGGGCGAAACCCTGCGCTGATGAGAAGCGGCTTGAGGCCCTTGCGGACCCAGAAAAGAAAAGCCGTCGTCATCACTCCGATCGTCACGGTTATCGGATTGATATCTGACAGGTTGACCCAAAGGTTGCCCAACAGTTGAACAAGTGAATGCCCACCGCCGCTGATGCCCAAAATCGTGCCGATCTGGCTGGCGGCAATCAGTAGGCCGGATGCCGTGATGAACCCGGCGATCACCGGATGGGACAGGAAATTGGCAAGAAACCCCAACCGGAATACACCCATCACGGTCAGGATCAGGCCTGACATGAAGGCCAGCGTGATCGCCGCCATGGCGTATTCGGCTGTTCCTTCCAGCGCCATGTTGCCCACAGCGGCGGCTGTCATCAGCGAGATGACCGCGACCGGCCCAACGGCCAGCGCGCGACTGGTGCCGAAGATCGCATAGGCCACCAGTGGCAGGATCGAAGCGTAAAGGCCCATTTCGGGCGGCAACCCCGCGAGCAGAGCATAGGCGAGGGACTGGGGGATCAGCATGATCGTGACGATCACAGCCGCTACCGTGTCGGATGTCAGCGTGTCACGGTCATAGGTTTTCGTCCATTGCAGGATTGGCAGGTGCCGTTCAAGTCTGCCACGCCCAAAACGCGACGTCCGAGAAGGCCGGGGCATGGAACTGGACATGAGGGCAATCTTCCTGAAGTCGTGCCGGACCGGAAGGTGCCAGCAAGTCAAACATATATGTCAGTTAGAATGTGATGTTCAACCACGGTCACACTGCGGGCCCCAGAGAGGTAGCAAGGGTCATCTGATGCCATCCAGGTTTGGGACAAAATATGCAGGTCTCGCAGTATGGCAGCCATTCAGCCTTCGATTCAGCAAAACAAAGGCCGATTGACCTGAAGCAGCGGCGATTACAGGAACACGTCATATATGTTTCAAACCCCTCCTGCGCTAAACTGTCGCGGTATCTTTCGATACAAGCCAACATGCAGGAGGGACAGATGTCTGCAAAATTCATCGTCGGCTATGATGGGAGCGAGGCCTCTCGACGGGCGCTCGACTTTGCCGTGGGCCGGGTCAAGCTTCAGGGCGGCACGGTTGTTCTGGTCCATGTGCTGGAATGGTCGCCCTATTCGTTCCTGAGTCCAAGCGAACTGGAAGAACGCCACAAGCGTCGCACCGAGGAACTGGAGCGAGCCGAGAAAGCGCTGGTCGCACCTGTGCTTGAAAAGGTCCGCGCCGCTGGCGTCGAGGCGGAAAGCAAGATCCGCTATGGCCATATCGCCGAGACGATCTGCAAGATCGCCGAGGAAATGGGCGCAGTGCAGATCGTGATCGGACGCAACGGTCACACCCGACTTGGCAGCCGGATCTTCGGATCGGTGGCAGGTCATCTGGCGCAGGCAGCCCCGGTGCCCTGCACCATCGTTCCATGAGCAGCAACAGGAGAGAAAGATGACACGGAATGCAATTCCCGCGGCGTTTGCCGCGATGGCTGCGCTTGCGGCCCTGATCTTCTCGGGTGTGCCGGCTCGGGCGCAATCCATCGACGAGACCGTCAATCAGATTTTCGCAGATTCGACGGGTTGGTTTGTCAGTTTCATCTTCGCTTCCATCCCCGGCACCTCGATCGCATGGATCGTTCTTTGGCTGGTGGTCGCGGCGAGCGTTTTTACAGTCTATTTCGGGTTTATCCAGTTTCGTGTGATCGGACATTCTCTGGCGCTGGTCAGTGGCAAATATTCTGATCCCGATGACGCGGGCGAGGTCAGCCACTTTCAGGCGCTGGCTACGGCCCTGTCGGGGACCGTCGGTCTGGGCAATATCGCGGGTGTGGCGGTGGCGGTCAGCATCGGCGGCGCGGGCGCGACATTCTGGATGATCCTTGCGGGTCTTCTGGGAATGGCGTCCAAGTTCACGGAATGCACCTTGGGCGTGAAGTATCGCAACGAATACCCGGATGGGCGCGTGTCCGGTGGTCCGATGTATTACCTGACCAAGGGCTTCGCCGAGCGCGGCTTGCCGGGCGGCAAGTTTCTGGCGGTTCTGTTCTCGATCTTCTGCGTGCTGGGCGCATTGGGCGGCGGGAACATGTTTCAGGCCAATCAGGCGCACCAGCAGTTGACCGGTGTGTTCGGCGAGTATCCCGGGTGGATCACGGGGATCGTCTTCGCGGGGATCGTCTTTGCGGTGATCGTGGGCGGGATCAAGTCCATCGCCCGCGTGACAGAGAAAGTCGTCCCCTTCATGGGCGTTCTTTATGTCGGCACGGCGCTTGTCATCATTCTGATGAATGTGGACATGGTGGGTGCAGCGTTCGGCCAGATCTTCAACGGGGCTTTCACAGGCAACGGAATCGTGGGCGGCATGGTTGGTGCACTGATCCAGGGCTTCCGGCGTGCGGCCTTTTCCAACGAAGCGGGTGTCGGGTCCGCGGCCATCGCCCACTCGGCGGTCCGCACCAAGGAGCCGATTACCGAAGGTTTCGTGTCCCTGCTGGAGCCGTTCATCGACACAGTGGTGATCTGCACCATGACGGCGCTTGTGATCATCATCACAGGGCAGTTGGTGACCGATCCCGAAACCGGCCTTTATGTGATCAACGAGGCCGGGCAGGTGACGACGGCAACAGGCGCTTCGGGCGTGGGCCTGACCTCGGCTGCGTTCGAATCCACTTTCTCATGGTTCCCGTATATCCTTGTGGTTGCGGTGGTGCTGTTCGCCTTTTCGACGATGCTTAGCTGGTCCTACTATGGTCTGAAGGCGTGGACCTTCATGTTTGGTGAGGGGCAGGCTCAGGAACTGACCTTCAAGACCATCTTCTGCATCTTCATCGTGATCGGTGCGGCGGCCAGTCTTGGGCCAGTGATCGACTTCTCGGATGCGGCGATCTTCGCCATGGCCGTCGTCAACATAGCGGGCCTCTATTTCCTGATGCCGATCGTGAAACGAGAGCTCGAAAGTTATTTGAGCCGTCTTCGGTCCGGCGAGATTAAACGTTTCAAATGAGCGTCCGTATATAACGCAGGTTCGGTCACGAGTGGAAAAGGCCAGAGCATTGCTCTGGCCTTTTCGTGGTTCTCGCGTTGGGTCGGACCGCTTAGGCGGCGGCGAAACCAGCGTCCAGTGCCGTGAGGATTGTATTCACCTCGGCTTCCGTGATGGTCAGGGGCGGCGACATCAGAATGTTGTGCGCGCCCAACCGCACCATCGCCCCTGCCTCGTAGGCGGTCTTGTGGATACGCTTCATGGTGGGCATATCCATCGGCGTCTTCTTCGCCCTGTCGCTGACCAGCTCGATCCCGGTCATCAAACCGTGCCCGCCGCGCACATCGCCGATGATGTCGTGTTTCTGGGCCAGTTTCAGCACGCCTTCATAAAGCTGTGTTCCGCGCGGCCCTGCATTGGCAGCGGTGTTCAGGCGGATCGTTTCCGACAGGCAGGCGGTCACGGCTGCCGCGCCCACGGGATGCGCTGAATAGGTATAGCCGTGGAAGATCGCGCCTTCGCCGGTCGTGTCCTTCTCGAAGACATCTGCGATCTTCTGGTTCACCAGCGTGGCCCCAACCGGGAAATAACCCGAAGTGATGCCCTTGGCACAACTCATCATGTCGGGCTGCACGCCCCAATGGCGCGAACCGGACCAGTCGCCCGTGCGGCCAAACCCGGTGATGACCTCGTCCGAGATCATCAGGATGCCGTGACGGTCGCAAATCTCACGCATCAGTTTCATGAAGCTTTCATGCGGCACGATCACGCCGCCTGCCCCTTGAATCGGTTCCATGATGAAAGCGGCGATGGTGTTGGCGCCCTGAAAGGCGATCTCGTCTTCCATTGCGGCCGCGATATTCTGGGCCAGCTTCGCGCCATCCGTCTCGTTGAACGGGTTGCGGTAGGTATAGGGGCTGGGCAAGTGGAAACATCCCGGCAACATCGGTTCGTAATTCAGGCGAAAGCGGTTGTTGCCATTGACCGAGGCGCCGCCGAAATGCGTGCCGTGATAGCCTTTCTTGAGGCTGAGGAACTTGGTCCGCGTCGGTTCGCCCCGCAGGCGGTGATACTGGCGTGACAGCCGCAGGCAGGTTTCCACGGAGTCCGACCCGCCCGAGGTGAAGAAGGCGCGCACCATCCCGTCGGCTTCAAAGAATTCGCGCACCATATAGGACGCCTCGATGGCAGCGGGGTTCGACGTGCCGGCAAAGGCGGAATAATAGGGCAGGTCGTAGAGCTGCTTGGCGATGGCGTCCTTCACCACATTGTTGGAATAGCCGAGGTTCACGCACCACAAGCCCCCCACGGCATCCACGACCTTGTGACCGTCAAGGTCGATGATGTGCACGCCCTCTGCCCCTTTGATGATCGTGGGGGCATTGGCCTGAAGATCCCCCGGATGGCCCATCGGATGCCACATGTGGCGGGCGTTGTTCTCTTTCAGGAAGTTGTCGTCTTTCATGGGGGGAGCCTCCGAGTCGCGGGTGTGTCGAATTTGATCAAATTCTGTCACTGCGCGCAGATACTGTCCAGTGGCGCGTGATCTCAGGACTTGCGCTGAAAGGCGATCATCACCAGTGCCAGCAGGCTGGACCCCAGCATCAACAGCAAGGACACGGCATTGAGCAGTGGTGTTGAGCCCAGTTTCAGCCGGTCGAACATGGCGATGGTCAGGGGTGAATCCGAACCGACAAGCATCAGGGTGGTGTTGAAATTCTCGAAACTCATCAAGAAGGACACGACGAAAGCACCGATCATCGCCGGGGCCAGATAGGGCAATGTGATCGTGCGCACGGCAGTCAGGTGGTTCGCGCCAAGATTCAACGCAGCCTCCTCCAGCGTGCGGTCAAACTTTTGCAGGCGCGCGGCGATAACCAATGTGGCGATGGTCGTGACGAATGAAAACTGCCCAAGGATCACCAGCACCAGACCGGGTCTCAGCGCCTGAATGTCGAATTCGGCCGCGTCCCATGCCGCATTTGCCAGCGTGCTGGAAAAGACAAGGATCGAGATGCCCAGAACGATGCCCGGGATCACCAGCGGCAGCAGCATCAGCACGTAAAGCAACCCTCGCCCCCGGAACTGATACCGGTTGAAGAGAAACGCATTGGTCGTGCCCACCGCAACCGACAAAGCCGATACCGCCAGACCGATGATGACGGACGTGCCGATGGCGCGCAGGATCGGGCCTTCTTGAAAGACACCGATCATCGGACGCTCGGACCCGAAGAACCAGCCAAGGGTGAAACCTTCCCATGGCAGGGACGGGAACTGGCTGTCGTTGAAAGCGAAGACCGCCACCACCGTCAAGGGCAGCGCCAGATAGATGAAGAACAGCGCAACATAGGCCCCATAGGCGATGCGGATCAGCGGGTTCTGCGGGATTGTCGGGATCATTCTGCCACCTTCCTTAACCCATTGTCTTTTCCAGGGTCTGTCCGGTCAGGCGCAGCACGGCCCAGACGATCAGCGATGACAGGATCAGCAGCATGAAACCGAAAGCGGCACCCAGCTCCCAGTTGAAGCGGACGATGAACTGCGAATAGATCATCTGCGTGAACCACAAGCTGTCCTTGCCGCCCAGCATGGTAGGGGTCAGGTAATTGCCCAAGGACAGCATGAAGACCACGATACTGCCCGAGACGATCCCCGGCATGGCATGGGGAATGACGATTTCGCGCAGGATGCTGGGGCCGGACCCGCCCAGATCATAGCCCGCCTCGATCACGGCATCGTCCAGACTGTCCAGCGTCGTGACAAGTGGCACGACCATGAACAGCATCGAGGTATAGACCAGCCCCACCATCATCGCGGCGTCGTTATACAGCATTTCGACCGGCCCCGCCGCCAGCCCCGCCCATTGCAACAAGCCCGAGATGACGCCGCTTTCCCGCAGCAGGATCATCCAGCCAAAGGTGCGGACCAATTCTGACACCCAGAACGGCACCAGACACATCAGGAACAGCACGGAGCGCGCGCGCCCCCGTGCCATCTTGGCGATGTAGTAGGACACCGGAAAGGCGATCAGCAAAGTCAGAACAGTCGCAAGGATCGACATCATCGCGGTGCGCGCGAAGGTCACCATGTAAAGCGGCTCGGTCAGGATCGTCGTGTAGTTTGCAAGGCCGGTTTCATACTGCCGCACGCCGACACGTTCACGTAGCGACAGCAGAAACAGGTCGATATGCGGGATGATGATCAGCAGCGACAGCCAGAGCAAGAGCGGCGTGAGCAACAGGATCAGCCCGAGTTTCTGTCCCGCGCGCATCGCCTATGGCCTCGCCACAGCAAAGGCGTTGCCCTGATCCCCGGACCAGCCGATATGCACACCCGCGCCGCGTGTCAGATGGGCGAATTCGCCTGATTGTGGCAGGGCCACTTCGATCTCGGCCCCTGTGGCATCCATCACGATCACGCGGCTGGCTGCCCCGTTGAACAGGATCGTCGCGACATGGCCACTGATCTGGGTGTCGAAATGGGACAACTGCGCGGAATCCTCGGCCAGCCGGATCGCCTCGGGGCGGACAAAGACCTCGGCCCGGTCTCCGACAGGCAACTTACGGCCGGGGCTGATGGCCCGCAGGATCAGGCCGCCGTCTGTCTTCACCTCAAGGGCCTCTCCCTCGGCCCGGGTCACGCGGCCCTGCCAGCGGTTGGCATCGCCCACGAAGCCTGCCACGAAGGCGGTCTGGGGGCGGTAGTAGAGGTCACGCGCTGTGCCCATCTGCTCGAACCGGCCCGCGTTCATTACGGCGATCCTGTCAGACATGACAAGGGCCTCGGACTGGTCATGGGTGATGTAGACAAAGGTGGTATCAAAGGCCGCCTGCAGCGCCTTCAACTCGACCTTCATATGTTCACGCAGCTTCAGGTCCAGTGCGCCCAAAGGTTCGTCCAGCAGCAGCACGTCAGGTTCCAGCACCATGCAGCGGGCAATGGCGACGCGCTGTTTTTGCCCTCCCGACAACTCATCCACCTGCCGCGCACCGATACCGGGCAAGCCGATCCGATCAAGTGCTTCGTCCACCTTGCGGGCAATCTCGGCCTTGGCCATGCCCTTGCGGCGCAGGCCATAACCGATGTTGTCGGCGATGTTCATCATCGGGAACAGGGCCAGATGCTGAAACACCATGTTCACCGGGCGCTTGTTAGGCGGCACGTCCAGAACGGAGCGTCCCTTGATCCGGATATCGCCGCTGCTGGGTTCAAGAAAACCTGCGATCATCCGCATGATCGTGGTCTTGCCACAACCTGAGGGTCCAAGGATCGAAAAGAACGAGCCCGCAGGCACGGTGAAGGACACGTTATCCACCGCCGTTGCAGACCCGAAGCGTTTTGTCAGCGCATCACATTCCAGATCGGGCATCGGCGTGGTCATGCAAGGCTTTCCAGGCTTCTCGGTTCAAAAGCAAAGGCGGCACCTGCACAGCGCAGGTGCCGCCCGATTTGTCAGTGGATCAGCGCGCGGCCTGCACGCGGTCGAGCACGGCACCTTCCAGCGCCTCAAGACCTGCGGGAACCGGCGGATACCACTTGATATTGTCGACGGCTTCCTGCGGGAAGCTGGCCTGATACTTGGCTTTCAGCGCATCCGAGACGAATTCATCCGCGCCTTTCGAGGCGGTGAAGTTGCCAGCGGATTCGGTGATCATCGCCGCGATTTCCGGCTTCATCACGAAGTTGATCCAGGCATAAGCGGCGTCATCCGCCTGACCCTTGGCAGGGATCACGAAAGTGTCGATCCAGCCCAGCGCACCAGAGGTGGGCGCTACGAAGGTCACATCGGGGTTGTCCTCGTTCAGCTTCCAGCCGCCGGTATCCCATGCCATCGCGGCCACAACCTCGCCCGAGCGGACCAGACCCATCAGCTCATCGCCGCCGGACCAGTAGGTCTTGACGTTGGGCTTGCAGGCGATCAGCGCCTCTTCGACCTTGGACAGGATCTCGGTATAGGCGGCCTCGTCGGCATAGGCGGCGAAGGGGTCCATCCCCATCGAGAATGCAAAGCCGATCAGCGTGGGACGGCGCATCCGGTAGGACACCTTGCCCGCGACGGCATCACTGCAAAGATCTGTGTAATCCTTGACATCGGCAGCCTGCGCCGTGTTCAGCACCAGACCATCAGTGCCCCAGACATGCGGGACGCCGTAAACATCGCCTCCGACTGTGGTATTGGCCTTGGTCGCTTCCAGCATCGAGGGGATGAACAGAGCGGCGTCGATCTTGGACAGATCCATCGGCTTGTAGATGCCAAACTCCTCCTGCGGGCCGGCGATGCGGTCCTGGCTGGGTTGGGCCAGATCGAACCCGCCGCCACCGGTTGCGCGCAACTTCGCAATCATTTCCTCATTGTTCGATGTGGTCACTTCGACAGTGTGGCCAGTTTCGGCCTCGAACATCTCGATGACATTCTCGGGGGCGTAGCCGCCCCATGTCAGCAGGCGCAGCGTATCGGCACTGGCAGGTGCGGCCAAGCCAAGGGCCAGCGCCGACGCGGTAAGTTTCAACGTAAAGGCAGAGGTTTTCATGATGTATCCCTGTGTTGGAGAACGGATGTACCGACGGCGACCAATCACACCAGTGAAACAGTTTTGCGAAACCAAGCCCGCTGTCTGTTCCTTTTTGATCATTTGATAAAATCAAGACATTCGCTTGGGTCCAAAGTCAACATTTTCGCGCATCGCCCTCATGTGAACTTGCGGAACAGGCGGGTGCGGTCGAACATCCCCTCAAGATCCTGCATCCGGGCGCGGGTGCTGTTCCAGGTGCGTTCCTGCACCTCGGCGACCAGCGCCTCGGCCATCAGCAACAGGGTCACCAGACTGTCCCACGCGCTGGGCACGACGATCCGGCCGCAGAAGGTGCAGTCGGCAAACTCATGCACGGGAGAGCGCCACTGATCCGTGAGCAGGATGATCCGCGCGCCCCTGTCACGGGCCAGTTCCGCCAGTTTCAGCGTGCTGTTCTCATATCGGCGGACATCGAAAATCACGACGACATCGCCTGCCCTCAGGTCAAGGAGGTCATGGGCCCATGTGCTTGACATCGCATGGACATGGGTCACGCCCGCGCGCAAGACCTGCATGTGCAGGAACAGATATTCGGCAAGAGCATGCGTAATCCGCCCGCCTGCGACAAAAACCCTGCGGTCCGGATCGGCCAGCAGGACGCAGGCCCGCTCGAAGGTATCAAGGTCGATCTGGGTCAGGCTCTGGTGGATATTTCCGATCACCGCATCCGTAAAACGATTGAGGATATGGCCCTCGGGTGCGGAATGCACCCATGTGTCTCGTTTCGTGATCGGGTCGGAAATGCGCGCCTCAAGTTCGCCTCGCAGGGCGGACTGGAATTCGGGAAAACCGGAAAACCCAAGTTTCTGCACCATCCGCACGACTGTCGGGGTCGACACATCCGCCGCCTTGGCCAGATGCGTGATCGAGGCAAGACCGGTCACAGGATAGTTCTGCAGCAAGGTATCGGCCAGTTGCCGCTCGGCCCGCGTCAGCGTGTCGAAGGCCGTTTGCAGCCGTTCGGCGATGGTCTGGCTTTCATCGGTCAAGGCTTGGCGATCCTTTTTGTTCAATATATGCACAGAACGATTCGGGGTGAAGAAAATCTTTCAGAAACATCGTTGACAGGTCGGGGGGGCTTGGATCACGCTTGATCCATAGGGGGCCTGCCATGCTGTTTTTGCCGGATCAACCAGATGTCACGAACCGCGCCGTCAGGCAGGCGTCATGCCCCCGGTGATGCGTGGCTACATCCGGATCGTTGATGCAATCAACTACCGGTTGGGGCGGTTGGTGATGTATGGCATATTCGTCATGGTGGCGATCCTGCTTTGGTCGTCGGTGTCCAAGACCTTCTTCACACCCTCCCTGATGACGCTGGAAATGGCGCAATTCGCCATGGTGGCCTATTACATGCTGGGCGGGCCTTATGCGTTGCAGATGGGCGCAAATGTGCGGATGGACCTATTCTATCATACATGGAGCGACACCCGAAAAGCGTGGTTTGACGCCTTTACCGTTTTGTTCCTGCTGTTCTTCCTGGGTGTATTGCTTTGGGGTGCATTGAGTTCGACGGCCTATTCGCTGGGTTACTTCGGGCGTGAGCCGCTGACCTTCTATGGCGAATTGATCAGGGCCTTTCTGACCGGCGGGCCAAATGGCGCCTCCGAGGTGCTGGGCCGGTTCGAGCGCAGCCCGACGGCATGGCGCCCTTACATGTGGCCGATCAAGGTGCTGATGACGCTGGGCATCTTCCTGATGCTGCTTCAGGCTATCTCGGAGTTCTTCAAGGACTTGCTGCGTCTGCGTGGCGAGGTGGTGTGATGTCCTACGACATGATCGCCATCTTCATGTTCTCGCTGATGATGCTGATGCTGTTCACTGGCCAGCGCGTCTTTGCTGCCATCGGTGGTGTGGCGGCGGTGTCTGCCATGATGCTCTGGGGCACGGGCGGGGCGGAAATCCCCTTTTCGGCAGCGATGAAACTGATGAAATGGTATCCGCTGCTGACGCTGCCGATGTTCATTTTCATGGGCTACATCCTGTCGGAAAGCAAACTGGCCGATGATCTCTACAGGATGTTTCATGTCTGGATGGGGCCGGTGTCGGGTGGTCTGGCGATCGGCACGATCGGGTTGATGGTGCTGGTCTCGGCGATGAACGGCCTGAGCGTTGCAGGCATGGCAATAGGAGCCACCATCGCGCTGCCCGAACTGCTGCGGCGTGGCTATGACAAGCGAATGGTCACGGGTGTCATTCAAGCGGGGTCCAGCCTTGGTATCCTTGTGCCGCCTTCGGTCGTTCTGGTGCTTTACGCAATGATCGCGCGGCAGCCGGTGGGCCAGTTGTGGCTGGCAGGCGTGGTGCCGGGGCTGATGATGGCGGGGATGTTCATTCTGTACATCTATATCCGCTGTCGATTGAATCCGACCTTGGGCCCGGTCCTGCCCATTGAGGAGCGGAATGTCTCACGCGCAGAAAAGCTGCGCCTTCTCAGCGCGGGCCTGCTGCCGCTGGTGATCTTTGCTGCGATGATGGTGCCTTTTGTGAACGGCTGGACAAGCCTTGTCGAAAGCTCGGCCATCGGGGCCATGACTGCCTTCTTCGCGGCTGTCCTCAAGGGCCGCATGACACGAGCGGTTTTTGAAACCTCGGTCCGCCAGACCTTGATGATCTCCTGCATGTTCATGTGGATCATTCTGGCGGCTCTGGGATTTGGCGCGATCTTTGACGGGCTGGGTGCGGTGCGGGCCATCGACACGCTGTTCACCGACCGGCTTGGCCTGAACCCTTGGGTCATCCTGATCTTGATGCAGCTGTCGTTTCTGCTGATGGGGACCTTTCTGGACGATACCGCAATGCTGGTGATCGTGGCGCCCCTTTATGTCCCGCTGGTGGGCGCATTGGGCTTTGACCTGATCTGGTATGGGATCCTTTACACGATCACCACGCAGATTGCTTATATGACGCCGCCTTTCGGCTATAATCTGTTCTTGATGCGGGCCATGGCCCCACCCGAGATCACGTTGCGCGATATCTACGCGTCGATCCTGCCGTTCGTATTGGTGATGTTGTGTGCGCTGGCCCTGATCATGATCTTCCCGCAGATCGCGCTCTGGCTGCCCGAATTGGTTTACGGAAAATGACCTCCGCAAGGAGCAACAAAAAGGCAAGAACCGCCCTTTGAACCAAAAGCAACAGGAGAGAATGAAATGACAACAAGACGCAAATTCCTGACCACAGCCGCATTGGCAGGCCCCGCCGCACTGTCCACGCCCGCTATTGCGCAAAGCACCATTCGCTGGCGTATGCAAACCTATGCCGGTGCCGCGCTGGGCGAGCATGTGATCAAGCCTGCCGTGGACATGTTCAACAAGATCGCCGGCGACAAGATGCAGATCGAGCTGTTCTATGCCGATCAGATCGTTCCGACCGGAGAACTGTTTCAGGCGCTTCAACGCGGCACGCTGGACGCAGTGCAGTCGGATGACGACTCCATGGCCTCGCCGACCGAAGTCACGGTGTTTGGCGGCTATTTCCCTTTCGCCTCTCGCTACTCTCTCGACGTGCCGGTGCTGTTTAACCAGTATGGCCTGAACGAGATCTGGGACGCTGAATATTCCGCCGTCGGTGTGAAGCACATCAGCGCTGGCGCTTGGGATCCCTGCCATTTCGCCACCAAGGACCCGATCAACAGTCTCGCCGATCTGCAAGGCAAGCGCGTGTTCACCTTCCCGACAGCTGGACGTTTCCTTGCGCAATTCGGCGTCGTCCCCGTCACCCTGCCTTGGGAAGATATCGAGGTCGCGGTCCAGACCGGCGAGCTGGACGGGATCGCTTGGTCGGGCATCACCGAGGATTATACGGTCGGCTGGGCCGATGTGACCAACTACTTCCTGACCAACAACATCTCGGGCGCATGGGCCGGATCGTTCTTTGCCAATATGGATCGCTGGAACGAATTGCCCGAGGACATGCAGACCTTGTTCCGCGTCTGCTGCGACCAGTCGCACTACTATCGCCAGTGGTGGTATTGGGGCGGCGAGGCGAACCTGCGCGTCAACGGCACCAAACTCCAACTGACCAGCATCCCTGACGAGGAATGGAAAACCGTCGAAGATGCTGCGCTGGTCTTCTGGGACGAAATCGCATCGGAATCCGAGGTCAAAGCCAAGGTGGTCGAGATCTTCAAGAAGTATAATGCCGACATGCAGAAGGCCGGACGGCCCTATCGCTACACCTGATATCTCTTGCGGGCAGGCGTGGCCTGCTCAAGGATCACAGGCGGCCCCGGCACTTGTGCGGGGCCGTCTGCGGGAACGGCAGACGACACAAAGACATAAGGGAGGCCACGACATGGCCGGATTGATGACATTCGAGGCCCTGAAATCCGCTGTTGCTGCGGGGACTGTGGATACGGTTCTGGCCTGCATCGTGGATATGCAAGGACGCCTGCAGGGCAAGCGTTTCGTGGCGCAGCATTTCATCGACAGCGCGTGGGAAGAAACTCATTGCTGCAATTACCTGCTGGCGACCGATATAGCCATGGCCACGCCCGATGGCTATGCCGCGACCAGCTGGCAAAAGGGCTATGGCGATTACATGATGAAGCCGGACCTTGGCACGATCCGTCCGATGCCTTGGCTCGAGGGGACGGTCATGGTGATGTGCGATGTGATGGATCATCACGGCCATCATGAAATCGCCCACTCCCCCCGCGCGATGCTGAAGAAGCAGATCCAACGTGTCGAGGCGCTGGGCCTGACACCGATCATGGCGACCGAGTTGGAGTTCTTCCTGTTCGCGCGCTCCTTCAAGCAGATCGCCGCTTCTGGATTCCGTGATCTGGAGCCGATCAGCAACTATAATGAGGATTACAACATCCTCCAGACCACGCGAGAGGAGCACGTGATGCGTCCTCTGCGCAATCACCTCTATGCCGCAGGGATCCCGGTCGAGAATTCCAAGGGCGAGGCTGAGGCCGGGCAGGAAGAGCTGAACATCCGCTATGCGCCCGCGCTGGACACCGCCGATCACCATACGATTGCCAAGCACGCAGCCAAGGAAATCGCCGACCAACACGGGCATGCCGCCAGCTTCTTGCCGAAATGGCATCAGGACCGTGTCGGCAGTTCGTCTCATGTCCACCAGTCCTTATGGAAGGACGGCGCGAATGCGTTTTTTGATCCGGATGCCGAACACGGCATGTCCGATCTCATGCGGAAATACATGGCCGGGCTGATCCGCTACGCCCCCGATATGACCGTGTTCATGGCCCCCTATATCAACAGCTACAAACGCTTCTCCAAAGCCACCTTCGCGCCGACCAAGACGGTCTGGTCCGTGGACAATCGCACGGCCGGGTTCCGCCTGTGTGGTGAAGGCAGCAAGGCGATCCGCGTGGAGTGCCGCATTCCCGGCTCTGATATGAACCCCTATGTTGCCATGGCCGCGATGCTGGCCGCCGGTCTGGCCGGGATAGAAGAAGGGCTGGAGTTGCAGCGCCCCACCACGGGTGACATCTATCAAGCGGCACAAGGCGGCGAGATCCCCAAGACCCTGCGCGATGCGGTGGATACGCTGCGCCATTCCAAAATGCTGCGGGCCGCGATGGGCGATGACGTGATCGACCATTACACCCGCGCCGCCCTGTGGGAGATCGAAGAGTTCGACCGGGTGGTGACCGACTATGAAATTGCCCGTGGCTTCGAGCGGGCCTGACTGGAAATGACCAAGATGATCAGATGTATCTCGCCGATTGATGGATCAGTTTATCTCGAGCGTCCCGCTTTGTCGCTGGATGCCGCACAAGCCGCCGCGGCGCGCGCGCGCGCCGCGCAGAAGGGATGGGACGCGCGCCCCTTGGCCGAACGCATCGCGCTGGTCCTCAAGGCCGTCGAGCATGTTGGTGCCATGAACGATGTGATCGTGCCGGAACTGGCGCATCAGATGGGTCGCCCCATCCGCTATGGCGGCGAATTCCGCGGCTTCAACGAACGCGCGCAGTATATGGCCGAAATCGCGCAAACCGCCCTCGCCCCCATCGTTCTGGAAGACAGCGCCGCCTTCAAACGCCACATCACGCGCGAGGCGCATGGCGTTGTTCTGGTCATCGCGCCGTGGAACTACCCTTACATGACCGCCATCAACACCGTCGCCCCCGCCCTGATCGCGGGCAATACGGTGGTGCTCAAACACGCAAGCCAAACCCTCAAGGTCGGTGAGCGTATGGCCGAGGCGTTTCATGCCGCTGGCATCCCGGAGGAAGTATTCCAGAACGTCGTGCTGGATCACGATACGACATCCGCACTGATTGCGGCGCGTGCCTTTGATTTCGTGAACTTCACCGGATCGGTCGCCGGTGGCCGCGCCATTGAACGCGCCGCGGCGGGCACCTTTACCGGGCTGGGGCTGGAACTGGGCGGCAAGGACCCCGGCTATGTCATGGAAGACGCCGATCTGGACGCCGCCGTCGATACGCTGATGGATGCGGCTATGTTCAACTCGGGGCAGTGCTGCTGCGGGATAGAACGCATCTATGTGCATGAGAGCCTGTTTGACGCTTTCGTGGAAAAATCAGTTGCGCTGGTATCCGGCTACAAGCTGGGCAATCCGCTTGATCCCGAAACCACGCTTGGCCCGATGGCGCAGGTGCGGTTCGCCGATCTGGTGCGGGCGCAAACCGCCGAGGCTGTCGCCGCAGGCGCGAAAGCCCTGATCGACCCCACGCTTTTCCCGCAGGATGGCGGCGCTTACCTGATGCCGCAAATCCTGATCAACGTTGATCATTCCATGCGTGTGATGCGAGAGGAAAGCTTTGGTCCCGTCGTCGGGATCATGCCGGTGAAGGACGATGCCGAGGCGCTGCGCCTGATGAATGACAGCGATTATGGCCTGACAGCTTCCCTCTGGACCGCTGATGTGGATCGCGCCGAACGCCTTGGCGCACAGATCGAAACCGGCACGATCTTTCTGAACCGCGCCGATTATCTGGACCCTGGTCTGTGCTGGACCGGATGTAAGGACACCGGACGCGGCGGCGGGCTGTCGGTGATCGGCTATCATAACCTGACCCGCCCAAAATCCTACCACCTGAGGAAACAGCAATGACTCTGCGCGCCAACTGGTCCTATCCCACCGCCATCCGTTTCGGGGCGGGCCGTATCTCTGAACTGGCCGAGGCTTGCGCGGCAGCGGGTATCCGCAAACCCCTGCTGGTGACCGACAAGGGGCTGTCCAGCCTGCCCATCACCGCCGCCACGCTGGACCTGATGCAGGCCGCTGGTCTGGGCCGTGCCATATTCGCCGATGTCGATCCCAACCCGACCGAGATCAACCTGAACGCCGGTGTCGCCGCCTACAAGGCAGGCGGACATGACGGGGTGGTCGCCTTCGGCGGCGGCTCGGGCCTTGATCTGGGCAAGGCGGTGGCCTTCATGGCGGGCCAGACCCGGCCCGTCTGGGATTACGAGGACATCGGCGACTGGTGGACCCGCGCCGATGCCTCTGCCATCGCGCCCATCGTGGCGGTGCCGACCACGGCGGGAACAGGGTCCGAGGTGGGCCGCGCATCCGTCCTGACCAATTCGGTCACGCATGAGAAAAAGATCATCTTCCACCCAAAGATCCTTCCCTCTGTCGTGATCTGCGATCCGGAACTGACCGTGGGCATGCCAAAGGCGATCACGGCGGGCACGGGCATGGATGCTTTCGCCCATTGCCTTGAGGCCTATTGCTCGCCGCATTTCCACCCTATGAGCCAAGGAATTGCGCTGGAAGGGATGCGGTTGGTCAAGGAATATCTCCCGCGCGCCTATGCTGATGGCACCGATATAGAGGCCCGCGGCCAGATGATGGCGGCAGCAGCGATGGGGGCCGTTGCGTTCCAAAAGGGCTTGGGCGCGATCCACGCGATCAGCCATCCTATCGGGGCGGTGCATAACACGCATCACGGCACCACGAATGCGGTGGTGATGCAGCCCGTTCTGCGCTTCAACCGCGCTGCGATTGAGGATCGGATTGAGCAGGCCGCAGCTTACTTGGGCATTTCAGGCGGGTTCGACGGCTTCTATGCCTGTGTGGGTGCCCTGAATGCAAAGCTTGGGATCCCCGCCAACCTGACCGCCCTTGGCGTCACGAACCCAGACTTGGCGGCATTGACAGCCTCGGCCCTGCAAGACCCCAGCACCGGTGGCAATCCGGTCGAAATGACAGCCGAGAACACGCGGGCCTTGCTGGAAGCGTGCCTCTGAAAATCGGAAAAACCCGGGGCCGCCGACTGGCTGCCCCGGGTTTGGTCCTCAGTCGATCTCTTCCGGCAGAACCAGATTGAGGATGATCGACAAACCTGCAGCAGGCAGCAGCCCCGATGTCAGCAGGATCTGAAGTGTTTTCGGCAGATGTTGCAGCGCGGTTGGCTCCAGCTGCAGGCCCAGACCCACCGACAGCGACACAGCAAAGATCACCATGTTCCGGCGGTTCCAGCTGACATCCGACAGCATGTTCACACCTGCCGCACAGACCATGCCAAACATGACGATCACACCGCCGCCCAGCACGTTGATCGGCACGGTCGATACAATGGCCCCGAACTTGGGCACCAGACCGCAGACGATCAGGAAGATCGCGCCGATGGTCACGACATGGCGACTCATCACGCCGGTCATGCTGATCAGACCCACGTTCTGGCTGAAGGATGTGTTGGGCAACCCGCCAAAGATGCCGGCCACGGCTGTGCCCACGCCGTCGGCATAGGTGGCACCCGTGATCTCGCGGTCCGTCGCTTCGCGCCCCGCGCCGCCCTTGCAGATACCCGATACATCGCCCACGGTTTCAATGGCAGAGATCACCGCCATGAAACACATGCCGATAATAATGGCGGTGTTGAACTCGATGCCCCATCTGAAGGGCGTCGGCAATTCGAACATACCCGCGCGGGCCACGTTGCCGAAACTTACCTGCCCCATGAGATAGGCAACCACATAGCCCGCGATCAGGCCGATCAGCACGGCGGCGACCGACATCATCCCGCGCGTGAAGAACTTGAGCGCAAGGGTGACCACGATGACCACCAGCGCAGGCGTCCACATCGCCAATGATCCGAATTCAGGCTTGCCCATCAAGGGCACACCGCCCGCCGCATATTGAATGCCTACCTTGACCAGCGCCAGACCGATCATCAGCACGATCAATCCTGTCACCAGCGGCGGCAGGGCAAAACGAAGCTTGCCTATGAAGGTGCCCAGAAAGACATGGAACAGCCCGCCGATGGCAACACCTGTCATCAGCCCGGCCAGCCCCGCGGTGCCCTGCCCTGCAACGGCCGGGATCATCACGGGCAAGAAGGCGAAGGACGTGCCCTGCACGATGGGCAAACGCGCGCCGACGGGGCCGAAACCGATGGTCTGGAACAGCGTGGCGATGCCTGCGAACAGCATGGACATCTGGATCATGTAGATCATGTTCGGGAAATCGGGCGAGTTCGAGCCAAAGCCAAATCCTGCCGCACCCGCCACGATGATGGCAGGCGTCACGTTTGATACGAACATGGCCAGCACATGCTGGATGCCCAGTGGCACGGCCTTGGCAAGGGCCGGAGTATAATTTGGGTCGCGCAATTGGTCGGGCGTACCCAGCGAGGTGTCAGCCATCCCTGAAGTCTCCTTGTTGATATGATGGGGTGAGCCCTCTTGGCGGGGCCTTGCGGTTCAGCGCGTGATGATGCGGGGCACCTCAAGCGGGAATTCCTGTAGGTTCGGCGTGGCGCCGATCCGGTCGATAACGGCAAAAAGGCCAGGGGCGTGCAGCGGTGTCAGCACACCATGCCACGTGCCGCGATGCAGGTTGACCCCCTGACCGGGAGCCGCGATGAAAGCCGTGATCCGGCCGGGCTGGCCTGCGTCATCTTCGGCCACGATCACCAGCCAATCGGTCATGCTCATCGGAATGAAGGCTTGCGATCCGTCGGGATGCCGCTCCAGCAGATCAAGCGTGTAGGGCAGGCTGCGCGGTTCCGCCTTGAAAACACTGATGCCCGCGCGCCCCTCGAGGCCAAAATCAAGCTGCGCGCGGTCGTGCCAACGGCCGCAAAAGCCCTGATTGATCATCTTGTCCGCTTGCCCCTCCGCCTCAAGCACATCGCCATAGGGTGCGAAATCCTGTGCCGTCAAAGGGCGGGCCGTGATCGTGGTCTGCATCGGAACCTCCTGTGACGGTGCGCGGGCGGAATTTGAGTATTTGAAGAACAGTGAAGCGGCGGTCAGAGCGTCAGGGACACGTGGCGGTTCACATCCTTGTAGAGAAGGTAGCGGAAATCCTCGGTCCCCGTGGCGACGCAGGCCTGCGGGCAAAAGGCGCGCAGCCACATGAAATCGCCGGGGCCGACCTCGACCCAGTCGGTGTTCAGCAGGTAGCGCGCGGTACCTTGCAGCACATACAGCCCGTGTTCCATGACATGGGTTTCAGCGAAGGGGATCAGCCCGCCGGGTTTGAAGGTCACGATATTCATATGCATGTCGTGGCGCAGGTCGTTGGGTTCGACAAAGCGGGTGGTGCCCCATTTGTCCGTGTTGGGCATCCAGTTGACCGGGGTTTGCTGATCCGAGGTCACGAAGGCCGTCGGATGGTCGATCCCCGTTGCTGCGACATAACGTTTGCGGATCCAGTGGAACTGAAGCGGCACATCGCCGGGATTTGCCAAGGACCATTTGCTGCCTGCCGGGATATAGGCGTAGCCACCGGCCGACATGTCATGGTTTGCCCCGTCGATGGTCAGGCGCATCTGGCCGCTGGCAACAAGGATCGTGCCTTGCGCGCCGCGATCAGGTTCGGGTGTGTCACTGCCACCGCCCGGAGCCACCTCAACCGCATACTGCGCGAAGGTTTCGGCAAACCCAGACAACGGGCGCGCGATGATCCAGGCGCGGGTGTCAGACCAGCCGGGCAAAAGGCTCGCGGTGATGTCGCGCATCGTATTGGCTGGGATGAAGGCATAGGCGGTGGTGAAAACGGCCTTGCCGTCGGGCATCACATCCTGTCCGGGCAGGCCACCGGGGGGAAAGGCATAGGTCACAGCATATCCTCGAGTCTCAGGCGCGCGATCCGTTCGACCTGTGCGCAGGCGGTGGTGAATTCGGTGGCGCGGTCATTATTCAGCCGCGTCTCAAAGGCGGCCAGGATGCTGGCCTTGGTGTTGTCGCGCACCGCGATGATGAAGGGAAACCCGTGCCGCGCGACATAGGCGGTGTTCAGTTCCGTGAAGCGCGCGCGTTCGGCATCGGTCAAGGCGTCCAGCCCGGCGCTGGCCTGTTCGGCGGTGGACTCTGCTGTCAGTCGCTTCGCTGCGGCCAGTTTGCCCGCCAGATCGGGGTGTGCCGTCAAAACGCCAAGCCGCTCTGCCTCGGTGGCCGAGCGGAACATCCGCGCAAGCGCGTTGTGCAGACCCGCAGGAGTGTCATGGGCAGGCCCAAGTTCCAGTTCCCAGGCACGTTCGGCGATCCATGGCGAATGTTCGAAAATACCACCAAACTTGGCAACGAAATCTGCCTTTTCCATCTGGCTCGGACGAAGACGGCGCTGATGCGGATGGATTGCCGCCCAATGCCGGGCGATGTCGATGCGGCGCGGACACCAGACCCCGTCAAACTCTGCGATATAGTCGATAAAGCGTTTCAACCCTGCCAGCTTGCCCGGGCGTCCGATCAGGCGGCAGTGCAGTCCCACGGACATCATCGCAGGCCGGCCCTCAACACCCTCGGCATAAAGGGTATCAAAGGCATCCTTGAGGTAGTCGAAGAACTGCCCGCCTGTGATGTAGCCGGGGGCGGTGGCAAAACGCATATCATTGGCTTCCAGCGTATAGGGGATGATCAACTGGTCACGATCCCCGACCTCCAGCCAATAGGGCAGGTCGTCATCATAAGTGTCACTGATCCAGTCGAAGCCGCCTTCCTCAGCCACAAGCCGCACGGTATTGGCCGAACAGCGACCGGTATACCACCCGCGCGGGCGTTCGCCGACTACCTCGGTATGCAGGCGGATCGCCTCGGCAATCGCGGCGCGCTCCTGATCTTCGGGCATATCGCGGTGTTCGACCCATTTCAGCCCGTGGCTCGCGATTTCCCAGCCGGCAGACTTCATCGCCTCGACCTGTTCGGGGCTGCGCGCAAGGGCCGAAGCAACACCGTAGACGGTGACCGGAATCCCTGCCCCGGTGAACAGGCGATGAAGGCGCCAGAACCCGGCCCGCGCGCCATATTCATAGATCGATTCCATGTTCCAGTGCCGCATGCCGGGCCAGGGTGCTGCCCCCGCAATGTCGGAGAGAAAAGCCTCGGACGCCGCATCACCGTGAAGGATGGCATTCTCGCCCCCCTCTTCGTAATTCACCACGAATTGAACGGCGACCTTCGCGCCGCCGGGCCATTGGGCCAGCGGCGGGTGCGCGCCGTATCCGATCATGTTGCGTGGGTAGCGGTTCATGGGTCTTCCTCGCTTGGCTGAACAGAACTCTATGACAGGATGGTCAGTTGGATTATCAAGAAATCCGATAAAGACTTATGCGATAATCGGCGCGCGGCATTTGCCCCTGTCCTGCGCTATGGCTTGGGCTAGACTGCCCAGCAAGACCGCAGAAAAGGAGCGCTTCATGGCCCAAGGATACCTGACCACTCATGTGCTGGATACCGCAAGGGGCTGCCCTGCGGCTGGCTTGGCCATCGACCTTTACCGGATCGAGGAGGGCGCGCGCGTGCATCTGGCGCGCAAGGTCACGAATGACGATGGACGCACCGACGCGCCAATTCTGCCGCAAGGTCAGTTCGCGGAAGGCGTTTATGAGTTGGAGTTTCACGCGGGCGCCTATCTTGACGCAACCGGCACACCGCCGGAAGCGCCGCGCTTTCTTGATATCGTCCCGATCCGCTTTGGGATCTCGGATGCGGCTGCGCATTACCATGTGCCTCTGCTGCTCTCGCCCTTCGGCTATTCCACTTATCGGGGAAGCTGAGCCCCCCGGATGGACAGTTGCCCGCGCGCGGGATATTCAGCGCGCATGGCCCAGACGAAATCAGACCCCAATTACAAGGTGATCGCCGAGAATCGCCGCGCGCGCTTTGATTACGCGATCGAAGAAGATATCGAATGTGGTATCATTCTTCTGGGCTCCGAGGTGAAGTCGCTGCGCGAGAACGGGGCGAATATCGCGGAAAGCTATGCCTCGGTCGAGGATGGTGAACTATATCTGATCAACGGCTATATCGCACCATTCCAGCAGGCCCGCGTATGGAAGCATGAAGAGCGTCGGCGCCGCAAACTGCTGGTCTCGCGCAAGCAACTGGCGCATCTTTGGAATGCCACGCAACGCAAGGGTATGACGCTGGTGCCGCTGGTGATGTATTTCAATGACCGTGGTCTGGTGAAGCTGAAGATCGGCGTCGCCAAGGGCAAGAAGAACCACGACAAGCGCGAGACCGAGGCCAAGCGCGACTGGGCCCGCCAGAAGCAACGCCTTCTGAAAGAGGGCTGATATCGCCTGAAAACAGGGGTTTTGGCCGTAGATGGCCCGCCCTTTGACTTGCCAGCCTCTGACCCCCGATGTAGGCAGGGCAAGACGCATCAACAGGGGGTTTCCCATGGCACTTGATGATCCCAGAACGCTGGTGTCCACCGATTGGCTGGCCGCACATATGAAGGACCCGGATCTGCGGATTCTGGATGCGACCTATTTCATGCCAGGCGATCCGCGTGACGCAAAGGCCGCCTATGCCGCCGCTCATATCCCCGGCGCGCGTTATTTCGACATTGACGATATCAGTGATCACCGGTCGGACCTGCCGCATATGGCCCCGCCGGTCGAGAAATTCATGTCCCGCATGCGCGCCATGGGCGTGGGCGATGGGCATCAGGTTGTGGTTTATGACGCCGAAGGCCTGTTTTCAGCCGCGCGCGTCTGGTGGCTATTCCGCCTGATGGGGCAGATGGATATCGCCGTGCTGGACGGTGGTTTCCCGAAATGGCTGTCTGAGGGCCGCGAGGTCGAGGATATGGCCCCGATGGTGCGCGACCGCCACATGACCGTCCGCCGCCAGAACCAGATGGTCAAGGATGTGACTCAGGTGTCGGCGGCCTCGAAGCTGGGGGACCACGAGATCGTGGACGCCCGCGCCGCCGAGCGTTTCGCCGGTGAGGTGGACGAGCCGCGACCCGGCCTCCGCAAGGGGCATATCCCCGGATCCAAAAGCCTGCCGTTCAAGAACCTGCTGAATCCTGATGGCACGATGCTGGACGTTGACGGTCTGCGTGCGGCTTTTGCCACAGCAGGCGTGGACCTGTCCAAGCCGGTGATCACCACCTGCGGGTCCGGAGTGACCGCCGCCATCCTCAGCCTTGCGCTGGAACGGATCGGCAAGACCGACCATTCGCTTTATGACGGGTCATGGTGCGAATGGGGTGCATTCCCCACATTGCCCGTCGCAACCGGAAAGGCCTGAAAACGCATGTTTTCCAATCTGAAAGAACATCCCGCCGACAAGATCCTTGCGCTGATGCAGCTGTACAAGGACGATCCTCGCCCGACCAAGATCGACCTTGGTGTCGGTGTTTACAAGAACGCGGAGGGGGTCACTCCGGTGATGCGTGCGGTCAAGGCCGCCGAGCGAAAGCTGGTGGAAGAGCAGACGACGAAATCCTATGTCGGGCTGGCGGGTGATCCGGCGTTTTCCGATGTGATGATCGATCTGGTGCTGGGCGGGGCCGTGCCGCGCGACAGTATCGCCGCTGCGGCCACGCCGGGCGGCACAGGTGCCGTGCGGCAGGCGTTCGAACTGATCCGCATGGCGAACCCGCAGGCGCGGGTGTTCGTCTCCAACCCGACATGGCCGAACCATGTAACCATCTTGAATTATCTGGGGATTGAGGTTGTCGAATACCGTTATTTCGACGCCGAGTCCCGTGGCGTCGATTTCGGCGGCATGATGGCCGATCTGGCCGATGTGCGCGCGGGTGACGTGGTGCTGTTGCATGGATGCTGCCACAACCCGACGGGTGCCAACCTGAACCTGACCGAATGGAAAGCCGTGGTCGATCTGCTGCTGAAAACGGGCGGCGTGCCGATGATCGACATCGCCTATCAGGGTTTTGGTGATGGGCTGGACGCTGATGCACAGGCCGTCCGGCTGGTTGCGTCCTCAGTGCCGGAATGCCTGATCGCGGCAAGCTGCTCCAAGAATTTCGGGATCTACCGCGAGCGGACGGGTTTGCTGATGGCGGTAGCGCAGGACAAGGGGCTGCGCGGGTTGACGCAGGGCTCGCTCAACTTCCTGAACCGGCAGAACTTCTCCTTCCCGCCCGATCACGGCGCCCGCGTGGTGACCGAAATCCTGCAGGACGCCACGCTGCGCGCCGATTGGGCGAGCGAGCTTGAGGAGGTCCGGCTCTCCATGCTCGACCTGCGCAAGCAACTGGCGGCAGAGTTGCAGCGCCAGTCCGGGTCGGATCGTTTCGGCTTTATCGCGCAGCATCGCGGCATGTTCTCACGCCTTGGCACGACGCCTGAAATGGTCGCCCGCCTGCGCGAAGAACACGCGATCTACATGGTGGGCGACAGCCGCCTGAACATCGCGGGGCTGAACAAGACAACCGTGCCGATCCTGGCCAAAGCCATCGTGGATTGCGGGATCTGACCAATGGCAGGGCGGGATTATCCCGCCCTTTTCATTCTGCCTCGACCGCGCGGGAACACCAGTAGGATATGATCGCATTGCGCGACATGCCCCGCCTGAGCGCGACCTTGTCGATCTGCGCCAGCAGATCAGCATTGAACCGCAGCGCCACCGGCACTTTGACCGCACGCTGCGGCACCTCGGGCAGCTTTTCAGCCTTGTCCTCAGACTTCTTCGATTTCTTTGCCATAGCCATATCCCATCGTAATGATGGGCCATGTATATCATAAATTCACCGTCCGAGCATGAAAAAACCCCGGACCCATGGCCGGGGTTTCATCTGTTATCGAATGGGATCAGTTGATCAGACCGGCAAAGCGCATCGCGTCATCCATGCGCGCTTTGACCCCGTCGGTCAGACCGACCAAGGGCAGACGCACCTCGTCGCTGCACAGTCCCAGACGCGACAAGCCATATTTCGCGCCCGCAACACCGGGTTCCGCAAATATCGCCTCATGCAGGGGCATCAGACGGTCCAGCAGCGTTAGCGCCGTCGTATAATCGCCCTTCAGCGTGGCCGTCTGGAACTCGGCGCACAGACGCGGCGCGACATTCGCGGTCACGGAAATACAACCAACTCCTCCATGGGCATTAAAGCCCAAGGCCGTGGCATCCTCACCTGACAACTGGACGAACTCTGCCCCGCAAGTCATGCGCTGCTTGGGCACACGGCTCAGATCGCCGGTCGCATCCTTGACGCCTACAATCCGCGGGAGTTTGGCCAGTTCGCCCATCGTGGCGGGCAGCATATCCACGACCGACCGGCCGGGGATGTTGTAGATGATGATCGGCAGATTGCAGCAATCATGGATCGTCTTGAAATGCGCGATCAACCCGGCCTGCGTCGGCTTGTTGTAATAGGGCGTCACCACAAGTGCTGCATCGGCGCCCACGGCCTCGGCATGCTGGATCAGGCGGATACCCTCGGCGGTGTTGTTCGACCCTGCGCCCGCGATCACAGGGATACGCCCGGCGGCAGCCTTGACCACCTCCTCGATCACGATCTCATGCTCGCGGTGGGTCAGCGTCGGGCTTTCGCCGGTCGTTCCAACGGGTACCAACCCGTGCGAGCCTTCGGAGATATGCCATTCCACAAGTTTCTTGAGCGTCTCGATATCCAGCGCGCCGTTCTTGAACGGCGTGATGAGGGCGGGAATGGACCCCTTGAACATGACACGCTCCTTTGCATTGCATGACGGCATGTTGCCGCCGGTGAATGGACTTCGACCAATCCTGTCGCCAACGTGAATTGAAGCTGCGGACTCGGGGATATAGTCTGGTGCTGTCTATCCTTTGTCCCTCTGGAAAATGCAAGAGATGTTGCGAAAAGCGATCCTTACGGCCACGCTTGCCGGCTTGTTCATGACCACTGCCGCGCCGGCCCAGACACCGGGTCCGCAGCCGCTGGCGTCGGCCATGGCGGCGGTCCGGGCGGGCAACTGGGACAATGCCGCAGCACTGGCAGGTCGGGCCGGTCCTGAGGCGGTGACGTTGGTCGAATGGCACCGTCTGCGCGCCGGTCGTGGCACACCGGACGAAGTATTGCGTTTTCTGGAACGTCATGCCGACTGGCCCGGCCTTGCCTTGCTGCGACGCCGCTCGGAAGAGGCGTTCGTGACGGCAACCGACGCGCAGGTCTTGCAGTTCTTCGCTGGTCAGGCCCCACAGACCGGTGCAGGCGTCTTGCGCCATGCTGCCGCCTTGCGGGCTACGGGGCAATCGGGTCTGGCCGATGCGTCCATTGTCGAGGCTTGGCGGACCTTGAGCCTTGATGAGCCGGTGCATCAGGCCTTTCTGGCGGGCTATGGGACTCTTCTGGCGTCTCATCACGCGGCGCGATTGGACATGACGCTTTGGCGCGGGTTGACCAGTGACGCCGAGCGGATGTTGCCGCTGGTCGATGCGGACCGGCGCGCGCTGGCCAACGCCCGCTTGGCGCTCAAGGCTCAGCGGGATGGGGTGAACACGCTGATCGACGCCGTTCCGGCCGCGTTGAAATCCGATCCAGGTCTGGCCCATGACCGTTTCAACTGGCGCATCCAGAAAGGCCTGACCGAAGGCGCGATCGAACTTCTGCTGGAACGGTCCGCATCGGCCGCGCTTTTGGGTGATCCACAACGCTGGGCTGGCTGGCGCAGCTATCTGGCGCGCGCCCAGATGCGCGAGGGAAAGTCGGATGTGGCCTATCGTCTGGCGGCGTCACATCAACTGACCGAGGGGTCAGACTACGCCGATCTGGAGTGGCTGGCGGGCTATATCGCGCTGACCTATATGAAGGATACCGATCTGGCACTGGATCACTTCCAGAGGTTGCGGATGGCCGTAACCACGCCGATCTCTTTGGGTCGCGCGGGCTACTGGATCGGACGCGCGCAAGACGCGGCGGGCGATCCCGAAGGTGCCGCGCAAGCCTATGCCGAAGGGGCACAGCATCAGACCAGCTTTTACGGTCTGTTGGCTGCTGAACGTGCGGGATTAGCACCCGACCCCGTGTTGCGCGGGGCAGATGTGCCACCTGACTGGCGCAATGCCAGCTTTACAGGTTCCTCGGTCTTTCAGGCCGGACAGCTTTTGCTCCGCGCCGGCGAATTGGGTCTTGCCGAGCAGTTCTTCACCCATCTGGCCGAGGGGCTGGATGCCACCGGACTGGCACAATTGGGCGAAATGGCGCTGGACCTGAACGAGTCGCATCTGGCCGTGATGATCGGCAAGGCCGCTGCCGAAAAGGGCATCGTCCTGCCGCGCCCCTACTATGCGCTCCATCCGATGCGGGACATGCGACTGCCTGTGCCGGTCGAGTTGGCAAAGTCGATCGCCCGCCGTGAAAGCGAATTCGATCCCGGCGTGGTCAGCGGTGCAGGTGCGCAGGGGTTGATGCAGCTGATGCCGGGCACAGCCGCAGAAGTGGCGCGCGATCTTGGGCTTGCCCATGACGCGGCGCGCGTGCTCTCGGACTGGGCCTATAATGCGCGTCTGGGCAGCGGCTATCTGGCTCGGCTTGGTGCGGATTTCGGTGGCAATGTCGTTCTTGTCTCAGCCGCCTATAACGCCGGTCCAAGCCGCCCCATCCGTTGGATGACCGAACAGGGCGACCCGCGCGGCATGAGCGCCGAGCAGGTGGTGGACTGGATCGAACACATCCCGTTCCGCGAAACGCGGAACTATGTGATGCGTGTGGCCGAGTCCTTGCCGATCTATCGCGCGCGCTTGGGCCGTGATCCGCATCCTGTGCCCTTCAGTCGCGAATTGTCAGGCGCGACGGTTTTGCCGCTCGCGCCATAGGGTGAACAGGCCCGCCGCCACGATCAGAGCCGCACCGATGGCGACATTGGTGCGGATCGTCTCGGAAAAGACCACGATTCCAAGGACCGACACAAAGACAAGCTGCAGATAGGCGAAGGGTTGAACCGCGCTGGCTTCGGCCACCTCATAGCATTTGATCAAGAGCCAGTGTCCCAGCGCGCCAGTGATGCACAGCAGCCCCATCCAGCCCCAGTCAGGGGCGGTCATTGGTTCCCAAAACCAGATACCGACGCTTGTCATGGCCAGTGACCCCACGGTGCCAGTCCAGAAAAAGCTGGTGGCGGTGCTGTCCTTGCGCGCAGCATAGCGGGTGAGGAGGCCATAGAGCGCGAACATCAACGCAGCGAGAAGCGGCACGATCGCCTCGATCCGAAAGACACCGAAACCCGGTTGCAGGATGATCAGCACACCGATGAACCCTACACCGATGGCCGCCCAGCGCCGCCAGCCGACTTTCTCTCCAAGGACCGGGCCTGACAGAGCCGCGATCAGCAAGGGATAACAGGTAAAGACAGCGTGGCTTTCAATAAGGCCAAGCAGTGTGAAGGCCAGCACCATCACGCAGATCTCGGTCACCAGTAGAACTGCCCGAAACGCCTGAAGGATCGGCTGCGAGGTCTTGGCCGCTGCCCGCAGTCCGCCTGCCTTGCGCGCGGCGATGGACATGACGAACGCGGCAAAGAACCAGTAGCGGATCATGATGACCATGAAAACGTTATACTCCCCCGCCAGATGGCGCGAAATTCCGTCCTGCATGGCGAACACGAAGGTGGTCGCGATCATCAACAGGATGCCAAGGCGGGTGTTCTGTTCGGTCATTCGTTGGCCTTCCGCGCCACGGTCATATGTCTCTTGCTGCCGTATCCCTGCTGTCGGGTCACGTCAAACCCTGCCGCTTGCAAGCCGCGCCGGACGAAACCGGCGGCAGTATAGGTGGCGGCTGTGCCGTCCGGCGCTGTATGCTTGCCAACCTCGGCCAGAAGGTCCTCGCCCCACATCTCGGGGTTCTTGGCGGGAGAAAAACCGTCAAGAAACCAAGCATCCGCCTGTCCCTGCCAGAGCGGAAGGGTTTCGCGCGCATCGCCCTGTATCAGGGAGAATTTCAGATCGGGCAGAACGAACGTATGGGGGCTGTCGTGCCAGAATGGCGACAATTCCTCGGCCAGTAAAGCAAGTTCGGGAAAGGCGCCTTGCGCGCGTCGCATCTCAAGCGCGGTCATGGGATAGGCCTCGAATGTGGTGAAGTGCAACTGGCCGCGTTGACCTGAGCCGCGCCACAGATGCAGCGCCGCCAACAGGTTCAGCCCGGTGCCAAAGCCAAGCTCGGCAATATGGAACCCGTCGCGAAAACGGGCGGGCAGGTCATTGCCCGCCAGAAACACATGCGATGTCTCGGCCAGCCCGCCCTGCAACGAGAAATATGGATCGTCAAACCGGGTCGAGACGGGCAGGTCGCCGTCGCGCCAAGCGATCTGTGCGGACTGGTCTTGCACGGGGGCATCCCTTAGGAAGGGCAATGAAAACAGGGCGACAATGCAAAGGATGACCGGGAATGGCAATGGCGGATGTGACCGTTCTCGGGGCCGGGATCTTTGGCCTGTCAGTGGCATGGGCCTGTGTGCTGCGCGGGGCGAAAGTGCGCGTGATCGACCCGCATGGGCCGGGCGCGGGCAGCAGCGGCGGCATCGTCGGCGCACTGGCCCCACATGTGCCCGAACAATGGAACGAAAAGAAAGCCTTTCAACTGGATAGCCTGTTGATGGCGGCAGATTTCTGGGCCGGGGTCGAGACGGCATCGGGCCTGTCCACCGGGTATGCACGGTTGGGACGCGTGCAGCCTGTCGCGGATGTCGCGGGGCTTGATCTTGCCCGCGCGCGTGGCGAGTCTGCAGCGGATCTCTGGCAAGGACAGGCTGTATGGGAAGTGCTGCCTGCTGAAAAACTGGGTGACTGGGCACCGCAAAGCCCGTCGGGCTGGGTGATCCGCGACACGTTGACCGCGCGTTTACATCCCCGCATGGCATGTGCCGCCTTGGTCGCCGCGCTGCAGGCGCGCGGGGCTGAGGTGGTCAAGGATCACGCCCATCAAGGACGGGTGATCCACGCCACAGGTGTGGCCGGGCTTGACGCGGCCAGTGCCGCTCTGGGTCGCAGTTTCGGCAGCGGCGTGAAAGGGCAGGCGGCGTTGCTCGCGCTGGACCGGCTTGATGCGCCACAGTTATTTGTCGATACGATCCATATCGTGCCCCATGCAGACGGGACTGTGGCCATCGGATCGACCAGCGAGCGGGACTATGACGACCCGAAGAGCACGGATGCACAGCTTGACGCGGTCATCGCCCGGGCCCGTGAGGCTGCGCCGGCACTGCGCGAGGCACCCGTCATCGACCGATGGGCCGGGGTCCGCCCAAGGTCACGCAGCCGCGCGCCGGTGCTTGGCGTGCATCCGGTTCACAAGGATCACTTCATCGCCAATGGCGGCTTCAAGATCGGGTTCGGCATGGCCCCCAAGGTGGCACAAGTCATGGCCGATCTGATGCTGGATGGGGTGGACAGTATACCGGCCGGGTTCCGACCAGAGGCGAGCTTGTAACCGTCAGGCGGCTTGTGCCTGCATGCACTGTCGTCCGTCCGGCCCGCGCACCCACATCGTCCCGTCATCGCACCAGCACAGATCAGCCGCTTCAAAATGCATCAGCGGTGCCGTCGCACGAAAGCTGAACTGGCGCAGGGTGCCCAAACGTTCCTCGGCCAGCAGCATCAGATGCTGCGCCAGCAGCGGACCGTGAGTCACCAAGCCTGCATAGCCTTCGACATCGCGGGCGTAATCCAGATCGTAATGGATGCGGTGCCCGTTGAAGGTCAGGGCGGAATATCGAAACAACAGCGTGCTGTCGAAATGCACGGTGCGGCAGATCTCCTCATCCGTCCGCGCCTGCGGGGCCACAGGTGCGGGGGCATCCGGTGAAGGGTCCTCACGATAGACCAGATCCTGCCATTCGGTCACGCAAGCCTGCCCAACCTGCGCGATCTCGTGCCGCAGGGTGACAAAGCCTAACGGACCCGTGCGCCCATCCTTGCGGGTCACGCTGTCGATTGTCGTGGTCTTCACCGCAGCGGTGCCTGCGATCAGGGGCGCGTGGAATTCCAGCCGCCCTCCCGCCCACATCCTTCGCGGCAGACCCAGATCGGGGATCAGCCCCAGCCCGGTGGCCGGATGCCCGTCCCGGCCCAGCCGCGCCGGGGGCTGCGGGTCCCAGAAATGAAGCTGATGGAAAAAGGGCGGCAAGGCGCGTCCCACCGTGATCGTGGGCGTCAGCCCAAGCGCCACCTGCAAGGCAGCCCCGCGCGCGGGGTCCATTGGATCGGTGATCGTTTGACTGTCTGGGCGGGTAGTATCATGTTGCATGGGCGCAGATTAGGCGCGGCTTTCACGGGGAACAATCGCGAAATGACACCCAGAGTCACAGCACTGGACCATCTGGTTCTGACGGTCGCCGATATCGGCGCGACGGTCGATTTCTACACCCGCGTGCTGGGAATGCGGAGCGAAAGCTTTACCCCCGCGGGCGGCGCACCCCGTATGGCGCTGCGCTTCGGGGCGCAGAAGATCAACCTGCATCAAGCCGGCGCCGAGTTTCGTCCCCATGCCGGCCATGTGCAGGCGGGATCAGCCGATCTCTGCTTTCTAAGCGAGACGCCATTGGATGCCTGGCAAGCGCATCTTGCGGCACAAGCTATCACTGTCGAAGAAGGCCCCGTTCGCCGCACAGGGGCAGAAGGGCCGATCCTGTCGATCTACCTGCGTGACCCCGATGGCAACCTGATCGAAGTATCGAACCGCCTGCCAGCCTGAGGCGCGTCGCGTGCTGGATAGAGTAATTGTGAAACGATGAATCAGAGGGCCGTCAGCCGCGCGGCGTCACCTGCCGGACAAGCCCCTCTTGCGCGACATTGGCCACCAGCCGCCCGTCGCGGGTGAAAACGCGGCCCCGATTGAAGCCGCGTGCGCCACCTGCCCAAGGGCTGTCCATCGTATAAAGCAGCCAGTCATCCACGCGGAACTCGTCATGTACCCACAACGCGTGATCAAGGCTGGCGAACTGCATATCCAAATCCGTAAAGGTCTTGCCATGCGGCATCATCGAGGTGCCCAGCAACCCCATATCCGAGGCAAAGGCCAGTGCCGCCCGATGCATAGCGGGATCGTCGGACATGCGGCCCCGGACCCTGATCCAGATATCCTGCACCGGTGGCCGGGGTGTCCGGTCAAACGGAGGGCGCGGCGTGACCGAGCGCATCTCGACCGGGCGTGGCGTTTTCAGCCAGTTGCGAAAGGCCTCGGGCAGGGCATCACCCATGCGGGCGGCCATCGCTTCTTCGGTTTCCAGATCCTCGGGGGCGGGCACATCGGGCATACTGTCCTGATGCGTCAGCCCCGGCTCAGGTACGTGAAACGAGGCGGCAAGATTCAGGATCGGCTTCCCATGCTGGATCGCCACGACGCGGCGGGTGGCGAAACTACCTCCATCACGGTCCCGCTCAACCCGGTAGAGCACGGGCTGCGTCGCGTCACCGGGACGCATGAAATAGCCATGCAGAGAATGGTTGGGTCGTGAAGGATCAACCGTCATCGTCGCCGCCATCAGCGCCTGCCCGATCACCTGCCCACCAAAGCTGCGCCCGCGCCCCTGCGGTGTGGCGATGCCGCGATAGAAATCCTCCTCGATCCGCTCCACGGTCAGAACGCGGGTCAGGCTGTCAGCAAGGTGCTGGTCTGATGCTTGTGCTGCGCTGTCTGTCATCTGTCTGTCCCTTGTGCCGTGGTCAATGCGCCTCGGCCCAGTTGTGCCCTTTGCCACCATCCACGATCAGCGGCACATCCAGTTTCAACACCGGCTCGCAGGCGGTTTGCATCACCTCTCGCGCGGTGTCGATCAACCGGTCGGCGGCGTTTTCATCCACTTCGAAGATCAATTCGTCATGCACCTGCAACAGCATCGTGGCGGGCTGGCCCTTGATCGCGGCGGGCATGCGGATCATCGCGCGGCGGATGATATCAGCGGCTGTGCCCTGAATGGGCGCGTTGATCGCTGCGCGCTGGGCAAAGCCTGCGGTCGGTCCCTTGGCATTGATGTCTGGCGTGTGGATCTTGCGCCCGAACAGCGTCTGGACATAGCCATGGTCGCGCGCAAAGGCCTTGGTTTCGTCCATATAGGTGCGGATACCGGGAAAACGCTCGAAATAACGGTCGATGAAACCCTGCGCCTCGGCCCGCGGAATGCGCAGGTTGCGCGCCAGACCAAAGCCGGAAATCCCATAGATCACGCCGAAGTTGATCGCTTTTGCGCGGCGGCGGATATCGGACGTCATCTGGTCCATCGGCACGTCGAACATCTCGGAGGCGGTCATGGCGTGAATGTCCTGCCCCTCACGGAAGGCCTGTTTCAGCGCGTCGATCCCGGCGATATGGGCCAGAATCCGCAGCTCGATCTGGCTGTAATCGAGGCTCACCAGCACCCGGCCTTCAGGGGCCACAAAAGCCTCGCGAATGCGGCGGCCTTCCTCGCTGCGCACGGGGATGTTCTGCAGGTTGGGATCGGTCGAGGACAGTCGCCCCGTATTCGCCCCCGTCTGCATATAGGACGTATGCACCCGCCCCGTTTCTGGGTTGATGTGATCCTGCAATGCATCCGTATAGGTGGATTTCAGCTTGCTCAACTGCCGCCAGTCCAGCACGCGACCGGGCAGATCGTGCATTGTCGCCAGATCCTCCAGCACATCGGCACCCGTGGCATAAGCGCCGGTCTTGCCCTTCTTGCCGCCCTCCAACCCCATCTTGTCGAACAGGATCTCGCCCAATTGCTTGGGGGAGCCGACATTGAACGTCTCACCGGCCAGTTCGTGAATCTCGGCCTCCAGCCCCGCCATCTTCTGCGCGAAAGCATTGGACATGCGGCTGAGGGTGTCGCGGTCCACCTTGACGCCTGCCATCTCCATCCGCGCCAATACGGGCACCAACGGGCGCTCAAGGGTTTCATAAACGGTCGTGACCCGCGCGCGGTGCAGTTGAGGGCGGAACAACTGCCACAGGCGCAGGGTAATGTCCGCATCTTCGGCGGCGTAGGTTACCGCTTCGTCAATCGGCACGCGGTCAAAGGTGATCGCGGATTTGCCGCCACCCAGAAGCGTCTTGATGGCAATCGGTTCATGCTCCAGATACCGCTCGGACAGCGTGTCCATCCCATGCCCGTGCAGTCCGGCATTCAGGGCATAGGACATCAGCATCGTATCATCGATGGGCGCCACCGTAATTGCATGGCGGGCAAAGATCTTGGCGTCATACTTCATGTTCTGCCCGATCTTGAGGATGCTGTCGTCCTCAAGCACAGGCTTCAGCGCGGCCAGAACATCCGACATGGGCAATTGCCCCTCGGCAAGCGCGTCTGATCCGAACAGATCATCCGCCGCCCCCGCCTTGTGACCCAGCGGGATATAGCATGCGCTGCCCGCCTCGACGCACAGGGAAATCCCAACCAGTTCGGCGCGCATCTCGTCAAGGCTGGTAGTTTCAGTATCCACGGCCACATGGCCCCGGTCACGGATCAGAGTGATCCAGCGCTCAAGGGCGGCCATATCCGCCACGCGTTCATAGGTCTTGGGAAAGGGCACCTCGGCGGGGGCGGTGCCGTTGTCCGGGCTGTCGCTCAAAGGTGCCGCCCCGGCAGGGTCGGTGTCCTTGATCACGGGTGCCTTGACGCCCAGCGCATCCGAGATCCGCTTGGTCAGGGTGCGGAACTCCATCTCCGCCAGAAAGGCCAACAGCTTGTCCGGATCAGGATCACGAATTTCCAGATCATCCAACGTGAAATCCAGCACCATGTCGCAGTCAAGCTGCACCAACCGCTTGGACAGTTCGATCTGTGCGCGGTGCTGCTGCAACACCTCCCGCCGCTTGGGTTGCTTGATCTCTTCCGCACGATCAAGAAGCGCCTCAAGCGAGCCGAACTCGTTGATCAGCAGCGCCGCCGTCTTGATGCCGATACCGGGGGCGCCGGGGACGTTGTCCACGCTGTCGCCTGCCAGCGCCTGCACATCGACCACATGTTCGGGGCCGACGCCGAATTTCTCGATCACACCCTCGCGGTCGATGCGGCGGTTCTTCATGGGGTCCAGCATCTCGACCCCGTCACCCACCAGCTGCATCAGGTCCTTGTCCGAACTGACGATGGTCACGCGGCCCCCGGCCTCACGGGCCTGACAGGCCAGGGTCGCGATGATGTCATCAGCCTCGAACCCCTCCAACTCCTTGCAGGCGATGTTGAACGCCTCGGTCGCGGCGCGCGTCAAAGGGATCTGGGGGCGCAGGTCCTCGGGCATGGCCTCGCGGTTGGCCTTGTAGAGGTCATACATGTCGTTGCGGAACGTATGGCTGCCCTTGTCGAAGATCACGGCCACATGGGTCGCCGCATCCGCGCCGCTGTTGTTTTCCACATAGCGCTGCAACATGTTGCAAAAGCCCGACACAGCGCCAATCGGCAAGCCATCGGACTTCCGCGTCAGCGGCGGCAGCGCGTGATAGGCGCGAAAGATGAAGGCCGAGCCGTCGATCAGATGCAGGTGGCAACCCTTGCCGAATGTCATGCGCGCCCCTTTCGCGGGCCTTGGGCCCGCTGCGTCTTCTTGCTCAAAATATCCCCGCCGGAGGCATCTGCCCGTTCAAGCAGAACACTGGCCAGCGATCAGACCTTGCCCTCGAAATCGCGGTGCACGAATTTGCAATCGCAATAGGGACATTCCACCCATCCATGTTCGTGCGGTATCTGTAGCCAGACACGCGGATGGCCCAGGGCACCTTCGCCCCCGTCACAGGCCACGCGGTAGGTATCGACAAGCTTTGTCTCTGGCGCCTCGATCGTCATCTCGGGACATTCCCTTTCGCGGTCAATTGGATTAGGTCCGTTATGAGCGATGAGACGAGCAGGGGCAAGTAGACCATGAGCGGCAATGCGATCGAAATCCGGGGGCTGGTGAAAACCTATGGCGGGGCCAAGGGCCAACCGGAAAAACAGGCGCTGCGGGGCGTTGACCTTGATATTCCTACCGGGTCGGTCTTCGGCCTGCTGGGGCCGAACGGGGCGGGCAAGTCCACGCTGATCAACATCCTTGCAGGGCTGGTGGTCAAGACCGCAGGACAGGTGCGGATCTGGGGCTTTGATCAGGATGTGAACCCGCGCCAGTCGCGCGCCGCGATCGGCGTGATGCCGCAAGAGCTGAACCTTGACCCGTTCTTCACGCCGCGCGCCGCGCTGGAAGTGCAGGCGGGTCTTTACGGCGTGCCAAAATCCCAAAGGCGCAGCGACGAAATTCTGGCCCTGATCGGGCTTGAGGACAAGGCCGATGCCTATGCCCGCACCCTGTCAGGCGGGATGCGGCGGCGGCTTCTGCTGGGCAAGGCGCTGGTGCATCACCCGCAAATCCTTGTGCTGGACGAACCCACAGCAGGCGTGGACATCGAATTGCGCCAGATGCTGTGGACCAATATCCGCAGGCTGAACCGCGAACAGGGCATGACCATCATCCTGACGACCCATTACCTCGAAGAGGCCGAGGAAATGTGCGACCAGATCGCCATCATCAATCAGGGACAGGTCGTCGCCCGCGACAGTACAGCTAACCTTCTGGGCCAGATGGACCGCAAGACCATGGTGATCCACCCCGCCAGCCCGGCCCAGACCTTGCCTGCCGGCCCGGGGTTGGACGTGACACGGCGTCCCGACGGATCGCTGGCCATCAGCTATCACACCAGCCAAACCTCGGCCGAGCAGGTCTTGGAAGCGGTGCATGATGCGGGTGTGTCCATCCGCGACGTCAAGACAGAACAGGCCGACCTGCAGGATGTATTCCTGAACCTGACCCGCTCTGCCTGATCCCATCCCGCGCGCCTGCGACACCTGTCGGATGCGCTCCGCGCGGGGATATTTTAGGCAAGAAGAAACAGGGCGCGGCGCCTATTCTGCGCGCGGTAGCATCCGGCCCAGCACACGTCCGCCAAGGATATGCACATGCAGATGCGGCACTTCCTGCACCCCCGCGGCACCCGCGTTCGAGATAGCGCGGAAACCGCCGCCACCCATTCCGGGCTGCACCTCCATGATCCGGCAAACCTCGCCGATGGCGCGGGTGAAGTCCACGATCTCGGCATCCGAGGCGGCCTGCGCGAAGTGATCATAGGTGACGTAAGGCCCCTTGGGGATCACCAGCACATGGACGGGTGCCTGTTCGGAAATGTCATGAAAGGCCAGCGTGTGTTCGGTCTCCAGAACCTTGCGGCTTGGAATCTCCCCGCGCAGGATCTTTGCGAACACGTTCTGGTCGTCATAAGTATAGGCCATCGGGCACCTCAGTCGGCAAAAAGATAGTCGGTTGCTGCGATTTCATGCGCCTTGTCGTGGGAAATGGCAAGAAACTGCGACAGTTTCCGCGTGTTCTCTTCGACCGGGTCGATCTCACGGATGCGGTGGTGATGTTCAAAGTTCTGATCGCGGATCCGGTCGCTTTCGAAGGTCATGTCGTTGCGGATCGTGGGCAGCAGCCGCGCCAGCGTATCGGGCGGGGTCTGCTCTCCCGCCAGACCCACGCGTTTCGCATGACCGATCAGGTAGTCGTCCGAGAACTGGCATTCGACCTCGAGCAGACGTGTGGTCGAGCGGTCACCGCAAAAATCCTGCAAGAGGTCCAGATTGCCGGGGTCCATGCACACGATCAACCGATCCGTTTCGTAATAGTCGAACAGCATCCGCATCAGCGCGCGGCGATGCCGCGTGCGCTTGCCAAGACTGGACTGGATGCCGCCCAGATCAGGCAGATAGGTGCTCTCCTCGTTGAAAAGATACTCGATCACCGGCACGTTCGTGACCTGACGGATACGGTAGAGCAGGCGTTTGGCCACGTGCCATTTCTTGCAGACCAGAATCAGCAATTCACGCTCTCTGCCCAGCGTGCTTTCCGTCTCCCAGAAGCGGGACGCGAAGCGGCGACCGATCCGGCCCCGCCCGGCAAGGAACTTGTAAAGACTGCGCCCCTCGTTCGAGATCTGGAAGCGCACCCCTTCGGCGGCATAGAGATCGCCCAACCGCGCCTTGAGCGTCGTGGCGCCGGGGCTAATCTTGCGCGCGAAAAGGAAATCCTGGCTGAGCAGCAAATCGTAATGGTCGTTGTAAAATGTCACCGGCATCCCGTAATCCGAGAACATCAGGAAGGTCAGGGTGCGGCAGTTGATCTCGGCCTCGGGGATCAGGTGGCGGACGAGGGTCTGAAAGAATGTCTCATCCGGGATCCATGTGGTGCTGAAGAAGCGCATCACATCGGGACGGCGGCGGGTGAAATCGAGGATCTGTTCGATCGTGCGGCGGCGCAGGCACCACCATTGGCTGCCGATCTGGATCTGAAGGTCCTGCGGGATATCTCGCTTCAGACCGAGACGTTTCTGAAGGTTGAAAGCAGCATAGAACAGGCGCTTGTTGTTCCGTTCGTTGAAGAAGTGCCTGTAGATCAGCCGGTCTTCCTTCATCCCGGTCTTGATCCAGTCACTTTCGAAGAAGTCGAAGCTTTCGATGTAGTCCATGTCTGCGGAGTCAAGGAAGGCATGGGCGTATTCTGCCGACTTGATGGCCATGCAGTCACCCGACAGCATGTAGAAATGCGTGGCGCGGGGAAAAGCGTCCACCGCCGCATGAACAGCCGCCAAGGTTGCCCTGACCAAAGACCATTCACCCCAGCCGCATTTGACCCGCCGCTTGGCGAAGGTGACATTGGGATTGTTCCGCAGCGCATCCCGTATCTTGCGATAATGGGCGTCACTGGCGCGCCCATCGAAATGGATGGCCATGAAGTCGCCCACAGCCGTCAGACGCTGTGCCTGCGCGATGATCGCTTCGGGGTCCTTGTGGCACAGAAGAATGAATGCAATTCTCGCCATTCAGGAAACCACAAGCCTTTGGTTACAGATATGAGGAAGAGTGATACCGATCCCAGAGGAATGAATAAACAGGCTTTCTTTCGATTTTGCAAAGTTGGTATATAGCGTCGCATAAAAAAGACGCGTGGTTTGGAGGCAGAGCAGATGGGGTTTCCGGGCACTTGGATGACGGAAAGCGAGAGCGTGGTCTATCGCGTGGTGCCGAAATGCGCCTGCTCGACCATCGGACAGATCCTCTTTTACTCGGATCATGGCGCGTTCTTCGACGGTGACATCCATGATTCCACCGCTGGCCTGCACAAATGGGCACAGCCTGAAAGTCAGGTCCTGATCGAGAAGAATGTGAAGGAGCATGCCTCCTATGCCTTCACCTGCGTGCGCAATCCCTATACCCGCATCCTGTCGTCATTCTTTGACAAGATCTGTGGCATCCAGCGGAACGGGCGTCGCTATCGCGGCAATCTGGTGCCCATGCTGACCCAGAAATACGGGATCGAGGTTGGAGGCGAGGATGGCACAGCCGAATTCGACCAGATCCGCAGTTTCCGCCGTTTTCTTCTGTTCGCACGCGACACCATCCGCTGGCGCCGCCCGATGGAGCCGGATATCCATTGGTCGGCGATGTCGGGGCATGTCTCGACCTTCATCGTCAATGGCGGTCGCTACGACAGCATCTTCTGGACCGAGGCGTTCAATGACGGGATGCAGGCCGTGCTGGACGCGATCGAAACGCCCCACAAGGTGGATCTGGCGACGATCCCGCGTTTCAATGAATCCGAGGGGCACGGGCCCAAGCGTCTGCATCCTGTCGAAGATTACTTCGACGATCTGTCGATGCATCTGGTTTATGAGATCTACAAGCGCGACTTCGACCTGTTCAAATACGATTTCGAAAACCCTGCCAACAAGATGCCGGTGGGCGAGATCGATCTGGACGAGGTGCACGCAAAGCTGGGTGATTGAGGCGGTCAGCCCCGCATCAACTCTGGCAGGTCGCCTGTCAGCCCGGCGGCCTCACGGATAAACCCGCGACGCAGGCCCGGGATGGCATTGACGACACCCATGCCGATATCGCGGCCCAGCCGTAACAAAGGGTTGTCGCTTGCAAAGATCCTGTTCGTCAGGTCCGTCGCCAGCGCCAGTGTCGCGGTGTCGAACCGCCGCCATTGCTGATAGCGTTCCAGCACCGAATCCGAGGCGATATCCTCGCCGCGGTGTCTTGCATCCGTCATCACCTGCGTCAGTGCCGCGATATCGCGCAGACCTGCGTTAAGGCCCTGTCCAGCGATCGGATGCACGCCATGCGCGGCATCTCCCACCAGCGCAAGACGAGGTGCTATAAAGCTGTTGGCGAGGGTCAGGTTCAACGGATAGGTGTAGCGCGCCCCGGCCAGCCGGATCTCGCCCAGAAAATCGCCGAAACGCGGACGCAGCATGGTCAGGTAGTCCTCATCCGACAAGGCATTGAACGCCGCGGCATTGGCATGCGTTTCCGACCAGACGATGGAACTGCGATTGCCCTTCAGCGGCAGGATCGCCAGAGGTCCCGGCGGCATGAAGAACTGATGTGCGATGCCGTGATGCGGAAGGTCATGCGCGATGGCGCAGACCAACGCGGTTTGTCCGTAATCCCATCCTGTCCGGCTGATTCCTGCCCGCTCTGCCGTGCCGGATCGGCGTCCATCGGCACCCACCAGCACTCGCCCAGTCAAGATCCGGCCAGAGGCGAGGGTGACCGTGATCCCCTGCGCGCCAGCATCCTGCGCAATGACGGTTTCGCCGTTCAGCCTTGTAATCAAAGGGTTGTCAGTGATCGCCTCAAGTACCGCCTGGCGCAGATGGCGGTCCTCGACCATGTGGCCCATCGGGCCTTCTTCGATCTCGGCATGGTCAAAATGCAGATGGAAGGGCGAAAGCGGCCCCTCGCCGGCGCGGCCGTCGCTGACCTTGATCTCCAGCATCGGCTGCGCGTCATCCGCCAGCGCCTCCCACAGCCCAAGCCGCCGTAGCAGGCGGACCGAGGCCAACGCCAACGCGTATGAGCGCCCGTCGAACCCGTCCGCCGCAAGCGAGTCCGCAGGCTGTGCGTCGATCACAGTCGAAGTCAGGCCCGACCGGGCAAGGGCGAGTGCCAGAACAGGGCCATTCAGCCCACCGCCCACAATCAGGATATCGCTGTCATATGTCATGGCGCAAATATGGGGGAATGGATGGGATTGTCCATGCGCCTGACTGACGCTACCGTCTGCGACATATCGGTATCGGGAGGGGTTGGGGATGCAGGATTGGCTGGGCCGCACAGCGGCGGATCAAGGACGAGCCATCGGCGCGGGAAAACTGGACCCGGTCGATCTGACACAGGCCTATCTGGACGCCATCGCCGCGCATCCGATGACAGACCGCATCTATGCCCGGACCATGCCGGACCGCGCCTTGTCCGAAGCCGGGGCTGCGCGGGCGCGCGCGCGGGCCGGACTGCGCCTGTCGCCTCTCGACGGTGTGCCCATCAGTTGGAAAGACCTTTTCGATACCGCCGGGGTGCTGACCGAGGCGGGCTCTGCCCTGCTGAAAGGGCGCGTGCCGGACCGCGATGCCGACGTGTTGCGCAACGCCACGGCCGCGGGACTGATCTGTCTGGGCAAGACCCATACCAGTGAACTTGCTTTCAGTGGGCTGGGCCTGAATCCCGTGACCGCCACCCCGCCGAACGTGAATGACCACGCCGCTGTTCCGGGCGGGTCCAGCTCGGGTGCTGCGACTTCCGTGGCCTTTGGGCTGGCTTCGGCGGGGATTGGCACAGACACGGGCGGGTCGGTGCGGATTCCGGCAGGCTGGAACGACCTTGTCGGCCTCAAGACCACGGCAGGGCGGGTGTCCTGCGCCGGTGTTGTTCCGCTGTGCGAGCGGTTCGATACGGTCGGACCTCTGACACGCTCGGTCGAGGACGCGGCGCTTCTTCTGGCCGCACTTGAAGGGGGTAAGCCCGCAGATTTGCGCGGGGCAAGCCTGTCAGGGCGGCGTCTGGCGATCCTGAAGACCGTCGTGATGGACGATCTGCGCGATGCGCCCGCCACGGCTTTTGCCAAGGCTGTCCAGCGGCTTGAGGCCGCAGGCGCCACCATCGAAGAGGTCGAAGCCCCTGAACTGGCAGAGGCAATGAAGCTGGCTCCTATCCTGTTCACCGCAGAGGCATACGGCATCTGGCGCGAGGTGATCGAAGCAGCCCCCCATCTGATGTTCGACCAGATTCTTGAACGCTTCCGGGGCGGAGCGGCCTTCAAGGCTGCTGACTACGTGGCCGCATGGCGCACCCTTGATGCGGGGCGGCAGGCATGGCACGCCCGCATGGCCGGTTTTGACGCGGTGATCTGCCCGACCGCGCCCAATACGCCGCCAAATCTGGAGCGGCTGATGTCGGATCACGACTACTATGTGACCGAAAACCTGCTGACCCTGCGCAATACGCGCGCAGGGAATCTGATGGGCCTTTGCGCCACGACCCTGCCCACAGGCACGCCCGGTTGCGGGATCATGCTGATGGGGGCGCCTATGGCCGAAGAGCGGCTGTTGCGCCTGTCTGCGGCGGCCGAAACCGCGCTCGGTTAAGCGGAACAGCCGACCCAGGGCATCTTTGCAGCACCTCTTTTGCTGAAATGCCACAAGAGGCCGGAATCCCGCTGCTTTTTCTGGACGCAAGCCGCGCGGTTCGATAGTTTGCAACCAAACGGGGCGTCATGATCCCGATGATTGAGGCAGTTTAAACATGTTCCCCGAGCGGTTCTCGAACCTACCGGCCTATGCGTTTCCGCGCTTGCGGGAACTTCTGGACGCGCACGCGCCCGGCGGACCAGTCGTGCATATGACGATCGGAGAGCCGAAACACGCTTTTCCCGATTGGGTCGGCCGCGTGATCGCCGAGAATATCGCCGATTTCGGTCGCTATCCGCCCAACGAGGGAACGCCCGAACTGCTGGATACGATCGGTGCGTGGATCGCGCGGCGCTATGGCGTAAGCCTTGATGCACAAAAGCAGGTGATGACGCTGAACGGCACGCGCGAGGGGCTCTATAACGCCTGTATGGCGCTGGTCCCGGAACAGAAAGCCGGGGCCAAGCCCGCGATCCTGATGCCGAACCCCTTCTATCAGGTCTACATGATCGGCGCGATTTCGGTGGCGGCAGAGCCTGTCTTCGTGCCCGCCACCCGTGACGGAGGCTACCTGCCCGATTACACGTCCATGCCCGTCGAGGTGCTGAACCGGACAGCAGCGGCCTATATCTGCTCGCCCGCCAACCCGCAGGGATCTGTGGCAAGCCGGGAGTATTGGCGCAATCTGATAGCGCTGGCAGAGCGCTATGATTTCAAGATCTTCGCCGATGAGTGCTATTCCGAGATCTATCGTGACGCGCCGCCCGTCGGCGCGCTTGAGGTGGCCGCCGAGATGGGTGCGGATCCCGAGCGCGTGGTCATTTTTCACTCGCTGTCCAAACGCTCCAATCTGCCGGGCCTGCGGTCAGGTTTCATGGCGGGCGGTCCGCAAAGCATCGCACGGGCGCGTCAGCTGCGCGCCTATGCCGGTGCACCGATCCCCCTACCGTTGCAGCGGGCCTCGGAAACGGTGTGGGCCGACGAGGATCATGTGATCGAGAACCGTCGTCTCTATGGCGAGAAATATCAGGCCGCCGATGCGGTCTTCGCGGGTGTGAACAGCTACAAGGGACCTGACGCCGGGTTCTTTCTGTGGCTGCCCGTCGAGGATGGCGAGTCAGCGGCATTGAAACTCTGGCAGCAGACAGGCGTGCGGGTTCTGCCCGGTGCCTATCTGAGCCGCGACGTGAACGGGGACAACCCCGGCAAAGGCTATATCCGGGTCGCAATGGTGGCCCCAATCAACGAGATGCAGGCCGGGCTGATCGCCCTGCGCGACTGCATCTATGGGTAAGAGGACGAGGGCAGGCATGGCATATCAGACCCGTGGGCGCGATCCGCTGTTCGACAGCGACGTTCAGGCAGCGATTGAAAAGCGCGGCAAGGAACTGTTGGGGCTGGTGCTGATCGTTCTGGGCTGCGCGGCGGCGGCGATGGTCATCTCCTACAATCCCGAAGATCCGTCTTTCCTGTCGGCCACCGATGCGCCGGTGCAGAACTGGATGGGCCGGATGGGTGCGACCATCGCGGCCCCTCTGTTCATGATCGCAGGCTGGGGCAGTTGGGCCATCGCCATTGTGCTGTTTGCTTGGGGCGTGCGCTTTGCGCTGCACAGGGGCGAAGAACGCGCCATGGGGCGGCTGATCTTTGCGCCCATCGCCGTGGCGCTGTGCTCGGTATATGCCGCAACACTCAATCCCGGAGATGTCTGGCGCGAGACGCATCATTTCGGTCTGGGCGGCGTCTTCGGCGACATGATCATGGGGATGGTGTTGACTACCGTTCCACTGGGTTCTGCCGTGGGGATCAAACTGGCATCGCTGGTTCTGGCGCTGGCGATGCTGGCATTGGGATCCTTTGTGCTGGGCTTCACCCGCATCGAATTGAAGCGGATCGGACGCTTTCTTCTTGTCGGACTCATTCTGTCTTATGCGCGGCTGATGCAGATGATGGGACGCGGCGCATCCGGCACGGTCCAGATGGCGCAGGGCTTGCAGGCTCGCGCTGCCGAGAGGCGGTTGATCCGCACGCGCGAGGCCGAAGAGGCTGCAGCCTGGGCTGCAACGCAATCCATGCAGGCGAGCTCAGCACTGATGGCAGACCCGCGTCGTGCGCCCTTGATGGCACAGTCTGAACGCGCCCCATTGGTGGCGCGACGCAACGACCTTCCCCCGGCGCCTCCGTCGATGAACTGGGAAGAAGACGAACAATGGCAGGACGAGGCTGCATGGCAGCACGAACCTGATCCGGGTCCCATCGGCAAGATCAAATCTGGTCTGCTGGCCCGTGTTCCCGGTTTCGGCCGCCGCGTCGAAGCCATGCCCGAGCCGGAACTGGTCGAACAATTTCCGGCCGCCGCTTTTGCCCAGCATGATCTGGCCCCCGGTGACGACCGTATCCGGGCCAAGATCGCAGATGTCATCAAGTCACGCGTGCGTCCTGTGCCGCCCATGGCCCCGGCGCAACACGCCCCTTTGACCCGCGGACGTGGGCGTGGGCCGGACCCGCTTGTCTTCAATCCGACCCGAACCGCGATCAAGGCCGAACCGCCGCTGACCGCGGCCCACAAAGGCGTGGTGGCTGCGGCTGCTTCCGCCGCCATGACTCCGGTCGCGTCTATCGCTGCCGCTGCGACGCCTGTGGCCTATGCCGCCGGGTCGCATGATGACAACATTTTCGACGACTCCTATGACAACGCCTATGATGCGCCGTTTGATCAGGTGGATGATGCGGATCAGGATGATTACGATGCCTTTGCCTATCAGGCCGATCAGCCCTACACCCTCCAGCCCGAGCCTATGCAGATCCCGGTGGCGCAACCCCGCAGCGTGGTGCAACACCCGCCGCGCAAGCCTGTTCAGCCCTCGACCCGCGCCAAGGCCGAGGCCCAGCCCGCGCTGAAATTCGACCCGGAAGAGGCCGTTTATGAACTGCCCCCACTGGCGCTGTTGTCGAACCCCGCGCTGATCCAGCGACACCACCTCAGCGATGAGGCGCTGGAGCAGAACGCGCGGATGCTCGAATCCGTGCTGGATGATTATGGTGTCAAGGGCGACATCGTTTCGGTCCGCCCCGGCCCCGTCGTGACCATGTATGAGCTGGAACCCGCGCCGGGCCTCAAGGCCAGCCGCGTGATCGGTCTGGCAGATGACATCGCCCGGTCCATGTCGGCCCTGTCGGCGCGCGTCTCCACCGTGCCTGGCCGCACCGTCATCGGGATCGAACTGCCGAACGAGAACCGCGAAAAAGTGGTCCTGCGCGAGATCCTTTCGGCGCGCGATTATGGCGACAGCAACATGAAACTGCCGCTGGCGCTGGGCAAGGACATCGGCGGCGATCCCATCGTCGCGAACCTCGCCAAGATGCCTCACCTGCTGATTGCCGGAACTACGGGGTCGGGTAAATCGGTGGCGATCAACACGATGATCCTGTCGCTGCTCTACCGCCTGACGCCGGAAGAATGCCGGTTGATCATGATCGACCCCAAGATGCTGGAACTGTCCGTCTATGACGGCATCCCGCATCTGCTCTCGCCCGTTGTGACCGACCCGAAAAAGGCGGTCGTCGCCCTAAAGTGGGTCGTGGGCGAGATGGAAGAGCGCTATCGCAAGATGTCCAAGATGGGCGTGCGCAACATCGATGGCTATAATAGCCGCGTGGCCGATGCGCTGGCCAAGGGCGAGATGTTCAGCCGCACGGTCCAGACCGGCTTTGACGATGAGACTGGCGAGCCGGTGTTCGAAACCGAAGAACTGATGCCCGAAAAGATGCCCTATATCGTCGTCATCGTCGACGAGATGGCGGATCTGATGATGGTCGCCGGCAAGGAGATCGAAGCCTGCATACAGCGCTTGGCGCAGATGGCGCGGGCCTCTGGTATACATCTGATCATGGCGACTCAGCGCCCGTCAGTGGATGTCATCACCGGCACGATCAAGGCAAACTTCCCGACCCGGATCTCGTTCCAGGTGACGTCCAAGATCGACAGCCGCACCATTCTGGGCGAAATGGGCGCCGAGCAGCTTTTGGGCATGGGCGACATGCTCTACATGGCGGGCGGCGCCAAGATCATCCGGTGCCATGGCCCCTTCGTCAGCGATGAAGAAGTCGAGGAGATCGTCAACCACCTCAAGGCCTTCGGTCCGCCGAAATACATGAACTCGGTTCTGGATGGCCCGGACGAGGATCGCGAGGCCGATATCGACGCAGTTCTGGGTCTGGCCAGCGGCGGCAATACCGATCTGGAGGATGCGCTGTACGACACCGCCGTGGCGATTGTCGTCAAGGATCGCAAATGCTCCACCTCCTATATCCAGCGCAAACTGGCCATCGGCTACAACAAGGCCGCGCGTCTGGTCGAACAGATGGAGGAACAGGGCGTCGTCAGCCCCGCCAACCACGTGGGCAAGCGCGAAGTGCTGGTGCCGGAACACTGAGGCACCATCACTTCACGCACGGCTCTCGGCGGTGTCTCGCTTTTGTGACGCCAGGCAAGGTGCAGAGCGAACAAAAGCGGCATATATGGAGAGCATGAACATGATGCGCTTTCTTCTGGCCCCCCTGCTCGGACCTGTCCTTGCGATGGCGTTGGCCCTTCCGGCGGCGGCAGAGAAACTGCCGCTTGCTGAAATATCCAGTTATCTGAACGACATGCGGACCGCGTCCGGCGACTTCACGCAGATCAACGCGGATGGCACCATTTCCACCGGCACGATCTATATAAACCGACCGGGGCGGATCCGCTTTGAATATGCCCCGCCCGATCAGACGCTGGTTCTGGCCAGCGCCGGCACAGTTGCGATTTTTGATCCCAAGTCCAACACCGGACCCGAGACATATCCACTGGCACGCACGCCTTTGTCGATCATCCTTGCCGAGCGGGTGAACCTTGGACAAGCCCGCATGGTGACGGGGCACAGCTACGATGGCACCGCGACGACCGTGACGGCACAGGACCCGCAACATCCCGAGTATGGCAATATCCAGATGGTCTTTACCGGCAACCCGATCCAGTTGCGCCAGTGGGTCATCAATGACGATGCGGGAAACAGCACAACAGTAGTGCTGGGCGATCTGCGTCTTGGCCAGTCCATCGCCGCACGGATGTTTGATATCGGGGCCGAAGCGGATCGGCGTGGTGAAGGCGGGCGCTGAACCCGCCTTCCGAAGACCATATCAGCCGCGCGCAATTTCCGCTCGTAGGGCGGCCATCAGATCCGTCAGGGTCTTGATGTAGATCTCGCCCTTCAGGTGACCGTTCTCGTCGAATTGCTCCGAGGTCTGCGCCAGCAACATCTCGGGCCCCTGCAGGATGCGGGGACGAAACGCGACCATGCAGTTGCGCAGCATCACCTGCGCGCGCTCCCCTCCCGCGCGGCCAGCGGTGGCGGACAGAATTGCCACCGGCTTGCCCGACCAGGGCGACCCCTTGGTGCGGCTGACCCAATCCAGCGCATTTTTCATCACTCCGGAAATGCCCTTGTTGTATTCGGGCGTTGAAATTACGACAGCATCGGCAGCGGCAATCTGGTCTGCCAGCTTTTGAACCGCGGCGGGGATGCCTTCTGCATCCTCCAGATCACCGTTGTAGAGCGGCAGGTTCAGATCGCCCTCCATAAACTCTGCCTCACCGAACAGTCGCGCTGCCTCGGCCAGAAGTTTACGGTTGAACGATCCGGCGCGTAGCGATCCGGACAGGCCCAGAAGAACGGGTTGCGACATTTAGGGCACCTTCAAAACTGTTGAACAGGATAGGTCACACCTAACCCATCGGACCGCGTGGACAAGTCATGCAGGCGCACAGGCGCTGTGATCGACTGCACGCTGCTCTGTTGAAGTGCATTCTTGATCCGGCAGAATAGAAAACGCCCCGCCAATCAGGCGGGGCGTTCTATTTCGTTGACCAGTTCCGGCGGATCAGCCGTTGGGAACAATCACGATCTCGACGCGGCGGTTCTGCGCGCGACCTTCTGGTGTCAGGTTCGACGCGATGGGCTGATCTTCGCCCGCGCCGAAGGTGCGGATCCGACCGCCCGACACTCCGCTGCTGATCAGCACGCCTGCAACTGCATTGGCACGACGCTCGGAAAGCTGCTGATTATAGGAGGCAGCACCCGTGTTGTCGGTGTGGCCCACCACCTGAATCGTGGTGTCGGGATAGCTGTTCAGGCTGCTGGCGATGGTGCGCAGATCACCCTGCAGATCCGAACGCAGCGTGGCGCTGTCCGTGGCGAACAGGATGTCCTGCGGCATCGACACGATCAGGCGGTCGCCTGTATTGGTGATGCGCGCCTGGTTGCCCAGATCCCGGCGCAGTTCGGCTTCCTGCTTGTCCAGGTTGTTGCCGACGATGGCACCGGTGCCTGCACCCAGAATACCGCCGATCACGGCACCACGTGCACGGTTGTCACTTACCAGCGCGCCTGTGGCCGCGCCCAGCATCCCGCCAACGACGGCACCCTGACGGGTGTTGCGGTTCGGGTCGTTCGGGTCACCTGTGCCGGTCGGTTCGGTGCAAGCGGTCACGGCTACCAGCGAAAGGCCAGCCAGCAGCAGAAGGGGTTTTTGAGCTCGGGTCATGTGATGCCTCTTGGTTACGTCTGAATGTTCAGATCTGTAACGCTTATAACCCAAGCTTCGTTCCCTCCCAACCCAAGGAAATATCGGACTTGGCAGAAAATCGCCCATTGTCCCGCAATCGTGATCAATCCAGCCCTTACATCGTCAGGCGTCCACCCGCGCGGATTCATAGGCCAGCATCGCGCGTTTGACCGGAAGGCCCCAGTGATAGCCACCCAGCCCCCCCGATTTTCGCAGCGCCCTATGACAAGGGATCAGCCAACTGACCGGATTGCGCCCCACGGCCGTGCCCACGGCGCGAACCGCCCGGGGATGGCCGATGGCTCCGGCGATGTCGGAATATGTGGTGACATGACCTGACGGGATGGACAGCAGCGCCTCCCAAACCTTGATCTGGAAAGGGGCGCCGATCAAATGCAGCGCCGACTCGCCGCCGCCACCAAAGGCCGCAGTGACCCAAGGGGCCACGGCATCCGGCGCATGGTGATAACCGGCTGCGGGCCAACGCGCAGTCATATCGGCCATTGCGGCATCCCGACCTGTCTCTTCGGTAAAGGCCAGACCGCAGAGGCCGCGCTCGGTGCCCATCGCCAGAACCTCGCCAAAAGGACTCGTGAACCAGCCATAATTGATCTGCAACCCCTCGCCCCGCTTGGCGAATTCACCGGGGCTCATGGCCTCCCACCGCAGGAAAAGATCATGCAACCGTCCGGTGCCCGACAGCCCCGCCGTTTCAGCGGCCTCCAGTGTCGTCATACGGTCGGTCAGCAACCGCTTGGCATGATCCAGCGCCAGATACTGTTGATACCGCTTGGGCGAGACCCCGACCCACGCGGAAAAAAGCCGCTGGAAATGCGCCGCACTCATCCCCATCCGCGCGGCCAGATCATCCAATGCCAAAGGGCTGTCCGCCGCATCGATGATCTCGATGGCGCGGCGCATGACGTGATAATGATAGCCGTCGGCATCTTTGTCCGTGATGGAAAGGGAGGCTGTGGTTTCGCGTGTCATCTGCATCTATCCTGATGTGTCGGGTCGATCCTAACGCAGCTTTGGCGGCTATCGCGACCCGAATGTTGCGCTTTCGCGCAAGCTGGGCGGATGCGATGCCTTGGCCCTTGCCCGGATGGGCCGGTCAGGGCATAGACCGGACATGGTCAGACAACTCGATTACCATACGCTGCGTGCGATCTTCACCCGCTTTCAGGCGGCTGATCCCGAACCCAAGGGAGAGTTGGAGCATGTGAATGCCTATACGCTCGTGGTCGCCGTCGCGCTCAGCGCGCAGGCCACCGATATCGGCGTGAACAAGGCAACGCGGGAATTGTTCAAGATCGCCGATACGCCGCAGAAAATGCTGGATCTTGGCGAGGAAGGTCTGATCCAGCATATCAAGACCATCGGCCTCTTCCGCAACAAGGCCAAGAACGTCATCAAACTCAGCCGTATCCTTGTGGACGACTATGGCGGGGAGGTGCCCAATTCCCGCGCAGCCCTTGAATCCCTGCCTGGCGTGGGGCGCAAAACCGCCAATGTCGTGCTGAACATGTGGTGGGGCATGCCCACGCAGGCGGTGGACACCCATATCTTCCGCGTTGGCAACCGCACCGGGATCTGCCCCGGCAAGGACGTGACCGCCGTAGAACGCGCGATCGAGGACAATATCCCCGCTGATTTCCAGCATCACGCGCATCACTGGCTGATCCTGCATGGTCGCTATACCTGTGTTGCGCGCAAACCCAAATGTAACGCTTGCCTGATCCGTGATCTGTGCCCGTTTGAGGAGAAGACCCCATGAAGACCTATCAGGTTGTCGGTATCGGCAACGCCATCGTCGATGTCATCAGCCAGTCCGACGACAGTTTTCTGGACCTGATGGGTATTCAGAAAGGCATCATGCAGCTTGTCGAGCGTGAACGCGGCGAACTTCTTTATGGCGCGATGGAGAACCGCCGTCAGGCACCCGGCGGCTCGGTGGCCAATACGCTGGCAGGTCTTGGCAATCTTGGGCTTGAAACGGCCTTTATCGGCCGCGTGCACGATGATGCGCTGGGCCGTTTCTATGCGGATGAAATGGCCAAGGGGGGCACGGACTTCGTGAATGATCCGGTCAAGGGCGGCGAGTTGCCCACGTCGCGCAGCATGATCTTTGTCTCGCCCGATGGCGAGCGGTCGATGAACACCTATCTCGGCATTTCCGCCGAACTCGGCCCCGATGACGTGCCTGCCGATGTGGCGGGCAAGGCAAAGATCCTGTTTCTTGAAGGCTATCTCTACGACAAACCCAAGGGGAAAGAGGCTTTTGAGGCCGCCGCCGCCGCGTGCCGCAAAGGTGGCGGCAAGGCCGGGATCGCGCTCTCCGACCCCTTCTGCGTCGATCGTCACCGCACCGATTTCCGGCGGCTTGTCCGGTCACTGGATTATGTGATCGGCAACGAGCATGAATGGAAATCGCTCTACGAGACGGATGATCTGGGCACAGCCTTGGAACAAGCCGCGTCCGAGTCCGGCTTGATCGTCTGCACGCGGTCGGGCCACGACGTGGTGCTGGTGCAGGGCGAACAGACCGTGACCGTTCCGGTGACCGAAATCGTGCCCGTCGATGCCACAGGCGCAGGCGACCAATTCGCGGCCGGATTCATCTATGGCATGGCGACCGGGCAGGACCTTGAAGTGTCGGGCCGTATGGGCTGTGTGGCAGCGGCCGAGGTCATTGGCCATTTCGGCGCGCGCCCCGAAGCGGATCTGAAGACGCTATTCAAACAGGCCGGCCTGGTCTGATCCCCTGACCCCTCAGAACGGCACAGGCGCGCGGAAACTCATGCCGCGCCCGGTGTCGGGATGGCTCAGGCGCAATTCCTCGGCATGAAGCATCAGGCGCGGGTGATCCACCGCCTGACCACTGGCATAGATCGTGTCGCCAAGGATCACATGCCCCAGAGCCAGCATATGCACCCGCAGCTGATGGGTGCGCCCCGTGCGCGGGAACAGCCGCACCCGAGTCGTGTCGCCTTCGTGCCGTAACACACGCCAGTCCGTTTGTGCCGGGCGACCTGTGGTGTGGCAGACCATTTGGCGGGGCCTATTTTCCCAATCCACGATCAAGGGCAGATCGACGGTGCCTTCGCGCGGTTCCAGCAAACCCTCCAGACGCGCCTGATAGGTCTTTTTCGTTCGCTTTTCCTCGAACTGCAGGGAAAGGTTGCGCTGGGCGTGGGGGGTCAGCGCAAAAACGATCACGCCCGATGTGTCACGGTCCAGCCGATGCACCAGCAGCGCCTGCGGGTGAATCACCTGCAACCGCGTGATCAGGCAATCGGCCAGCTCCGGCCCACGCCCCGGCACGGACAACAGTCCGGCAGGCTTGTCCAGAACGATGATCTCGTGATCTTCGTGCAGGATGCTCAGGGGATCGGTCGGAGGGTCATAGGCATTATCCATCCGCCCCAAGTGGCGCATCGGTGGGGCTTGTTCAAGCCCCGGATGGCGCTGCGGGCGGCGCCGATACGCCAAGAAGCACACCGTAAAGGATGAAGCACAGCGCCATGCCGCGCCTGAGCCAGACGTTGAACACGGCACCCAGAGCAGCGCGACCCAAGGCTGCGCCAAGTGCGGTATAGGTGCAGTAGCTGCCCGCCGTGATCAAAAGCGCGGTGGGAAAGATCACCCACATCTGCGTCCAAATGGGGACATCCGGCTGCACGAATTGGCTGAAAGCAGCAAGGTAGCCAGCCACGCTCTTGGGATTGACCGTGGCGATCATGAAGGCCCGCGTGTAGATCGAGCCCGCGTGCGGTGCGACCACAGGCGCTGGCTTGGCCGCATTGATCCAGCCGCGCAGGCCCAGCCAGATCAGCACCGCCGCCCCTGCCAGCTTGGCGATACCGAAGGCCTGCGGTGAGGCCGCGATCAGGGCCGTAACCCCCAGTGCGGATAGGGTCAGGAACAGTGTCGCCTGCGTCAGGATGCCCAGCACGCCCCAAAGGCTGCGGGTGAACCCGTGGGTCATGCCGTTGGTGATGCAATTTACCGCGTTCGGTCCGGGCGTGGTGACAAAGACCACCCAGAACAGGGCAAAAACGGCCCAAGCTTCAAGGCTCATGCAAGCAGCGCGGTCAGAAGGACATCACTCTGCATCCCTGAAAACATCCGCTAGAATGGATTGAATCGCCTGTGCGTCACCCTCGGTAAACGCATCCGGCTGATCGCTGTCGATGTCGAACACCCCCAGCAACTTGCCCGCGCCGCTGAACACCGGCAGCACCAATTCCGACCGGGTTGAAGAGGAACAGGCAATATGGCCCGGAAACGCCTCGACATCCGGGACAATCTGCACCTGCCCCGTGCGCGCCGCGGCACCGCAGACGCCACGCGAGAACGGGATCACAAGACAGCCATGTCCACCCTGATAGGGGCCGATCTTCAACAGCTCAGGGGCCGTGACACGGTAGAACCCGGTCCAGTCGAAACGGTCGTCGCTGTGATGCACCTCGCAGGCTACGGTGGCCATGAGGGCGACGGTGTCGCTCTCACCCTCGGTCAGGGCTTTGATCGTGGCGGCAAGGTCGGTGTAATTGACGTGCATGACGTGACTTTCTGGTGCAGGGAATGGGGGCTTCCGCCCCCACCGTCGAACTGCGTTCGACGCCCCCGAGGATATTTCGGGCAAGAAGAAACCGGGATCAGACCCGTTCGATGGCGATGGCCGTGCCCTCGCCGCCGCCGATGCAGATGGCCGCCACGCCGCGTTTCAGGCCGCGCGTTTCAAGCGCGTTCAGCAGTGTGACCATGATCCGCGCGCCAGAGGCACCGATGGGATGGCCCAGCGCGCAGGCGCCGCCATTCACGTTCAGCTTGTCGCGGGGGATGCCCATTTCCTGCATGAAGGCCATGGGGACCACTGCGAACGCCTCGTTCACCTCCCACAGATCCACGTCATCCACGCTCCAGCCCAGCCGTTTGAGCAGTTTCTGCGCAGCCGGGACGGGGGCTGTCGTGAACAGGCCCGGTGCCTGCGCGTGGCTGGCGTGCCCCATGATCCGGGCGCGGATGTTCAAACCCTGCGCACGCGCCGCATCCTCGGATGCCAGCACAAGCGCGGCAGCTCCGTCTGAAATCGAGGAAGAGTTGGCCGCCGTGACCGTGCCATCCTTGCGGAAAGCGGGCTTCAACTGAGGGATCTTTTCCGGCTTGGCCTTGGCGGGCTGCTCATCCGATTCAACCATGATCTGCCCGGTCCTTGTGGCCAAGGCCACCGGCGTGATCTCACGGGCGAAGGCTCCGGTCCTCTGCGCATCCAGTGCATTGGACAAGGAAGCCAGCGCATATGCGTCCTGCGCCTCGCGGGTAAATTGGAAAGTTTCGGCGCAGTCCTCGGCAAAGGTGCCCATCAGGCGGCCTTTGTCATAGGCGTCTTCCAGCCCGTCAAGGAACATGTGGTCGATCACTTGCCCATGCCCGATTCGTGCCCCCCCGCGCATGGCGGGCAAAAGGTAGGGGGCGTTGGACATGCTCTCCATGCCGCCGGCGATCATCGTTTCGGCATGGCCAAGCGCGATCTGGTCATAGGCGATCATCGCGGCCTTCATGCCGGATCCGCACATCTTGTTCAGTGTGGTCGCAGGAACCTCTTCACCCAGCCCCCCGGCGAATCCTGCTTGCCGCGCAGGGGCCTGACCCTGACCGGCGGGCAGGACGCAACCCATCAGAACCTCGTCCACCGTGGATGTCCCCGCATCGGCCAGAGCCGCCTTGATCGCCGCCCCACCCAGAACAGAGGCTTCGATCCCGTCGAATACACCTTGAAAGCCGCCCATCGGCGTGCGTGCGGCTCCTGCAATCACAACGGTCTTCATGCGTGGTCTCCCTTTGATGTCTGGCCTCTGCATACCGGATGGTAAGGAATCGCGTCTAGCCTTGCGAGGTCGAAATGCAAAAGGGACTCATGAAGATGCAACTCACCTCGCGGGAACTGGGGGGATGGACAGTTGTGACGGTCATGGAAGACCGCATCGACGCGGTTGCCGCCATAGCCTTCAAGGAAGCGATACGGCATGCGACCGATGGTGGCACAGGGCCAGTTATCCTTGATCTCGGCCGCGTGGATTTCATCGATTCCAGTGGCCTTGGATCCATCGTTGCCGTGATGAAGCATCTTGGACGCGAGCGGCGACTGCACCTTGCCGATTTGCAGCCGAACGTGGACCGGGTCTTTCGTTTGACGCGGATGGACAGCATCTTCCCGATCCATGCCACTGTCGCAGACGCCACGGACTCTTCACCGGATCACCCGGATGATCGCTGAGCGGATGCGCGCCCTTGATCCTTCGGACGCAAGGCCCCGCGCTACGTTGCGCCTGATGTTTCCGGCCACCGAAGATGCTGTGCGCGCGGGCCTGTTGCACTGTCGTCGCGCCATGAGGACGGCCGGCATGTGCACCGACCTGACCGGACGCGCCGAGATCGTTCTGGCAGAGGCTCTCAACAACATCACCGAACACGGTCGCCCTCATGGGCAAACGGGCTGGATCAGCCTGCGCTGCGACCTTTGCCAGGCAGGTCTGCGGGTCGTGATCACGGATCGATGCCGCCCTTTGCCCCAGGACCTGCTGGCTTTATCGGGCGATATGCGACCTATGCCCGGCAATCTTGATCTGGCCGACCTGCCGGAAGGTGGTTTCGGCTGGCACTTGATACGCCTGCTGACCCACGATCTGGCCTGCAAGCACGAGGCTTTTGGAAACCGTTTAAGCTTTCTGGTGCCGCGCAATCCTGGAAAAGACTGATACGCGAAGGCGCGCGCGGGGGGCGGGACCATGGTGCCAATCTCATGGAAATCGGCCTTTCTATCTGAAACAGCGCATCCGTGACCTTTGAAACTGATGATCAATCGGCAAGCGCCAAAGGTTTCGTAGAAATGCCGCAATCCAACCCGAATAGCGCCAGATTCGCTGCGCATAAGGAAGGTTGTAGCTGCATGGCTTCTCCCGGCGTCGCGCGTTTAATAGCCCCCACCCAGTGCGCGATGTCGGGACCTTGCCTTCCGCCTTGTTCAGACAGTTGCATTCAGGCGCAAGCCTCCTACTGTGCCACTAGAACAATAGGAGGGTTCCCCATGAGAGATTTCCAGAGTCCGGGTCGGTCCACGGTGATGGCCACCAACGGGATGTGTGCCACATCGCATCCTCTGGCGGCCAAGGTCGCCATCGAGACGCTGGAGCGTGGAGGAACGGCCATGGATGCCGCCATTGCCGGCGCTGTGCTTCTGGGAATTTGCGAGCCGCATATGTGCGGCATCGGCGGTGACTGCTTCGTCTTGATCTCGCAGCCGGGCCAGCCCGATATCGTGGCGCTGAACGGGTCGGGTCGTGCCCCCGCGGGCGCGAACGCGGCCGCGCTGCGGGACCGTGGGCAGACAACCGTGCCTCTGCGCGGGCCCGAGGCCGTGACCATTCCCGGTGCAATTGATGCATTCTGCACCCTGTCCGAAGATCATGGAAAGCTGGGAATTGACGCCCTTCTGGCCCCTGCGATCCGTTACGCTGAAGAGGGTGTTCCCGTCGGTCCGCGCGTGGCGATGGACTGGCCTGGCGCGTCCAAGGCGCTGCAGGGTCATGCACCGCAATACTATCTGCCGAATGGACAGGTGCCCGTGAAGGGGCAACTTTTTCGCCTGCCCGCGCAGGCCGAGGCGCTGCGCCGCATCGCGCGTAATGGACGCGCTGGGTTTTACGAAGGTGAGGTGGCCGAGGATCTGGTCGCCGCGTTAAAAGCTGCGGGGGGCGTGCATGAACTGTCCGATTTCGCCACGCAGCGCTGCAACTACAACGATCCGGTGAGCGGCCTCTACAAGGGGACGGAACTTGTTGAGCACGCGCCGAACGGGCAGGGCGCGACCGCCATTCTGTTGCTGAACATCCTGTCGCACTTCGATATCGCCAGCATGGACCCGCTTGGCGTGGAACGTCTGCATATCGAGGCTGAGGCGACAAGACTAGCCTATGATGCCCGCAACCGATTTATCGCGGACCCGGACCACACAACCCGGCTGGATCACATGCTGGCCCCCGAAACCGCCCGGCGCTTGGCTGGGCTAATCGACCCCAAGCGGGCCATGGCCTCGGCCCACGAGGCGAGCGAGGCGATCCACAAGGACACGGTCTATATCACAGTGGTGGACCGTGACCGCATGGCCGTGTCGCTGATCTATTCGCTGTTCCACCCTTTTGGCTCGGGTATCGCGTCCGAGAAATTCGGCATCCTGCTCCAGAACCGCGGCGCGGGCTTCACACTGGAAGAGGGCCACGCCAACGAAATGGCACCCGGCAAGCGTCCTATGCACACCATCATTCCCGGCATGTTGCGCGTGGACGGACGTGTGACCATGCCCTTCGGTGTGATGGGCGGGGCCTATCAGTGCACGGGTCATGCCCGTTTCGTGTCGAACATGGTCGATTTCGGGATGGAGGCGCAGGCTGCCATTGACGCGCCGCGCGCCTTTGCGGAAGGCAACCTGCTCAAGGTCGAAAGTGGCTATCCAGACGCCGTCCGCGCCAAGTTGGCCGAAATGGGGCATGATGTCAGCCTTGCCGATAGCCCCATCGGTGGTGCCCAGTCGATCCTGATCCGCGAGGATGGTGTTCTCGAAGGCGCCTCAGACCCGCGCAAGGATGGCTGCGCGCTGGGATATTGATCATCATATCATTGAAAGGGCGGGCCAACGGCCTGCCCTTTTCATGTCCGATCCACGTCGAGCTGGTCAGTTCAACTGGAAATGCAGCGGATAGTGACCATCCTGAAACGGTCCGAAAAGATCAGGAATATCCGGGTGATCCACTGGTTCGCCCGAATAATCGGCGATCAGGTTCTGCTCGGACACATAGGCGACATAATAGCTTTGATCGTTCTCGGCCAGAAGATGGTAAAACGGCTGTTCCTTCACGGGGCGGCTGTCTTCGGGAATGGCATCATACCATTCCTCGGTGTTGTTGAATTGCGGGTCTACGTCAAAGACAACCCCTCTGAACGGGTGCTTCTTGTGGCGGACGACCTGGCCCAGATGATATTTTGCGCGTGTCTTCAGCATAGCGATGCGGCCCCTATGCGGTCTGATTAGCCCTTTCAAGGGGTATTTGTCCAATGTTAGGGCGCAGGTCCAGGGAAACAGTGTGTGGTCGCTGTCATGACAGTGCCATAAATGCCCGGCATTGCGTCACTTTTTCACCATGTACCGGTGATGCCGTCAGGTCGGCGTCACCCTGCCGGGTTCGGCGGTGACGCAGGAATTGTGATTTCCTCTGCCGGGCCTTTCCGCTAAAGTGCAATAAAACATAATAAATCGTTTCGTGAAACGAGAGGCAGATGAGCAGATATCTTCGCGCCTTGATCCTGTTGATGGTTCTTGCATCCTGTGGCAGCCCCGAGTTTTCGGCGCCGCGTAATCTGGACAACGCCTGTGCCATCCTCAGCGAGCGCCCAAACTACGCAAGAGCCTTGCGCGCCACCGAGCGGCGCTGGGGCATTCCCGTGGCCGTGCAGATGGCCACGATCTATCAGGAAAGCAAATTCATCGGCAACGCGCGCACGCCGTTCCAGTACACGCTGGGTGTCATTCCGATGGGCCGTCAAAGCTCGGCCTATGGATACAGTCAGGCGCTGGACGCCACATGGCGCGAGTATCAGGTTGATCAGCGCAGGATGAGCGCGCGGCGCGACCGGATTGATGACGCGACCGATTTCATGGGCTGGTACATGAACCGCTCGCGCGAAAGAAACGGCATCGCGTTGACCGACGCGCGCAACCAGTATCTGGCCTATCACGAAGGTCATACCGGGTTCGCCCGTGGGTCCTATAACGCGAAAAGCTGGCTGGTGCGGATCGCGGGAACGGTACAGGACCGCGCGGTGATGTATGATGCGCAACTGCTGTCCTGTCCCAACAGGTTACGCTAGATGCGGCACCTCGCGCAGGTGCGGTAAGGATGTGTCGCTGTGACCCGACGTTTGCGTAATGCCGATCCCGCATTGCACAGGCACAGACGCGCAGCGTTGCGCGCACGGATCGCACGTCCGCTGTTGATCTTCGGGATGGGCAGCGCGGGTGGGGCGGGCAGCATGTCACATGGCGCGCTGCGCTACCTCACGGGGTGGGACGGGCACGAGTCTGTATCCCTGCTGGTGCTGGGGCAGGACAAGGACAGGCTGATCCTCGCCAGCCCTTTCATGCAACCTCTGGCCGCTGAAACCCTCCCGGAACTGGACCCTGTTTTTGCGCCGGTCGCTGCATGGCCCGATCTGGTGCGCGACCTGCTACCGATGGGACAGATTGGCGTAATCGGCTTTGAAGAGATGCCTCTGTCCGTGGCGCGGGGTTTCGGGCCGCGTATCGGCCCCGATCCCGAGGCGTCGGATGCGCTGGACTTGATGCGCCTGATCAAAGAACCGCCAGCCTTGGATCTGCACCGGGCGGGGGCCGCGATTTGCGACACTGTTTTTGCCCATCTGCCCACGGTTCTGCGTCCGGGTCATTCCGCAGGACAGGCGCAACGCGCGTTGGAGGCCCTGGCCCTGTCGCAAGGTGCGGACTACTGCCGGACATGGTTGACGGCACGGACCAAAGCGGATCGGCCACGGTATTGGCCCGAGGAAACCTCGGATCTTGTCTCAGAGGGTGATCAGGTGTTGATGGGGATCGCGCTGACGGTGGATGGGCATTGGGCTCATGGTATCCGTATGGGCGCGATTGGGCCGATGCAGCCTGCCCACACCCGGCTGATGGATCTTGTCGCCGATTGCCTGCGTGCAGGGATGGCTATGGCGCGTCCCGGTATAGCGGTGAAGGATCTGGCCGACGCCATGGAGGCAGTATTTGTTGCGGGCACCAATGAGATGGACCTTGGCAGCGCGCAACGTTTCCGCTTTGGGCACGGGTTGGGTCTGTCCTATGAAGATCCGATCCTGACGGATGCTTTCGTGCAAAGTTTTGGGACAGCAACGACGATGCAGCCCGCCGGTGGAGCGGGCGGTATTCTTGACGCCGGCATGGTTCTGGAACTGCATCCCAATCTGTTCCTCCCCGGTATCGGTGGCGCCGCGCTGGGCCAGATGGTGATCGTGACCGACACCGGGGCAGAATGTCCGATCCGGTATCCGCTCTCGCCGATGCTGCTTTGATCCGGTGTTTGATCAGCAGGACTGATCAGAACGGATAAATTTTTAAAATTCGACTTATGAACCTCCTCCGAGTTAACCATTCGGCTGATCATGGCCCCCGTCGATCTGCCATGCCCGACCGCATGTCGCGGCCCGTCCCCAAAGGAGAGATGATGACCGACTCATCCAAGTCTACTGATTCCCGCGTGACCGGCGAAAACGCCCGCCGCATCCTGCGCCGAGATCCGAACCCGCATCTTTTCCGTCCGATCAGCTTTCGCTCGGTCACGGCCCGCAACCGGATCATGCTTTCGCCCATGTGCCAGTATTCCGCGCAGGATGGGATGCCGAATGACTGGCATTTCACGCATCTTGGTGCCCGGGCAACGGGGGGTGCAGGGATCGTCTGCACCGAAGCCGTGCATGTGGCGCCGCGCGCGCGGATCACGCCCCATGATCTTGGTCTGTGGAATGACGCGCAACGCGATGCGCTCGCCCGGATCGCCGGGTTCATTACGGCCCAAGGTGCGGTGCCTGCGATCCAGTTGGGTCATGCGGGCCGCAAGGCGTCGGTCGGGCGCCCCTGGGAAGGAAGCATTCCCGTGCCCGAGTCTGAGGGCGGGTGGAGCACGGTCGGACCCTCTGCCCGCGCCTATGCGGATGGGTGGCCTACGCCTGCCGCGCTGGATCAGAACGGGATCCAGGCCGAGTTGGACGCGTTGGCCCAAGCAACCCGCCGCGCGCGAGAGGCGGGTTTCCGGATCGTCGAGCTGCATGCGGCGCATGGCTATCTGATCCATCAGTTCTATTCACCACTCAGCAACGATCGGACCGATGCCTATGGCGGCAGTTTTGACAACCGCATCCGTTTCCTGATCGAGTCGCTGGAGGCGATGCGCAGCGAATGGCCGGATGACCTGCCGCTTTTCGTGAGGCTGAGCGTCACCGATTGGGTCGAGGGGGGCTGGTCGGTCGAAGACAGCGTGCGCCTGTGCCAGATCCTCAAGACTCGCGGCGATGTGGATCTGATCGACTGCTCCTCGGGTGGCAACGATCCGCGCCAGCAAATCCCGATCCATCCCGGGTATCAGGTGCCTCTGGCGCGTCGCATCCGGGCCGACACTGGGTTGGCGACAGGTGCGGTCGGCCTGATCAATGCGCCGGATCTGGCGGAATCCATCGTCGCCAACGGAGATGCCGATCTGGTTCTTCTCGGGCGCGGGTTGCTGGCCGATCCGCACTGGCCGCTCAAGGCCGCGGCGGCGCTCAAGGCCCAGAATGTGATTTGGCCGGTGCAATACGAACGGTCGAACATCTTCTGAACGTCAAAAACCGATAAATGAAATTGATCGAAAGCGATGAAAACATAAAATTCGACTAATTTTCGTATCTCGGGCTTACTAAGTGTGCGGGCCGAACTGCTGGCGGCCCGCAGCGACTTCCGAGGATCACGCGACCATGCTGGACACACCGCCCAACGCCACCACTCATTTCGACACCGCAACAGCATTGCGGTTGGCCTGTCGCGAAGGACGCTTTGCGGCGCCGACCAGTGGCCAGGCCAAAGGCCATCAGCAAGGCAATGTTGTCATCCTCCCGCGCGATCTTGCCGCGGATTTCCTGCGCTTCTGCGTGGTCAACCCAAAGCCCGCCCCCATTCTGGGCGTGTCCGAACCCGGAGATCCGTCCTTGCCGATGCTGGGTGACGGCATCGACATCCGCACCGATGTGCCGCGCTACCGTGTGTTTCGCGATGGTCAGCCTGCCGAACAACTGACCGACATCAGCGATCTGTGGCGGGACGATTTCGTCAGCTTCGTCATTGGCTGCTCGTTCTCGTTTGAAACGGCGCTGCTTCAGGCGCGTATTCCGGTCCGCCACATCGCAGCCGGGCGCAACGTGCCGATGTATATCACGAACATCCAGACCCACGCCGCCGGACCTTTCGGCGGACCGATGGTCGTCTCGATGCGCGGCTTTTCGACAACCGACGCGATCCGCGCTATGGTGCTGTCGGCGCAGATGCCACAGGCGCACGGCGCGCCGGTGCATTTTGGCGATCCTGCCGCCATCGGTATCAAGGATATCCACGCGCCCGAGTTCGGCGATGCGCCGATCCTCGAAGACGGTGACGTGCCCGTGTTCTGGGCCTGCGGCGTGACCCCGCAATCGGCGATCCGCAAGGCCAGACCGGCCATCGCGATCATGCACGAACCCGGTCACATGCTGGTGACGGACCTTCCGACCGACGCGTGATGGCCACGCGGCCCTGTGCGTTCCAAGACCAATAACCGACCTCAACAAGGAGACCACTCATGAAACCTGTTCTTCGTACTCTGCTGGCTTCAGTGGCGCTGGTGCCGCTGGCGATAGCCGCCTCGGCGCAAGACCTGCCTGAAACAGAACTGTCTGTTGTCGGCAGCTGGAGCAACCTGCCCCTCTATCAGAACTTCGAGCGGAAATTCTGGGAAGAAACCGTGCCCGAAGCCTCGGGTGGCAAGATCACCGTCAGCATGACCACCTTCAACCAGATGGGCGTGGCCGGCGGCGACGTATTCCGCATGCTGGGCGATGGCGTCTTTGACGTGGGCATGACTGTTGGTGACTATACGGTGGCGGATGCAACCGAACTTGAAGGCCTGGACGTGCCCTTGCTCGCGACCGATGCCGAAAGCGCCCGCCAGATGGTCGAGGCCGCCAAGCCCATGGTCGCCGACATCATGCGCGACCGCTTCAATGCGCATATGCTGGCCATTGCGCCCTATCCGCCGCAGATCGTGTTCTGCAACGCAGAAGTGGCCAGCCTCGACGATCTGGCCGGCAAGAAAATCCGCGGCTCGGGCCGCATGACCACCCTGTTCCTCGAAGAGCTGGGCGCCGAAGGCATCACAATGGCTTTCTCCGAAGTGCCGGGCGCACTGGAGCGGGGCGTTATTGATTGTGCCGTAACCGGCGCGGGTTCGGGATATGCCTCGGGCTGGTTCGAATCCTCGACCCATCTGGTCAACCTGCCGCTGGGTGGCTGGGACCCCGTCATCACCGCCGTGAACCTTGATGTCTGGGAAGGTCTGGACCCTGCGGTGCAAGCCTTCCTGACCGAGCAGGTCAAGACCGGGTTCGAGGATCCCGCATGGGAAGACGCTGCCGGTGCGCTGGCGCGTGACATCGCCTGCCTCACCGGATCGGGCGAATGCACCGCCGGGGCGCCTGCGTCAATGACGCTTGTGGAACTGTCGGATGCCGACAAGGCTCGCGCGATCGAGGTGCTGGAATCCTCGATCCTGCCCGACTGGGCCGAACGGGCTGGTGGCGATTGGGCGACCCGCTGGAACGAAACCGTTGGTGCCGCACTGGGTGTCAGCATCGCGAACTGATCACGATCCGTGACAAAGTGAAAAGGAGCAGGGCAACATGACAGGTTCGGACAGACTGGCCGGCACGGCGATGCAGATCGCCGGGTCCCTCAGGACCGCTAACCGATGGATTGCCCTGCTCTGTGGCATAGTACTTCTGGGGGCCGTCGCCCTGATCATGACCGAAGTGCTGGGCCGCCAGTTTCCCGCGATGCGGGTTGGTGGTGCGGATGAACTCTCGGGCTATGTGATGGCCGCGATTGCCACATGGGGGTTTTCCTACGCCCTTGTGGAACGCGCGCATGTGCGAATTGACCTGATCCATAACCGTCTGCCCGTCATGGGACGCGCGGTGCTGGACATCATCGCACTGGCAAGCGTGCTGCTGGTGGCGGTTCTGGTCGCATGGCATGCCTATGACGTGCTGGCCAAGTCGCTGGCCCGCGGGTCACGCTCGAACACGCCGTTGGGCGTGCCTCTGTGGATGCCGCAGATTGTCTGGTTCGGCGGTTGGGCGTGGATGGTCGTGACCACAAGCCTGCTGTTGGCGTTGACCGTTGTCCTGACCGTGCTGCGTCGTTTTGAAATGGTCGAGCAGATCGCCTCGATCCCGGTCGAGACAGGAGAAGTCGAATGATCTGGTATGTCTCGATCGGTCTGGCGGTCCTTCTGGCACTATCGGTGCCCGTCGGCGCGGCGTTGTTCATCCTCGGGTTCGGGTTGGACCAGTTCTTCTCCGCGATGCCGTTGATGCGCGGTCTGGGGCAGATGGTCTATTCCTCCTCGGACAGTTTCCTGTTGATCGCCATTCCGTTGTTCGTGCTGCTGGGCGAAATCCTTGTCCGGGCCGGTATCGCCGAGCGGACCTATGCCACGCTGGATACGTGGTTTTCATGGCTGCCGGGCGGGTTGGTCCATGCCAATATCGGCACAGCCACGATGTTCTCGGCCACTTCTGGGTCATCCGTGGCCACTGCGGCCACCGTGGCGACAGTCGCCATGCCGCAGGCGCGCAAACAGGGCTATGACCAGCGGCTCTTTGCCGGGGCGATTGCGGCGGGCGGCGCGCTCGGTATCCTTCTGCCACCCTCGATCAACCTGATCGTCTATGGCTTTCTGACCCAGACATCCGTCCCGCAACTTTTCATGGCCGGGATCGTGCCGGGCCTTCTGATGGCGCTGGGTTTCATGATCATCACGGCCATCATCTGCACCATCAAACCGGAATGGGGCGGCCCCAGCCGCAGCTTCACCTGGGCCGAGCGTATGGCGGGCCTGCCGCATCTGATCCCCGTGCTGATGGTCTTCGCCATCATCATCGGGTCGATCTATACCGGATGGGCCACCCCGACCGAAGCCGCCGCCATCGGTGTGGTCATGGCACTGGGTATCGCGGCTTGGTATGGGGCCGTGACTTGGCAAAACATGCGCGCCGCGCTGCTGGGCACAATCCGCACCACATCCATGGTGATGTTCGTGATTGTGGGGGCCTATTTCCTGAACTTCGCGCTGGGGGCCACCGGCCTGAACCGCGCGCTCTCGGGCTTTCTGGAAAGCTTCGGTCTTGGTCCCTACGGGATGCTGATGATCATTGTGTTGATGTATATCGTGCTGGGTTTCTTCATCGAAACGCTCGCCCTGATGATCGCCACCATTCCCATTGTCGTGCCCATCGTGATCGGACTTGGCTTCGACAAGGTATGGTTCGGCATCCTCCTGATCGTGCTGATCGAGATGGCCCTGATCACGCCCCCCGTCGGCCTCAACCTCTATGTGGTGCAAGGCGCGCGCAAGGAAGGGCGGCTCAGCGATGTGATGGTGGGGGCCATTCCTTTCGTCTTCGTCATGCTGGTGATGGTGGGGCTGCTGATCGCTTTCCCGTCCATCGCGCTGCTGTTCGCACCAGCCTGACCCGTCGTTCAAGATCAATGCAAGAAGGAGCAGACCATTCCAATGGGCAATCGGTTAACGTTTGAACGGGCAGGCCACGGGCCAGTCGAGATCGAGATCACGCACGGTGTCATCGCTGGCTGGACCGGGCGCAATGCCGATGCGGTCAACCACCACATCGAGGAACTGGCGGCCATCGGCGTGCCCGCGCCCTCGACCGTGCCGCTGTATTACCGCGCCTCGGACCTGATGTTCACGACAGCGCCCGTGATCCAGTGCCTAGACGACACCTCCTCGGGCGAGGCGGAACCCACGCTGATCGACGACGGCACGCGGCTTTATCTGGGGCTTGGCTCCGATCACACCGATCGCAAGCTTGAGGCCTATTCCGTGGCCCATTCCAAGCAGATCTGCCCCAAACCCATCGCCCCCGTTTTGTGGGATTTCGACGAGGTGGCGGGGCATCTGGATGATATCCGCATCCGCTCCTTCATCCGCGAAGGTGGCGATTGGGTGCCTTATCAGGATGGCACAATCGGGTCGATCCGCCCGCTGGCCGAACTGGTGGCCGGCTCTCCGATGACAAAGGGTGGCACCCGTCTTCAACCCGGCACTGCCATGATGTGCGGCACCTTCGCCGTGCTCTCGGGCGGGGTGCGCGCAGCAGAAGAATTCCGCATGGAAATGATCGACGACCGTCTGGGCCGCCGCATCGAACATGTCTACACTATGGTCAGCCTTCCCGTCATCGCCTGAAACCAAGGACCCACATGACCCAATCCCCCCTGACCTCGCCCTGCGGCCGCATCACTTTTCGCGCCGAGGATCGTGCCCGCCATGTGATCGACCGCGCCATGGACATGCCGCATGCGATGATGTCGCGCATTTATACGCAATTCGATGCAAAACGCATCATGCAGGCGGCGCAGGCGCTGGATACGGATGCCACGCGCCGCACCGGTCCGCTGGCCGGTCTGATGGTCTCGATCAAGGACCTGTTCGACGAGGCGGGTCAGGTCACGGCTGCGGGCTCTGCCATCCTGCGCCGCGCGCAGGAAGCCAAGGCAGACGCGCCTGTGGTCGCCCGGCTCAAGGCGGCGGGAGCGGTGCCCTGTGGGCGCACGGCCATGTCCGAATTCGCCTATTCCGGCGTGGGGCTGAACCCGCATACCGGCAACCCCGGAAATGCCCGCGATCCGTCGCGTATCTCGGGCGGGTCCAGTTCGGGCGCGGCGGTTTCGGTGGCATTTGGCTTGGCTGATGTCGCCTTGGGCACCGATACCGGAGGTTCGGTCCGTATCCCTGCCGCTCTCAACGGTCTGGCGGGCTTCAAACCCTCGCAATCCACCGTGCCGCTGGACGGCGCGTTCCCCCTGTCCCCAACCTTCGACAGCATCGGCCCGCTGGCCCCGCGCATCGCCACCTGCGCCGCCGTCCACGCCGTGCTCTCCGGCACAGAAGTTCCCGCCGCACCGCAGGATCGCCCCCTCAGGCTCGCCATCCTCCAAGGTCCGCTGATGCAGGGCATGGACGCTCAGGTCACCGCGGATTTCGACGCGGCACTGGTGGCGCTGCGGACCGCCGGGCACGAGATTGTTGAGAAGGAATTGCCCGAACTGGACGGATTCGGAGACGTCAACCGGATCGTCGTCGCGACCGAGGCGCATGCCATCCACGCCCATCACCTTGACGGCCTGCATGTCGAAGGCGACCCCCGCGTGCTGCGCCGCATCCTTGCCGCCAAGGATTTTCGCCCCTCCGATTACACCGACAAACTGGCTCATCGCGCCCGTGCTGTCGCCGCGTTCCATACACTAGCGGATGGTATTGATGCTTTCATCCTGCCGACCATCCCGACCGTGGCCCCTCTGATTGCCGAGGTCGAGGCCGATTTCGACCGGCTCAATGCGCTGATGCTGCGCAATCCATCGGCAATCAATTTCCTTGACGGTTGCGCGGCGACAGTGCCGATGCAGCGCGCACAACGCTTGGCGACCGGGTTGATGCTCTTCGCTCCCGGTGGTCAAGACTGGAACATCCTTCACATGGCGCAGCGGATCGAGGCACTGCTGGACTCGTGACCGATCCCTTGATCTTGGGTGAATTCGCCATCCGCATGGCGGGCACGGCTTTTGTCGTCATCGCGATTTCATGGATTGCCGTCCGTCTGGGACCGGCCATCGGCGGTGTCGTGGTGGGGCTGCCCATCGTTCTGGCGCCGGGGCTGGGCTTCATGCTGCTGGATCAGCCCCCCGCTTTTGTGGCTGACGCGGCGGCGGGTGCCTTGTTTTCCCTGTCAGCGACGCAAGCGTTTCTTCTGGCCTTCGTGATCCTGTCGGGCAGGACCGGGCCGTTCTTCTCGGTCGCGGGTGGCGCGCTGGCATGGCTGGTGTTGGCACTGCCCTTGGGTGTCGTGCCGCATCCCCCGCTGATTGGCGCAGCGCTCTTTGCGGCGGTGACGCTGGCGGCACGCAGGATCGGGCGACGCTGGGTCGCGGGACAGAATGCCAAGGCGGCCGGAACGAAATGGGGGCTTTTGATCCTGCGCGGTCTGCTGGCGGGCCTGTTGGTGGGCGGCGTCACACTGGGGTCGTCGGTGCTGGGCGCAGGATTCGCAGGTGCGATCATGGCTTTCCCCATCGGTTTCACCGTCATCGCGATTTCGCTGCATCTGGATCATGGCGGCGCTTTCGCCGGTCAGACCGCCTTTGCCGGCCTGACGGGGCTGAGCAGTCTTGCCACCTTCTGCCTGTGCCTTGCGCTTCTGCTGCGGCACCTGCCTGCGGGGCCTGCCTTCCTGCTGGCGCTTTCCGCATCGGTCCTCGCTACGCTTGTGATGACACTGCTGGCCGGGCGTGCGCGGACAGGGCAGACTTGACATGGCCCGCCGAGCGATGCTGGCTGCATGCTGCATATCCCTGAACGGACCGGAGCCATGGTAGATTTCAAGGGGCTTGAGACATTCCTCTGGGTGGCGGCCCTTGGCAGCTTTCGGGGGGCCGCGCAGAAGCTGAACACGACGCAGCCCGCCATCTCGCACCGCATCGCGCAGCTTGAGGCCGAGGTTGGCGCGAAGCTTCTCAGCCGCGAAAGCCGCAACGTTGCCCCCACACTGCGCGGGCGGCAACTACTGGTCTATGCCGAAAAGATCCTTGCCATGCGGGCCGAGATGCTGGCCAGCCTGCGCGACGCCGAGGCGGTGCGCGGTGTGATCCGGCTGGGTGTGGCCGAAACCATCGTGCACACATGGCTTCCTGATTTCATCAAGGAAGTGCATCGCATCTATCCCAATCTGTCGATCGAGATCGAGGTGGATATCTCGCCATCCCTCCGCGCCCGCCTGCTGGCGCAGGAGGTGGATATCGCCTTTCTGCTGGGGCCCTTGTCCGCGCCCTTGCTGCGCAACCGGCTGCTGTGCGAATACCCCGTTGGTTTCATCGCAAGCCCCGCCCTCAAGGTGCCGAACCCGGCGGATGTGCGCGATCTGGCGCGGTTTCCGCTGATCACCTTCGCGCGCAAGACACAGCCCTATGAGCAGGTGAAATCCCTGTTTAACCGCCCCTATCTGCCCCCGATCAACCTGCATGCAAGTGCGTCCATGGCGACAGTCGTGCATCTGGCGACCGAAGGTATCGGGATCGCCGTGATCCCGCATGAGCTGGTCGAGGCGGAACTGCGTGACGGCAAGCTGGAGCGGATCCAGACCGAAGTCACGATGCCGCCGCTGTCCTTCTGCGCCAGTTGGCTGGAAAGCCCCGACACCCTTGCCGTCGAACTGGTGGTCGAGATTGCCGCACGGATGGCCAGCACATGGAACGAGCCCGAGGCGGCGGCCTAATTGTCGCCCCCCGAGGTCCGCGCCGTCAGCCTGACTCCTTCGGCGACACGCGCGCCGGGATAGGCGACAACGGATTGCCCTTCGGTGATACCGGACAAGACCTGCACCCAATCTGCGGTCATGCGGCCAGTCTCTACCGTCTGCAATTCCGCGCGCCCGTCCTGCGCCACGAAGACGGCCCATTGCCCATCCTGCCGGAACAGCGCCGACCGAGGCACCTGTAACACCGCCGGGTCCGACCAGACGACAAGGCGGACATAGACACGGTAACGGTCGCCCAGACCGATGCGCGCCTCAGGCGGGGTCAGGATGTCCAGCGCAAGACGCACACGCTGTTCCTCGATCCCCAAGGCCGACACGCGCGTGAAGGCGGATGGGTCGATCCGGCGCACTTCGGCCTCGATCACGCCCTCGCCGCCCCAGCGTTCGACATGGGCGCGGGTCCCGGGTGCGATGCCGATCGTGTCAGCCGACAGAAGATCCACCTCGATCTCCAGATCGTCCAGATTACCGATACTCACCAGAGGGCTGCCAGCCTGCACCAGTCGCGCGTTCAGATCAGCCACCTCCAGCACGGTGCCGGACAAGGGGGCGGTGATACGAATGCAGCAATCCGCAGGGGTCCGGTCGGGGTCCTGCGCTTCGGGGCCCATCAGTTGCGCGCGCGCACGCTCCAGTGTGGCGCGCGTCAACTCAAGCTCGGCTTGTGCCGCCTCACGCGCGGCACGGGCGGATGCGGCGGCCTGCGCGCTGTTTTCCAGCATTGTAACCGATACCGTGCCGCGCGCCGCCAGCGTGCGGTTCCGGTCAAAATCCGCCTCGAAATGCTCCAGTTCCACCTCTGCGCGGGACAGTTGCGCCTCGGCCAGGCGAACGGCGGCCTCGGCCTCGGTCACGGCGGCTTCGGCGAGACGCCGGGCGCGGGCATCCAGAAAGGCGGGCTCGGCCGGTTGGATCACGGCGATGACCGTTTCGCCGTCCACGACCCTATCTCCCACCTCAACCGGAGAGCGTGTTGTGTTGCCGGTCACCGGCGCGGTCACCTGCCATGGGTCGCGAACGCGGGTGATCCCTTCGGCAGTCACCGTCACCTCCATCGGGGCGACGCGTGCCGCGACAAGATCGACTGCGACGGGCTGTGGCAGCAAGGCCCAGACCAGTGCTGCGATCAGCGCCAGACCCACCATTCCGGCAAGGATCATTCTGACATATCGGCCCATGGTCATTCCTTCTGCTTCAACGCGGTGACGATGTCGATCCGGTCCAGCCTGCGCCGCACCAACAGGACCGAGGCAAGCGCGGCTGCCAGCACGGTCAGCGCCGATTGCGCATAGGTCGCCTGAGAGATCACCAACGGCAGGCTGATGATGTCGGTCGAGAAACCTTGCGTCATCAACCGGGCGAACCCGTATCCCGCCACCCATCCGACCGGAACCGCGACAACCGTCAGCAGCATCTGTTCGGCCACCAGAACATAGCCAACCTCTGCACGACGAAAGCCCAGCACACGCAAACTCGCCAGTTCATGCGCGCGCTCCGCCAATTGGATGCGCGCTGCATTATACACCACGCCAATGGTGATCAGCATGCCCAAGGCCGAAAAGATCAGCGTCATGGTGATCAGGCTTTCGTTCATCGTCGCCTCCATCGCACCGCGCACGTCCGCCCACAGGGTAAAACCAGCGGCTGCGGGGGTCTCTTTGATCTGCGCCTGCAGAGCGGACAGGGACGCCATGTCGATCGCCAGATTCAGCATGTTCACCTGAGGTGCCTCATTCATCAGCGCAAAAAGCGCGCTGCGGTTCATCTGCACATCCTGCCCCATGCTTTGCCGGATGATGCCCGTCACAGTCACGTCCCACGGTGCGCGCGGCGGTGCCAGCAGTTCGATCCGCACCCTGTCGCCAAGGCGCAGGCCCAGACCATCGGCCAGAGCCTCGGGCAGCGTCACGCCACTGTCTGGCAAGGGGATCGGTCTGCCGTCATCATCCAGAACACGGGTCAGCCGCGCTGCGGGGTCTCGGGCCATCAGGCTCACCAGCTTGGATCTGGAACCATGGCCAAGGCGGATCGGGACGGCATAGACTCCCTCTGCCAGCAAAACGCCGGGCAGGGACAGGGCGTCCAGCTCTGCCCGCTCACCCACCGCGCGGTGCAGCAGAAGCGTTGCATCCTGCCGGTTCGCCTTGTCGAAGATATCCTCCATCACCACGTCGATGATGTCGAAGGTCACGAAGGATGCGACCAGCACCGCGACCGACCCCGCCACCCCGAACAGGGTCACCGCCGCGCGACCCGGCCAACGGCTCAGCGACCGCAGGATCATCATCGTCGTCTGGCGCAGAGCAAGAGCCGCCCCCAGATCGCCCACCCAACCGCGCCGGAACACAGGCGGCGCAGGGGGTGACATCGCCACTGCCGGTGCAAGACGCACAGCCGCTGCCACGGCACGCACAGCACCGATCACAACCGCCGCCAAAGCCAGCAAGCCCGAGACAACCAAAGGCGCGGCACCGGGACGATAGTCCAGCCACGGGAAACGGAAATACTCGGTATAAAGCGTCGTCATTGCATGCCCCAGCCACCACCCCATGCCCCAACCGATCAGCACGCCCAGCACGCCGATCCCGATGGTCATCTTCAGGTAATGCAACACGATCTCTGCCGTGGCATAGCCGATGGCCTTGAACAGGCCGATCTGTTGCCGCTCCAGCGCGATCAGGCGACCCAGCACCATATTCACCAGAAAAGCCGACACGATCAGAAACACCGGCGGCAGCACCCGTGCCATCGCCCCCAACTGGGTCAACTCACCTTCGATGAAGACATGCGACATCTGCCGGTCGCGACCATGGGCCCCGGTCCCGCCATAGGGGGCCAGTATCCTGTCCAGTTCCGCGATCACCGACTCGGTATGCGCTCCGCGCGACAGGCTCAGTGTCAGATCATTGAACGCGCCGTCCAGGTCAGAGGCCGCCGCCGCCGCCGGCTCCCGCATCCAGATCAGTCCGAAGTGAGTGTCATCCGGCATCATCGCGCCGGGGCCGATCGTGTAGATATACTCGGGCGTCAGCAGATGCCCAGTCACCACCAGCGTTCGCAACCGCCCGTTCAGCACCGCGCGAAACCTGTCACCGGGCTGCAAACCGTTGGCCTGCGCGAAAGGCTCGGACAGTGCCACCTCGTCGGGTTGCAAAGGATCTGGCAGCCGTCCCGAGCGCAACAGCGGCAAGTTCAGCGCCGGCTCACCCAAGGCCGGCAACGAGATCACGCGGGCCGAAGCCGGTTCTGCCATGCCTTCCAGATCCAGCATGGCGGTAAAGACGATCCGCGCCTCGACCTGCGCCACCCCGTCAATCGCGGCGATCCGGGGCAGCAAACCCAGCGGAGCGCGCGTGGCACTGGCAAAGACATCCGCAAAGCGATGCCGCTCGTAATAGGCGTCGCGCGTTTCGGTGAGGGAACGTTGCGTGCCGGTGGACAGGACCAACACCATCACCCCACAGGCCAGCACCAGCGCAATGGCAAGCGCTTGGGCCCAGATCGTGCGCAGGTCACGCAGCACCTTGCGATCCAGCGCCCGCATCACCAACTGACCTCGGCCGGTGCCATCGGGGAAGTGTTCTCCTCGACCCGCGCAATCCGGCCATCGGCCATATAGATCACGCGATGCGCAATGCGGCGGATCTCGGCATTATGGGTGATCAGCGCCGTCGTTGTGCCCAGATCGCGGTTCACCTCGACCAAGGCCTCAAGCACGGTCACACCTGTCTTGCTGTCCAGAGCGCCAGTGGGTTCGTCACACAGCAGGATCTCGGGCCGTTTGGCGATGGCACGGGCGATGGCGACCCGCTGCTGTTCGCCACCTGACAGCTCGGACGGGAAATGATCCAGTCGCGCCGCCAGCCCCACACGCTCCAACGCTTCTTCGGGCCGCATGGGGTGATCCGCAATTTCCGTCACCAGCGCCACATTCTCGCGCGCGGTCAGGCTGGGCACCAGATTGTAGAACTGAAAGACAAAGCCTACATGGGCGCGACGAAAGGCCGTCAAACCCGCATCCCCGAGTGCCGTCAGATCCTGATCGCGGAACATCACGCGCCCCGACGTGGGCTGATCCAGCCCGCCAAGAATGTTCAGCAGCGTGGATTTTCCCGAGCCCGACGCCCCCAAGAGAACCACGATTTCCGACTGATAGAGCGTCAGCGACACCCCGGCCAGAGCATGGACGGCCAAAGCCCCCGTGCGGTAGACCTTGGTCACCTCCTCTGTCGTCAGGATCGGCAGTCGCGCTGTTGGGGCCGGTGTCATCCGCTAAGATTAGCATGAACACCAGCAAGACAGTTTGATCTGTCGCAAGGTCCAACCTGCAACGATCGGGTTCGCTCTGGCAACGCCGGCAGGACTTGAATCCGAAATCAAGCCGTCAGGCAGAGACCGATGAACCCTATGGCTAACTCAGTTCAAGCCCGTGTGAGCGGCAGAGTTCGGCATGGGCCTGTTCCATGCCCGCAAATTCAGGATGCGCGGGACCAAGGTTTTCCTGTTGCCACCAATCGTCGTCAAGATTGTACAATTCTGTCGTGCCGTCATTGTAACGGACAAAACGGTACTTGCCCTTGCGGATGGAAGAGCCATGCGTATTGAAGGTGCCGACAGCACGGTTATGATCGGCGTCCTTTCCGTTTATGACGGGTCGCAACGACCGGCCGAGAAGATCCGGCTGCGGCGGTAGACCCGCGTAATCCAGAACGGTTGGGCCAACATCCAAAAGTGCGACGGGCTGATGCACAACCCGGGGCTCGGGGTTCTCGGGATCGTATATGATCAGCGGGACAAGCGCGCACTGTTCATAGAGCGTCGATTTGCCAAACCGCCCGTTCTCGCCCAGATGGTGACCGTGGTCGGTCAGCACAATAACAACTGTGTTGTCGGCATGCGGGGAGGCCATAAGTGCATCCCAGACAGTGCCCAGGTGGTAGTCCCCATGGCTGAACGCCGAGAAATAGTTGCGAACGCTTTTGCGCCAGTTGCGCCTGTTTCCGGTCTTGAAGTTCTTGCTGACAGTCTTTTGGGCAGTGTCGCTACGCTGAAATTCGTTTTCCCACGCAGGCGGGTAATGAAAATCCGTAAAATTATACATTTGCTTGAATCGCTGCGGAGTGATGAATGGACTATGGGGACTAAAGAATCCAACCTCACGATAGAATGGCTCGTCGCGGTCGTAGTTTTGAATGAAATCGGAAAACGACTTTGAACTGTGCGCGTCATAGTAGCTGACGTCGTCCTTCGGGTCAGTGTTGTAGGTCCCGCCGCCATTCCCTCCATTGCTGGACTGAGCGATCTCTTGGCGCAATTTCAAATCAATGGGAAATCGTTTGGGTTGGTCAGAGTATAGAATGTCATGGACTTCCTTTGGCAGGGGCTTAAATCCGTGATGCACCTTCCCGCCCGATGAACAGAAGTATCCGTCATCCTTGAGGCGGCACTGCCACATGCTGCGGGGTTCCAGAATCTCAAAAGCTTTGGTCCGATTGCCATACACGCCAGTCTGGGGCGGGGGCTTGCCAGACATGAAACTGGCCCGCGACGGACCGCACAACGGAGATTGGCAATACGCGGCATGGAAAGCGGTAGAGACTGCACAAATTCTATCCAGATTTGGTGTCTGCAAGCGGATGCCGAACAATTCCTTGTAGTGCCAAAAGGAAAATGCATCATCCAAACTGATTAAAACTATGTTCTTTTTATGATTTTGCATGGGTTTTCCAAAAAGGCTGCAATAACTACGCTGTTCAGGGCTCGATTTTTACACCCAGAAGGGAAGAGTGCGCAAGACGACGCCACGCCCAGGATCAATGCCGAAGAGACGCCTCATAGCTTTTGTGCAACAGTAGTGACCAAATGGTTGGAACGCCCTACGAACCCGCTGAAAGCGTTGTAAAACTCCCGACAGTCAGGAAGTTCTGAGGCCGTATGTAATGCAGACAATCTATCAGACCCGGTATTCTTTCTTTCATCCATCTCCTGGCTGGCGGTCGACGGCAAGTAAAGAGAAAGATCTTTTGTTTGACGCAGCCAGGTTGGAGCGACGCTCCTATTTCTTTGAGAAAGTCACACTCCGGTCACTGGCCGATCAGAGCGATCCGGACTTTGTTCTGAATGTTCTCGCGTCCGAGGATATGCCTGCCCCGTTTGCACGCCGCCTGACCGAGGCATGCAAGGATGTTCTGGGGGAGCGCGCCCACATTGTTTTCGGATCATCTGACGCCCCTGCGCGCGTGCACTTTCGGACCTATCTCTGGGGGCATCACAGCGCCGAGCCTTGGTGCACACAGGTCGTTCTGGATGATGACGACGCCTTGGCAATTGATTTCAACGAAAGGCTCAAGGCAGAGGCGGAGGCGGTTGTAAATCTCAGATCACGCGGCGAAAAGTTCGGTTGCATTTCATTTGCCAACGGTCTTACGGCAATTTTTCGGGGTGGCACTCTGGAAATGCACCGCCTGAGCAAACCTGCGATTAACCTTGGTTTGGCTATCGTTGCCCCATCAAACTCTCGATACAATTTGTTCGACATTTCGCATAACAATGTGCCAAGAGAACGTCCAACACGCGTGATTTATTCAAGAACGCCTTACTATATTCGGGCACTGCACGACGATAATGACAGCCGCGGACGCTATCAGGAAGATCCGGTTTCACCAGACGAGGTTGTAAAGTATTTTCCGCTGCTAAAAGATCTTGTCACCGAGTGGACGGTGCGGGAGTGTCAATAAAGCTGAAGGGCGCGGTTTGCCAGTTCCATGAAACATCCTTTGTTTGTGCCTGAACTGATCTTTTCTTTCGAAACAGAAGGTGAAGATAAGTTATTTCTGCAAGCTGAATGACTTTTTGACTTTGCGCCTTAATGCCAAGTCTGAAAGTGCAGAGAACGAATTGTCGGTGAAGCAACGTGAACAGCGCTTGGCTGCGGTCGGAGACCTTGCCCTCTGTCACGACGTCTGCGATCCTTCGACATGCACAACTTTCCGGCGCCGGTGATCCTTTGGGTAGGCCACTCAGAACTTTCTGCCGCCGCTCAATCTGCACAGGTTAGTCCATAAATCCGTCTGAAGCCTTCAACTTGCGGAAAGACGAACGGACGTTCCCGCGGCCGCTTTCGCAAGCCCCAAAAAAACGTCATACTCTATCGGGCTTTTTGGTGACCCCGGCAGGACTTGAACCTGCAACCTGCCCCTTAGGAGGGGGCTGCTCTATCCAGTTGAGCCACGAGGTCACGCAAAAGCGTCTTACTCCGGCTTGCGTGCTTGAACAAGTCCGGCGCTTGGCGCAAGGTTGTGAGAACAGACCCTTCAGGAACCTCTCACTTGAGCCGCACAGACCACCGCCCGTTGACCCTTCGCGATGTTTCCGAGGCGTCGGGCGTCTCTGAAATGACCGTCAGCCGGGTGCTGCGCAACCGTGGCGATGTCTCGGATGCGACGAGAGACAGAGTGCTTCGCGCGGCCAAGGCGCTGGGCTATGTGCCCAACAAGATTGCCGGTGCGCTGGCCAGCCAGCGGGTCAATCTGGTCGCGGTGATCATCCCCTCGCTGTCGAACATGGTCTTTCCCGAGGTCATGACCGGGATCAGCCGCGTGCTGGAAGATACTGACTTGCAACCCGTCGTGGGTGTCACCGATTACCTGCCCGAGAAAGAGGAGAAAGTCCTCTACGAGATGCTGTCGTGGCGGCCCTCGGGTGTGATCATCGCGGGGTTGGAACATTCCGACGCCTCGCGTGCGATGCTGCGCGCCTCGGGTATTCCGGTGGTCGAGATCATGGATACCGACGGCACGCCGGTCGATGCGATGGTCGGCATCTCGCACCGTCGCGCCGGGCGCGAGATGGGCGAGGCGATCCTCGCCGGCGGCTATCGCCGGATCGGCTTTCTGGGCACGCAGATGCCGCTGGATCACCGCGCACGCAAGCGCTTTGAAGGCTTCACCCAGGCTTTGGCCAAGGGCGGAGTCGAGATGGCGGATCATGAATTCTATTCCGGCGGCTCGGCCCTCGCCAAGGGACGCGAGATGACTCAGGCCATGATGGCGCGCAGCCCTGATCTGGATTTCCTGTATTATTCCAATGATATGATCGGGGCAGGTGGCCTTTTGTGGCTGCTGGAGCAGGGCTACGACATCCCCAACCGCATCGGTCTGGCCGGGTTCAACGGGGTCGAGCTTTTGCAGGGCTTGCCGCGCCGACTGGCCACGATGGATGCCTGCCGGGCCGAGATCGGTCGCCGTGCGGCCGAGATCATCGTCGCACGCACGCGCGGTGAGATGGTTGAGACCTCCGTGGTGCTGAAGCCCCAGATCAGCCATGGCGACACCCTGCGCCAACCCTGACGGATGAGCGTTCCCCTTCTGTCCAACGCATTGGCGCGCCGTGTTTTTCTTGAGCGCCATGCCCTGAGTGGCACCGCCTCTGCCCCCGGCAGCGAGGGGCTTGCCGCACTGATCACCCGGCTGGGATTCGTGCAACTGGACAGTATCGCCACGGTCGAACGGGCGCATCACATGATCCTGTTCGCACGGCGCCCCTCCTACCGGCCTGCCAATCTGGATCATCTGCTGGAACGCAAACGGGCACTCTTCGAGCATTGGACCCATGATGCCGCCGTGATCCCGATGGACTTCTATCCGCATTGGAAACTGCGCTTCGCCCGCGATGCGCAGAACCTGCGCGGGCCGTGGCAACGCTGGCAGCGGCATGATTTTCTGCAGCGGACCACGGCGGTGCGCGATCACATCGCGCGCCATGGCCCGGTCTGTTCCGCCGACCTGCGCGGGGATACGCCGCGCAAGGCGGGCGGTTGGTGGGATTGGCACCCGGACAAGACCGCGCTCGAGTACCTCTGGCGCTGCGGGGATCTGGCGGTGACCAAACGGGAAGGGTTTCAGAAATTCTACGATCTGGCCGAGCGTGTGATCCCCGATGCCCAGCGGGCGATGCAGCCTGATCCGGCCCAGACCGTCGATTGGTGCTGCACGGCAGCCCTTGACCGGCTGGGCTTTGCCACACCGGGCGAATTGGCCGCCTTCTGGGCGACGATCACCCCCGCCGAAGCGCGCGCTTGGTGCCATGACGAGGCGCGCGCGGGTCGTCTGGTCGAAGTGGCGGTCCAGGGCGCGGATGATAGCCATCGCCACGCCTTTGCCCGGCCCGATGTGCTTGAGGCCGCGACCGCCGCGCCCGAGCCGACCGGGCGACTGCGTGTCCTCAGCCCCTTCGACCCCGCGATCAGGGATCGTAACCGGGCCGAGCGACTGTTCGGCTTTCGCTACCGGATCGAAGTGTTCACCCCGGCCGCAAAGCGACAGTTCGGATACTATGTCTTTCCTTTGCTGGAGGGCGCGCGTCTGGTGGGACGGATCGACATGAAGGCCCATCGCAACGAGGGTGTTCTGCGCGTCACGGCCCTGTGGCCCGAAGCAGGGGTGGGATGGGGCAAGGGCCGTCAGGCCCGGCTTGAGGCGGAACTGCAGCGCATCGCCCGTTTCGCCGGATGCGACCGGGTCGAGTGGTTGCCCGGGTGGCGGCGCGATGCGATCTGACGCCCTGCGATGTGGCGGTGTCAGCTTTTGGATATTTATGGCAAGGAGAAGCAGGGCCGATCACAGCACCTTGATCACGTCCTTGTCCACCGCCAGCATATAGCCGCGCCGCGCGATGTTCTTGACCAGAAGCTCGCTCACCATCTGGTTGCCCAGCGTGTCACGCAGACGCTTGATCCGGGTGGCGCCCGCCGCCTCGTCACAGTCGGCGGCACTGCGGCCCGACACGATCGCCTCGATCTCGGCGCCCGACAGCACATCGTCATCAAGCCGCGCCTCGGCCAGAACCGAGAGGGTTTCCATCGCGGCATCCGTCAGTTTGAAGCCCATGTTGTTCAGATAGACGGTGTTCTCTTCGCGGCTGATCAGCAAGGACGAGACCTGTATTCCCGAACTCTCGATCTGCGCCATGCGGCGGTTCAGACCCACCAGCATGGCCAGTAGCAGCAGCGCCGCCACCAAAAGCGCACTGGCAAAGACCAGCAGCACGAAAATCGCAACACGGTATGAGGCGAGCGTTTCCGAAAAGGCGGTCCCGCTCTGCGCCAGTATCTCAAGCAGCTTGATCTCGGCCTCTGTGGTCAGGTCGTCATTCTCTACGAACAACCGCTCAACCTTCATGTTGAAGGCATTGGCATCTGGAAGGTTCCGGAACAACAACACGGCCGTGACCGCAAGGATCGCAACGATCCCGGCCAGCCCCAGCGTGACGATCCGGTTGCCCGCGCGCCGCGCCTCAGAAGCGGAGGAAATATTGTCCTGCACTGCGCTGTCTTTCCTCAAGCCCGGATCTGTCGAACAGGGATACAACGTTCAGAAGGGTCCAGCCATTCCGTTCCAGGCGCGCCGCGATCTCGGCGCGCGCGTCGGCAGCATTGCAGGGACCGGCGACCTGCACCACACCATAGTGCAACCGCAGCGGATTGTCGCGCTTTGCCTTGTAGTCGGCAAAACACTCGGCAGCGCTTGCCGTCGAGGCAAGGCAGAGAAGCATGGCTGTCACCAGCAAGGGGCGCATGTGTTTCATGTCGGCAAGAATGCGCCGCCCTGCAGAGCTATTCAATATCCATGGGGGTTTGGCCCCTCTGTTATCGGATAACCGGGCGGCGATATTGCCTGTCTCGCATTGGTGCCGACAGTCTTGGGCAGACCACCCGCCGACGGGTGGATGCCTTAGTCCCGTTCAACCACATGTCACATCCGGAAAGGAAACAGCATGGCCCGGAAATTCATCGCTTCAATTCTGACGGCCGCCGTCATTGTCACCGGCCTCAACGCAGCCCCGGCGCAGGCCACGGATATCCGCGATCTGGCCGGAGCCGCCGCCGGCATCGCGGCCGTGGCGATCATCGCCAATCAGCTCAACAAGCAGCGCGACCGCAATACAGAGACCTATTCCAGTCGGAACACACTGGGTCAGATCCTGGCTCCTCAGCGCAATGTTCCGCAATATGGCTATGGTGAGCAACAGTATGGCTATGGCGGCCAGCATTTCGTGAAACCGCGCCCCCTGCCTGACCGTGTGGCGCGCAGGGCGCTGCCGGCAGCCTGCCTGCAAACGGTCGAGGACAGGCGTGGGCGTGCGGTCAACATCCTTGGCCAGCGCTGCCTTGAAAACAACTTCCGTGGCGCCCGCAACCTGCCGCAGTCCTGCGCAGTGGACATCCGGTCGAACCGGGGCTGGCGCAGCGCCTATGACGCCAATTGCCTGTCCCGCGCAGGCTACAGCATCGCCCGCTACTGAGGCGAGCAGAGGGTCCGGGCAACGCTCCCGGCACCGGACAGGGGGCAGCGCAAGCGGCCCCCTTTTCCATTGCCAACAGAGGCGATCTGCGGTTTCTGGCTGGTCATGACCATGCCTGATTTCAGTTTCGAAGCCGCGCTGCTGGCGCAAGACCTGTCCTGCATCGCAGGCGTGGATGAGGTCGGTCGCGGCCCGCTGGCGGGGCCGGTCACGGCGGCAGCGGTCGTGCTTGATCCCGCGCGCCTGCCCGAAGGGCTGAACGACTCAAAGGCACTCAGCCCCAAGCGACGCGAAGGGCTGTTGCAGGCGATCATTGACAGCGCTGCGGTCTCGGTCGCACATGCCAGCGTCGAGGAAATCGACAGCCTGAACATCCTGCGCGCCAGCCATCTGGCCATGGAACGTGCCGTCGCCGGTCTGCCCCGCCAGCCCGATCATGTGCTGATCGACGGTAACCTGATCCCGCGCGGTCTGCAGTTGCCCGCGACAGCCATCGTCAAGGGCGACGCGCGCAGCCTGTCGATTGCCGCCGCGTCGATCGTGGCGAAAATCACCCGCGACAAGATCATGTGGGATTTGGCGCAACAGTTCCCCGGCTATGGCTGGGAGACGAACGCGGGCTATCCATCAAAAAGTCACAGGTTGGCGTTGCAAGATCTTGGGCTGACCCCTCACCATAGGCGTTCGTTCAAACCCGTGCACAATATCTTGTATCAACATAAAAATATAAGTGACTGATTCAAAAAAGAAATTGACCGCGAATCGCCTTTGACTCATCTTTGACCTCAACCACAGAGCGCAAAAAGCGCCGGGGCAGAGGCAGAGAATGACGATAAAAACAGACGCGAAGGGTGCAGCCACGCTGCCCCTTAACACGATCCTTGGCGGTGATTGCATCGAGGTGATGAACAGCCTTCCCGAAGGCTCGGTGGATCTGATCTTCGCGGATCCCCCCTATAACCTGCAACTCAAGGGCGACCTGCATCGGCCTGACAACTCGCTGGTTGATGCGGTGGACGATCACTGGGACCAGTTCGACAGCTTTGCTGCTTATGACAAGTTCACCCGCGACTGGCTGACAGTGGCGCGTCGCCTGCTCAAGCCGAATGGCGCGATCTGGGTGATCGGGTCCTATCACAACATCTTCCGCGTCGGGGCCGCGATGCAGAACGCCGGGTTCTGGTTGCTGAACGATGTGGTCTGGCGCAAGTCGAACCCGATGCCCAATTTCCGCGGCAAGCGATTTACCAACGCGCATGAGACGATGATCTGGGCCAGCAAGTCGGAAGGTGCAAAATACACCTTCAATTACGAGGCGCTGAAATCTCTCAATGACGGCGTGCAGATGCGCAGCGACTGGGTCCTGCCGATCTGCACCGGGCATGAGCGGCTCAAGGACGACAACGGCGACAAGGCCCATCCGACGCAGAAACCCGAAAGCCTGTTGCACCGCGTGATCGTCGGTTCGACCAATCCGGGCGATGTGGTGCTGGACCCGTTCTTCGGCACAGGCACGACCGGGGCTGTCGCCAAGATGCTGGGCCGCGAGTATATCGGGATCGAACGCGAAGAGGCGTATCGCCGCGTCGCCGAAAAGCGCCTGTCGAACACCCGCAAGTTCGACCGCGAGGCATTGCAGGTCTCGACCTCGAAACGCGCCGAACCGCGCATCCCCTTTGGCCAGCTGGTCGAGCGCGGCATGCTGCGACCGGGCGAAGAGTTGTGGTCCATGAATGGCCGCTTCAAGGTCAAGGTTCGTGCCGATGGCACGCTGATCGGGGACGATATCAAAGGCTCGATCCATCAGGTCGGCGCCCATCTGGAAGGCGCACCCAGCTGCAATGGCTGGACCTATTGGTGCTTCCGTCGCGATGGTCAGACCATCCCGATCGACCTTCTGCGCCAGCAGATCCGCGCCGAGATGGAAAACGGCCCCAGTTGATCCAAAGGCTTACCCGAACACCGCCGGTGTTCATGGCCTGACATCATGAACACCACACTGCTCCGCCATATTTCGGCGGAGCTTTTTTGCCTTTCACGCCGACCCTTCTGCCGTCATCGCGGCGGTGGGTTCAGCGCCTTGTTATAGGGTTTCCAGTCGGTGACCTCGGGGTAATACATCTCGCGCCAACGCTGCACGCGCGGGTTCATCACGCGCCGCCAGACCGGCGGCATCATCGCCGCCATCGTCATCAGGGGATAGCCATAAGGAAGCTGCGGCGCCTCTGCATCCGTATAGTTTTGCAGCAGGGGAAATCGCCTGTCGGGTTTGTAATGATGATCCGAATGGCGTTGCAGATTGATCAACAACCAGTTGGACGCCTTCTGCGCGGCATTCCAGGAATGCTGCGGTTTGACATGCTCATACTTGCCATCGCCCAGATGCTTCCGGGTCAATCCGTAATGTTCGATGTAGTTCACCAATTCAAGCTGCCAGATCGCGATCCATGCCTGCCACAGGAACAGCGCCAGCCCGGCCCACCCGCCCAGAACAAAAGCCAAAAGCAGCATTGCGCCCTGCAACGCCCAATAGCGGAAAAACGGGTTGGACAGATGCGTCCACGGCAGATTCCGCCGCGCCAGCATGTCCCTTTCCGCCACGAAGGCCGAGACAAGCGATTGCCGTAGCACGCGCGGGAAAAACCGATGGAACCCCTCGTTATAGCGCGCCGTGACCGGATCGCGCGGGGTGCCGACATGACGGTGATGCACCAGCAGATGTTCGGACCGGAAATGCGAATACATCACCATCGCCAGCAGCAGATCGGCCAGCCTGCGTTCGGTGTTGTTCTTCTGGTGCATCAGCTCGTGGCTGTAATTGATGCCGATCGTGCCGGTAATGACCCCCACGCCAAAGAACAGCACAATCTTTTCCAGACTGGACAGATGCCCGGTATGGCTCACGTACCAGATCAGGCCGAACAGCGTGACAAACTGCACCGGTGCCCAGATCAGCGTGATGGCGCGATACCAAGTCAGCCTGCTCTCTTCGGTCGCCGGGTCGGCGTTCTCGGTGTTCAACCCCAGCACAGCATCCAGCAGCGTGAAGAAATACCATGTCAGGATTGGCAGCAGGATAACCGTCCAGCCACCCTGCACCGCGCCCAGCCATGCGACCGGAATCAATCCCAGCGACAACCAGAAGGGCAGCGCGCGGCTGATGCGGGTGACATGATCGGCGGGGATGAACTGGGACATGGGCGGCTCTGTCAAAACATTCACGGGTTACATAACAGCGTCGAAGGCGGGTCGTGCAAGGTCAAAGACCTTTCGCATGACCGTCGGTAGATCGGAAGGCCGAAAGGCGGCAGGATCAAGGAATTCACCGGTTTCAGGGTCACTGCCTGTCCCGACGGTCGCGATCCTGATCTCCAGCAGCAGATGGAAATGAGTGAAGGTATGCCGCGCCTCGGCATCAAGCGTGGTCCAGTCCGCCACCATCGGCGGAATCGCAGAGGGCGTCCCTTCGATCCAGTCGCTACCGGGCCAACCCAGCATCCCCCCAAGAAGCCCCCGATCCGGGCGGCGCTCCAGCAGCCACGCCCCATCGGTCCGCCGCGCGACATAAGCGATGCCGCGCCGCACAGGTTGCGTCTTTTTCGGTGTCTTGCGCGGCAGGTCTGCGGCGGTGCCTGCGGCCCGCGCGCGGCAGGGACCACGCCATGGGCATATCCCGCAGGCCGGATTGCGCGGGGTGCAGATCGTGGCGCCAAGGTCCATCACCGCCTGCGCGTAATCGCCCGGTCGCGCCGCCGGGGTCAACGCAGCGGCGGCGGCGGTCAATGCGGGCTTCGCGGCGGGCAAGGGCGTGTGGATGTCATGCAGTCGTGCCATGACGCGTTCCACATTGCCATCGACCACGGTTTCCGCCCGCCCAAAGGCAATCGACGCAATGGCAGAAGCCGTATAGGGCCCGATGCCCGGCAGGGTCAGCAACCCATCGCGTGTGGCAGGAAACTGGCCGCCATGATCCGCGACAACCGCGCGCGCGCATTTCAGAAGGTTGCGGGCGCGGGCATAATACCCAAGCCCCGCCCATTCTCCCATGACCTCGCCATCGTCGGCTGCCGCCAGATCGGCGACTGTCGGCCAGCGTGTGGTGAAACGGTGGAAATAGGCCTTCACCGCCGCGACGGTGGTTTGCTGCAACATCACCTCGGACAACCAGATGCGATAGGGATCGGGGCGGACACCGGCACGGCTGTCTTCGGGTGGTACACGCCACGGCAGGGCGCGGGCATGGCGATCATACCAATCCAGCAGGCTGGCCGGCAGGTGTCCGTCCGTTGCATCCGGCTGAGTCGCGTCACGCAATCTTTATCCCCCTTGATCCGCTTATTGGCTGGCATCGGGCCATATGCCTACTAGAATAGGGCAAGCTTCAAGGATGCAAGACATGGCCGCCCGGCGACCGACAGCATATCAGTTCACCCGCGCGGCAACCCTGCTTCAGGGCCAGATCCGGCGTGCCGGGGAATCGCGCGGTTTCGCTGTCACGCGCCTTCTGACCCATTGGCCCGAAATCGTGGGCGAGGATATCGCCCGCATCGCGCGGCCCATCGACGTCTCTTATGGGCGGCAGGGCATGGGGGCCACGCTGTCCGTGCTGACCACCGGCGCGCAGGCGCCGATGCTGGAAATGCAGAAGGAACGCCTGCGCGAGAAGGTGAATGCCGTCTACGGCTACAACGCCATTGCGCGCATCCGCATCACCCAGACCGCGCCCACCGGCTTTGCCGATGGTCAGGCCGATTTCAGCCATGCGCCGAAACCACGCCACGACCCCGCCTCTGATCCTGTGATCACCCGCAGCGCCGCAGCCGTGGCCGAAGGGGTGGGTGACGAAAAACTGCGGGCAGCGATTGAATCACTGGCCCGGAACGTTCTATCCAAGTCGAAACATTAGGTTTGCCCGGCCGCAGTGCCGTGTCAGCCGTGAAGGAAAGGTAAGACACATGAACCGCAGAACCGCCCTTGTCGGCATTTCCGCCCTTGCTCTCGCCGCTGGCGGCTGGTCGCTGACGCGGCCCTCGACCGGAGCCATGCCGGATCTGGGCATGGCCAATGCACAGACCGCCGAGATCGACACCTCGGGCATCGTCGAGATGGTCATGGGGTCCGAGGATGCGCCGATCACGATGATCGAATACGCCTCCTTCACCTGTCCGCATTGCGCGACCTTCCACAAAGGCCCGCTCAAGCAGTTGAAGGCCGAGTATGTCGATACAGGCAAGGTGCGGTTCATCTACCGTGATGTCTATTTCGACCGCTTCGGCCTCTGGGCCGCGATGGTCGCGCGCTGCGAGCCGTCCAAGTTCTTCGGTATCGCCGACCTGCTTTACGAGCAGCAGTCCGAATGGATTGCAGGCGGCGGCGATCCCGCCCTGATCGCCGAGAACCTGCGCCGCATCGGGCGCGTCGCCGGGCTTGAGAATGAGCAGCTTGAGGCGTGCCTCGCCGATAACGAGACCGCGCAGGCGATGGTCGCATGGTATCAGGCCAATGCCGAAGCGGATGACGTGAACTCCACCCCCACCCTGATCATCGACGGCGAAAAGCATTCCAACATGCCCTATGCCGATCTCAAGGCCATTCTGGACGAAAAACTGGGTGAATGATGGAAGCCCCGCTTGCCGGCCTGAAGGTCGTTGAACTGGCCCGTATTCTGGCTGGCCCCTGGGCCGGTCAGACGCTGGCCGATCTTGGGGCCGAGGTGATCAAGGTCGAAGCCCCCGAAGGCGATGACACCCGGCAATGGGGACCACCCTTCATCGAGCGGGACGGGGACAGGTCCGCCTCGTATTTTCATTCCTGCAACAGGGGCAAATCCAGCGTCACGGTGGATTTCCGCACCCCCGAGGGGCAGGAGCAGGTCCGCGACCTGGTGCGCGGTGCCGATATCCTGATCGAGAATTTCAAGCTGGGCGGTCTGGTCAAATACGGGCTGGACTATGCCAGCCTGTCGGCGATCAATCCGGGGCTCATTTATTGCTCGATCACCGGGTTCGGGCAGACTGGCCCTTACGCGCACCGGGCGGGGTATGACTATATCATTCAGGGCATGTCCGGGCTTATGTCGATCACAGGCGAGCCGGACGGGCAGCCGCAGCGGGTGGGCGTGGCGGTGACGGATATCTTCACGGGGGTCTATTCCGTGGCCGGTATCCTTGCCGCGCTCTACCAGCGCAGCCGGACGGGGCGGGGGCAGCAGATCGACATGGCGCTGATGGATGTGGCCGTGTCGGTCACGGCCAATCAGGCGATGAACTATCTGACCACCGGGACGCCGCCGGGGCGGACGGGGAATTATCATCCGAACCTGACGCCCTATCAGGTGTTTGATTGCAAGGACGGGCATATCATCATCGCCACGGGCAATGACGGGCAGTATCAGCGGCTGTGCCAGCTTTTGGGGCTGGACTGGATGGCGACTGATCCGAAGTTCCTGAAGAATGCCGACCGGGTGGCGAACCGGCCCGAGATGATCGCGCTGCTGAGCGGCGAGACCGCCCGGCGTAGCAAGGCCGATCTGCTGGCGGGCTGTGAGGCCAGCGGGATCCCGGCGGGGCCGATCAATGACATGGCCGAGGTCTTTGCCGACCCGCAGGTCATTGCGCGGGGGATGAGGATTGAACCCGGCGGCATTCCGGGCGTGCGGGGGCCGATCCGCTTTTCCGAGGCCGAGCTGGCGCTGGACCGGCCCGCGCCCAAGCTGGGGCAGGATAACGCGTGCTGAGGTGTTGTCCCACCGTGGGACATTTTCTGCCCTGTGGAATATCAATGGGTTACGCGCCCGTGTTTACCACATTTTAACCACTTCTGGCGGGGTGGGCTTTTATGCCTGCTGTTTGTGGCCTGCATTTCAGCGCGGGACTTTGAGTATTTTTGGCAAGATGAAGGGTGATGATGAAGGGTGATCCTGTGCCCTGCCCGGCAGGGTGGCCCGGAGGGATCACAGATTTTTGCCGTAGACGTGGTTGAGATAGCCCTGCGCGCCGATGCGAAAATGGGTGTCACCGATATGGGTGAAGCCTTGGGCGCGATAAAAGGCGATGGCGGGCAGGTTTTCGGCATTCGTGGTCAGCCACAGGGACGCAATCCCCCTTGCGCGGGCGTGATCGACGGCGGCTTGCAGCAGGGCCTTGCCAATCCCTTTGCCATGGTGGCGGGGCTGCACATAGAGCGTTGCGATTTCCGTGTCGGAGCAACCCGCGACGGGTGCTGCGGCACCTAAGGTGAGTCGGATGAACCCGTCCGGCCCATCGGCGTTTTCAGACAGCAGAATGTATTGCGCCGGGTCCGAGATAAGCTGTTCGGTCTTGGCCGTGGTGAATGTGTCCAAGACGTAATCCGCGAAGAAGGGGCTGACGCCGTGTTTGAGATAGGTGTTGAGCCATGTTTCAATCGAGAGCGCGGCGATGCTGGAGGCGTCCGCGAGCGTGGCTGGTCTGAGGGGCATGGCGTCCGTTTGGGTCGAGCCTGATCGTTTCAGGCTATGGTTTGAGTATTTTTGGCAAGATGAATGCGGTGGGTGGTTCAGGGGGGCGAAGGGCGTTGTCCCAGATGCTGCATGAAGCGCAGCAGGTAGCCGTCGGGGTCTTGCAGCAGAAATTCGGTCTGGCCGTGTTTGATAGCGCCGTCGCGGTACCACTGTGTCGTCAGGGGTTGGAAGAGCGGCCATTCGGCTTGGGTCACGCGGGCATGCAGGGCTGTGACATCGGTGACTTCGATCTGCAGATTGATGCCACGGCCAAAGGGCGCGGATAGGTCGGCGGTTTGCCACGCCTCGTCTGACAGTTCTTCCAGCATGATCTGGGCCTGCCCGTGTTCGAGATAGGCAAAGCCATCCCCGGGGCGGGAGATGCGGATGCGAAAGCCGCAGAGATCCACATAAAAGGCAAGGGAGCGGTCAAGGTCGGTGACCAAGAGTTCCGGCACAAGGGCGGCCCAATGATCGGTATGGTCTGTATCGTCAGGGTCTGCTGGCATCGGAGTGCCCTCTACCCGGATGAGGTCTGCAAGGATCGAAGTCGGTCCCGCAGCGTGTCGGGCTGGTCGAGTGTCAGGCGCACCGGCAGGGTGATGACTTTCGCGCGGAAGGCGGGAGGAAGGCGGACGGCGTCTTTTTCGGTGGTGACAAGTTGGGCGCCGCGCAGTTTGGCCTCGTTCTCGAGCCGGGTCATCAGGGCGGTGGTGAGGGGTTGATGATCCTCGAGCGCCTCGGCCCGGACGAGGGTCGCGCCAAGGCCGCGCAGGGTGGTGAAGAATTTCTCGGGATGGCCGATGCCTGCGAAGGCCAGAAAGGGCGTGTCCGTCCATGTCATGCCGGTTTGCAGGGGCGCCAGTTCGCCGGTCAGGTGGGGGACCGTGATCGCGTTGCCCCAGGTGGCGGCGAAGGCTGTTTGGGCGGGCATGGTGCCGATGGACAGCACCAGATCGGCGCGGGCCATGCCCACAGCGACGGGTTCGCGCAGCGGACCTGCGGGCAGGCAGCGGCCATTGCCGAAACCACGGGCAGCATCGACCACGATGATCGACAGATCCTTGTGCAGGGACGGGTCCTGAAACCCGTCATCCAGCAGGATCACATCCGCGCCCGCCACCGCTGCGGCCTGTGCGCCGGCCACGCGGTCGCGGGCGATCCATGTATGGGCAAAGGCGGCGAGCAGAAGCGGCTCGTCCCCGGTTTGCGCGGCCCTGTGCCGTCTTGGGTCCACCTCGACCGGGCCATCGAGACTGCCCCCATAGCCGCGCGAGACGACATGCGGTTCCAGATGCAGGTCGCGCAGCAGTTGGATCAGGGCGATCACCGTGGGGGTCTTGCCGGTGCCGCCAGCGTTCAGGTTGCCGACACAGATCACCGGCACGGACAGTCGCGCCGGGTGGCCCTGCGCCAGACGCCGCGCCGTGCCGCGCGCATAGAGCGCGCCCAAGGGGGCCAGCAGCCGGGCGGCCAGCGCGGGCCGCTGGGGCGGGGTGAACCAGAAACCGGGCGCGCGCATCACGACGCGGCCTTGAGGTCGAGTGTGTCCTGAATCAGTTCCAGCACGCGGTCGGTGACTTCGGCCCCGGCGGTGGTCACGTCCCATGCGGCATGGGCCATTGCGGCGGCCTGATCGGGGGCGGTGAGCAGGGTCACGGCCGCGGCCATCGTGTCGGCATCGCGCACGAGGCGGGCGGCGCCGGCGCTGGACAGGCGTGTATAGGTGATCATGTGGCGGCTGACATTCGGGCCATAGAGGATGGCAGAGCCAAGCCCGGCGGGTTCGAACGGGTCCTGGCCACCATGCCCGGCGACCAGCGAACTGGCCATGAAGGTGATCGAGGCCAGCCGATACCAGAGCCCCATGTCGCCCTGCGTGTCCGCGACAAGGATCTGGCAGGCTTCGTCCGGGGTCTCGTCCCTGGACCATTGCGCCACGCGCCAGCCCTCGGCCCGGAGGGCGTCGGTCATTGGCGTGCCTTCGGCGGGATCGTCCGGCACGAGGATCAGCAGGCGGCGATGCGCGCTGCGCAGGGCGGCGCGGTGGGCGGCGACCACGATCGGCACCTCGGCGGGTTGCACCATGGCGGCCAGCCAGACCGGGCGCCCATCCAGCATTTGCGCCATCCTGTCGCGGGCCTTGTCATTGCAGGGCAGCGCGGCGCAGCCTTCCATCAGGGGGCCGGTGATCGTGATGTCCGCCGCCGCAACCCCCAGCTTCAGCAGGCGATTGGCGGCGTTGCCGGTGCTGGCCAGAACCTTGTCGAACCGGCGCAGCGTGACCTTGGTCAGGTCGGGCAGCCAGCGCCAGCGGCTGGTGTCGAAGCCTGATTCATCGGCGTCGATCAGATACATCGGCATCTTGCGGTCTGCGGCGGCGTTGATCAGCGCGTGGCGCAGTTGTCCGCCGGCCCAGAGGCAGAGGTCCGGTGACCAGTGGTCCAGAAAGGCCGCGATCAGCGGGGGCGTTTCGTCGGGGGCGGTGACCGGGATGATGAAGGGTTTGACTGCGTCGGGTGCGGGCAGATCGGGCGGAAGGGTCAGGAGCAGATGCAGATCGGGGCGATGGGCGCGCAGGCGGGTGGTGATCTGGATCAAGGCGGCGGCGCGGCTTTCGGTGGTGGCGTGGCCCCAGATCAGCTCTCCCTCCGGGCGGGGGGGCGCTGTGCGCGCCACGGGTGTGGCGGCGCGGCTTTGGCCCGGCGCGCTGCGGGCCAGGGTCAGGTAGGCAGAAAGGCTGACAGAGCGCGGCATGGGGTCCTAGCCGATCTCCCGCGTCGGCGAGGTTTCGGATTGCTCGTCCAGCATCCGGTGCAGATGGGTGATGAAATAGCGCATATGGGCGTCATCGACGGTGCGCTGCGCTTCGGCCTTCCAGGCGCGGTAGGCGCTGGCGTAGTCGGCGAAGATGCCGACGATATGCAGGTTGGCGGTGTCACGGAATTCGGTCGAGCCGGAATGGGTCAGCTCTCCGCCAAAGACAAGATGCAGGCGTTGGGTCATCGGTTTCTCCCTTCGGGGTTTGCGCGCAAGGTAAGGTGTCTGCCCCATGGCCGCAAGCCGCGACGCCGCTGTCCGCCTGTGCTGCGGGCGGCTAGACGGGCCAGGGCGCGAGGCGGCCGGAGAGGGCCTTGTGCAGCGCGGCACCTGCTGCCAGCACGCCGTTGACCTGCGGGTGCGGGTTGTTGAAACGCAGGGCGGTGCCGGTGCGGTCGGTGGTGTGGGCCCCGGCCTCGGACAGGATCAGGGCGCCTGCGGCGATGTCCCATTCCCAGCTGGGCCGCAGGGTGACCATCGCGTCGAAGCGGCCCTCGGCCACCAGAGACAGGCGGTAGGCCAGCGAGGGACGGTGATGGCGCACCAGATGCGGCACGTCGCGGCCGCGCCAGTTTACGGGATCGTAGACAGGCTTGGTGGCCAGCACGGTGGCCCCTGCCAGGGTCTGCTGATCCGACACGCGGATCGGGCTGTCGTTGAGATGGGCACCCATGCCTGCGGCGGCGCTGTAGAGCTTGTGCTTGAGCGGCAGGAACACGACGGCGGCGGTGATCACGCCATCTTCGGCCACGGCCAGCGAATGGGCCCATGTGGGGGCGCCTTCGATGAAGCTGCGGGTGCCGTCGATCGGGTCCACGATGAAGGTGCGGCGGCGGGTCAGGCGGTCGGCGGTGTCGGGCGTTTCCTCGGACAGCCAGCCGTAGTCGGGGCGGGCGGAGGTGAGGCGTTCGCGCAGCATGGCGTCGACGGCCAGATCGGCCTCGGTCACGGGGCCAGCCTCGCCAGCCTTGTCCCAGCGCTGGGCGGTGGGGCCGCTGTAGCTTGTGGCAAGCCGGCCCGCATCTTGCGCGGCGCTGATCAGAAGATCGAGATCAGTCGCCGGCAAGGGTCATCCCTTCGACCAGAAGCGAGGGCACGACGCGGCTGAGATGCGCTCGCGCGTCATTGGCCGGGATGATCCGGCGCAGCATGTCGCGCAGGTTTCCCGCTATGGTGCATTCGTTGACCGGATAGGCGATCTGCCCGTTCTCGATCCAGAGGCCGGAGGCCCCGCGGGAATAGTCGCCCGTATTGGGGTTGATCGTCGAGCCGATCATCGAGGTGACCAGAAGCCCGGTGCCCATGTCGCGGATCAGATCGGCGCGACTGGCGCTGCCCGGTGTCAGCGCCACGTTCCAGTTCGAGGGCGAGGGCGGCGCGGAGGTGCCGCGCGCGGCGTTGGCGGTGGATTGCATCCCCAGCTTGCGGGCGGTGGCCAGATCCAGCGTCCAGCCGGTCAGGATGCCGTTTTCAACGATGGCGCGGCGCTGGGTGGGCAGACCTTCGGCATCGAAGGGACGCGAGGCGGTGGCGCGGGGGCGCAGCGGATCCTCGATCAGCGACAGATGGTCGGGCAGGACGGGCTGGCCCAAAGCATTCAGCAGCCATGACGCGCCGCGCGCGATGGAATTGCCGTTGATCGCGGCCAGCAGATGCCCGATGAGGGACGAGGAGATCCGCTCGTCAAAGATCACCGGATAGGTGCCTGTCTTGGGGCGGCGCGACCCGATACGTTCCACGGCGCGTTGTCCGGCGGTCTGTCCCACATCCTCGGGGCTGCGCAGATCGGACTGGAAGATCCGCATGTCGCCATCATAGTCGCGTTCCATTCCGGTGCCGCTGCCGGTGATGGCGACACAGCTTATGGCCCTGTCCGAGCGGGAATAGCCTGCCGAGAAGCCGTTGGTGGCGGCCAGATGCACATGACGCAGACCGTAGGCGGCACTGGCGGAATCCACCTTGCTGACGCCTTGCACGGACAGGGCGGCCGCTTCGGCGCGGGCGGCGTCTTCTTGCAGCGTGGCGGGGTCGGGTTCAGGCGTGGGGTCGCACATTTCCAGCGCGGCGATGTTCCAGTCGCGGGCGAGCTGTGACGGTTCGGCCAGTCCGATCGTGGGATCAAGCGGTGCCTCGCGCGCCATCGCCACGGCGCGTTCCGCCATGGCGGCCAGCGTGGCAGGGTTGGTGTCCGAGGCCGAGACATTGGCCTGCCGCTGTCCCACCATGACGCGCAGCCCAAGGTCGATCCCTTCGGCGCGTTCGGCCTGTTCCAGCACACCGCCGCGGATGTCGATGGCGACCGAGGTGCCCTGCACCGCCATCGCATCGGCGGCATCGGCCCCTGCGCGGCGCGCCGCATCCAGCAGGGCGGCGGTCAGGGTTTCCAGAGGGGCGGTGGTCATGAATGGGTCTCCTTGCTGGGTGTGAGGTAGGCCGAGGGGCCGGGATACGCAAGGGCGCAGCCGTCGCAGTCTGGCTGACACGCAACCGGGGCCGCCAGCGATATGCCTGCGGCCCCGGTCTTGTCGGATTGCGATGTCGGATCAGCGCAGGCGTTGACCGTTGGCCAGAACCTGACCCTCGCCGTTGATCTCGATCCGCGAGGTCAGGCTGTCCGGGCCGGTGCCGGGCCGGGCGAAGAGGCCCAGCATCATGCGCGCGCCCATGGCCTGTTCCTCGGGCAGGAGGCCCATGGCGACCAGCGTGTCGAGCAGGGTATTGCCGCCTGTCAGTTCCAGATCAAGCGCGCCTTCGGGACGGGGCATGCCGTCGAAGGTGGTCAGGTCGGTGTTGTCGAAGGTGAAATCGCCCTGCCCGGTCAGCCGCGCCCCGGCAATGGCCAGCGTGAGCACGTTGACCGTCAGGGCGTGCAATTCTCCGGGCGGTGTGGTTGCGGCCATCATCGCCTGTTCATCCATGATGTCCTGCGTCACGCGGGCCTTGCCGGTGAGGTTGATGTCGATGGTGGCCGGATCGCGCGGCAGTTGCCCGGCGGGATCGACCATGCCCCAGATCGCATCGGACACCGTGACATCGGCCAGCGTCAGGCCGAGGCCGAAATCGGTGGGCTCTTCGGTCTGGCTTATGGGGAAGAGCATGTTGAACCCGGCCTTGCCCATGCCCAGCGTGATCGGCAGCGGGATTTCGGACCCGGAATAGTTCATGGCGACGCCAGTTGCTTCGCCGGAATAGGCAATCTGGGTTCCGTCCATCTTCACGGTCAGGCGACCCGCGTCGGAGCTGGTGTTGGCTTCGAATGTCTGGCCCTGTCCGGTGACGGAAATGTCTGAGGAGCCGCCCTCGTAGGTGTAGCCGCCGTCCACGGCAAAGCCCGCGCGCATGGCTGCGGGCAGATCGTTCATATCCGCTTCGGCCGGCACGCTGAGGGTGCCGTCGAAGCCGATGTTCTTCAGGCCGCCGGTCAGCGAAATGCGGCCCGTGGGATCCTCGGGGTTGGCCATGTCCAGCACATAGTCCAGCGCCGCTGCGGTCATGGTCTGGGCTGATGTGCGCAGATCGGTGCCGGTCACTGTGCTTTCACCGGAAATGCCGGTCATGCGCATCACGGCTTCGTCGATCGCGATGGCCTGCCCGTCCACGATCATGCTGGTCAGGGCAAAGGCCATCTGGGCAGCTTCGTAGGTATAGACCATGTTGTCGGGATCGCCCGACACGACCATGGCGAAACCCTGCTGGGTATAGTCCACGGTGCCGGAGACATCCTCGCCCTCGGTGTCGGGGGGGGTGACGGAGAAGGCCAGCGGCATCCGGTCGGGCATCGTGACGCGCACGCGCCCGTCGCCGGTTTCGGCAAAGGAGAGGCTGTCCATGACGAGGCTGGCGGTGGTGCCGTCCTGCGGGCTGTCCATGGTCAGGTTCAGCCCGGTCACAGTGACCGTGCCGCCCGAAGCCTGTTCGGTCCCGGCGACAGTATAGCCGAAGTCTTCAAGATAGGTTTTGAAATCGGACCAGACCTGCTCGGCGGTCACGTCGGCCCAAGCTGCCGACCCGGTGATGAAAATTGCGATGGCGCTGCTGCCCAGGTGGCGAGACCAGAAACTCATGTTGTCAACCTTTCCGCGACTATGCGGCGCGCAGTGTGACGGATGCTGGCCAAGCGTCAAGACCTCTTGGCGCTGGACCCCGTGAATTGACCCGTTTACCAAGGGGAAAACAGGATGAGGACAGGATGAACGCGATCATGGGGAAGACAGTCCTGATCACCGGCGCAAGCCGTGGGATCGGGGAAGCGGCGGCGCGCACCTTTGCGGCGGCCGGGGCCAATGTGGTGCTTGCGGCGCGTGATGCGGGTGCCGTGGGCCGGATTGCCGCAGAGATCGGCGCGCAGGCGGTGGGCGTGGGCTGTGACGTGACCGATATGGCGCAGGTGCAGGCGGCGGTTGATCTGGCGGTGGCGCAGTTCGGGCGATTGGATGTGCTGATCGGGAATGCGGGAGTGATCGAGCCGATTGCGCGTCTGGATGCGGCGGATGCGGACGACTGGGGGCGTGCGATTGATATCAACCTTAAGGGCGTGTTTCACGGGATGCGCGCGGCGCTGCCGGTGATGCAGGCGCAGGGCGGCGGCACGATCATCACGATCAGTTCCGGGGCGGCGCATAACCCGCTGGAAGGGTGGAGCGGCTATTGCGCGTCCAAGGCGGGGGCGGCGATGCTGACATCCTGCGCGCATCTGGAAGCGGGCAGCGCGGGTGTACGGGTGATGGGCCTGTCACCGGGCACGGTGGCGACAGATATGCAGCGGGTGATCAAGGCCAGCGGCGTGGGGCCGATCGCCAAGCTGGAATGGGAGGATCACATCCCCGCAGACTGGCCCGCGCGGGCGTTGATGTGGATGTGCTCAAGCGATGCCGATGACTGGCTGGGGCGCGAGATTTCGTTGCGTGATGAGGGGATTCGCCGCCGGGTGGGGCTGATATGATCGACCTGACCAAGGAGGACGGGCTGTGGACCGTCACGATCAACCGGCCCGACAAGGCCAATTCCCTGACCGCCGCCATGCTGGAGCGGCTGTGCGAGATCGCAGAGGAAGCGCAGGAGGCGCGGGTGCTGATCCTGACCGGGACAGGCCGGGTGTTCAGCGCAGGCGCGGATCTTGAGGCGGCGCGGGCGGGGTTGGCGACAAGCCCCCTGTGGGAACGGCTGTCGGGGGCCATTGCCGCCTTGCCGGGCCTGTCCATCGCCGCGTTGAATGGCACGCTGGCGGGGGGCGCCATGGGCATGGCGCTGGCCTGCGATCTGCGGATCGCGGTGCCGGATGCGAAGTTCTTCTATCCGGTGATGAAACTGGGATTTCTGCCGCAACCTTCGGACCCCGGTCGTATGGCGGCGCTGATCGGACCGGCGCGGACCAAGCTGATCCTGATGGGCGGGCAGAAGATCACGGCGGATGAGGCGCTGTCCTATGGTCTGATCGACCGGATCGTCGAGGATGTTGCCTTGATCGAGGTGGCGCGGTCCATCGGGGCTGACACTTTGGCGGCGAAGCCGGATTTTGCCAGCACGATCAAGGCGATGTGCCGCTGAGGGCAGTCGTCGGACTTGGATATTTGGAGCAAGAAGAAGCAAGCGGCCTAGCGTTTGCGGCGTGATCCGGGGCTGCGGGAGAGGAAGCCGGGCGGGCGTTTGGCGATCCAGTCGGCGAAGCGGGCGAGGCGGGGATGGGCGCGCAGCGCATCAACCGTGTTGAAGCTGCGGGCCAGTTCGGATTCCGTAAGCGTGGCGTGGATTTCCTTGTGGCAGATGTGATGCAACAGCACGGTCGGGCCGCCTTTGCCGCCCTTGAGCTTGGGGATCAGGTGATGGGCCGATTGCGGCACATCGGCCGGGATCGGGCGCAGGCAAAGCGGGCAGATCGGGGTGTCGCTGGCATCCATGACCTGCAAGGATGGGATATGCGCGGGCAAAGGCAAGGGTGGCAATGAGCGAGGCTTTGGTGATCGGGGCGGGGCCGGCGGGTCTGATGGCGGCCGAGGCGCTGGCACGGGCCGGGCTGCGCGTCGTCGTGGCCGAGGCGAAGCCGTCGGTCGGGCGCAAGTTCCTGATGGCGGGGAAATCCGGGCTGAACATCACCAAGGATGAAGGGATTGATGCTTTCGTCGCGGCCTATGCCGAGGCGGGTCCGGTCTTGCGCCCCGTTTTGGCCGCCTTTGGACCCGATGCGGTGCAGGATTGGGCGCGCGGGTTGGGGCAAGAGGTGTTCACGGGATCCTCGGGGCGGGTGTTTCCGGTTGCCATGAAAGCCTCGCCTTTGGTGCGGGCGTGGTTGGCGCGTCTGGCGGGGTTGGGGGTTGAGATCCGCACGCGGTGGCGTTGGATCGGGATCGAGGACGGGCTCCGTTTCGACACGCCGGAGGGCGTGCAGGTGATGCGTCCTGATGTGACCGTGCTGGCCTGCGGCGGGGCAAGTTGGGCGCGGCTGGGATCGGACGGCGCTTGGGCCGGGCTTTTGGCGGGCGTTCCGCTGGCGCCGTTTCAGCCTGCGAATATGGGATTTGTCGTGCCATGGTCGGCGCATATCGCGCGGCATCTGGGGCAACCCGTGAAAGGGATCGCGCTGCATGCGGGCGGGCAGGTGTCACGCGGCGAGATCGTCCTGTCGGCGCGCGGGATCGAAGGTGGCGGGATCTATGCCGTGTCGCGCGCCCTGCGCGAGGGGGCGGGACTGGTGCTGGACCTGATGCCGGATATGAGCGTGCAGCAGGTGGGAGAACGGCTGGCGCGGCCGCGCGGCAAGGCGAGTTGGAGCAATCATCTGCGCAAGGTCCTGCGGCTGGACCCGGTGAAGCTGGCGCTGTTGATGGAGTTTGGCCAGCCTTTGCCGCAGGAAGCGGGGGCGTTGGCGGCGCGGATCAAGGCGCTGGCCGTGCCGCATCAGGGGCCGCGCCCGATGGATGAGGCGATTTCCACGGCAGGGGGAATCAGGTTGGCGGCGCTGGATGACGGCTTGATGATCCGCGCGATGCCGGGGGTCTTTGCGGCGGGCGAGATGCTGGATTGGGAGGCGCCCACGGGTGGCTATCTGATCAGCGGGGCGCTGGCGACAGGGCTATGGGCCGGGCGGCACGCGGCGTCATGGGTGCAGGGGGCCGAGGCCCCCTGACCCGGCAGTCACTTGGCGGCGGCGCGTTTGAAGGCGTCGCGGCTGCGCATGACCTTGGCATAGGCCAGCAGTTTCGGCTGGTCGATCTCGAACTTGGCGCTGTAGGCCCAGTTGAGGCAATGGGCGGCGATGATATCGGCGATGGTCATGGTGTCGCCCATCAGGAAGGGGCCGTCCATCGCATCGGCCAGCCGCGCGATATTGCGCGAGAATTCCCATTTCAGGCTGTCCTTGACGGCGGGCACGCGTTTTTCCTCGGGGAGGATGAAGCTGTGGCGGGCGGCGGTCCAGAGGACGGCGTCGAGTTCATCAAGCACCATATGGGTCATGCCGTCCTGCCGGGCGCGCTGGATCGTGCCAGCGGGGAAGGTCAGCTTGCCGTGCTTGTCGGCCAGATAGGTGAGGATCGCGGTCGAATCGGTCAGTAGCGCATCACCATCGCGCAGCGCGGGGATCTTGCCCGAGGGATTGGCGGCCAGCGCCTCGGGGCTGTGGGGTTTGACGGCGGTGTGGGTGTAGGGCTGGTCCAGCTCCTCCAGCATCCACATCACACGGAATGCGCGGCTTTGGGTGCCGCCGATGACTTCGTACATGATCTCTCTCCCTCACAGGCGCGGGCGCGCCGGTTCCGGGGGTAAGTTGATCCTGTTTCGGGGTGGATTTCCAGAGGGATGCGGCGATTTTCCGCGACGTCGCGGTCAGCGCTTTGCCAGCATCGCGAGACGGATCAGGGTGCGTTCCACCAGTGCCATGGCGGGGGCGTGCTGGCCGGCCGAGCGCAGTTGGAGGTCGGTGTCGGTGATCAGGCTGAGGGCCATTTCCAGCCGCTGGATGCGCCAGCCCTGGGCTTGCCTGAGGATGCGGTCGCGGCGGGGACCGAAAACCGGCGGGCGCAGTTTGCCGATGCCCTGCGCGGGGCCGCCGGGATCGGCGGCGCAGGCGTAGAGCGTGCGGAAATGGCGGGCGGCACTGATGCAGAGGCTGACGGGTTGGACGCCCTGCGCCAGCAGCTTGCGCATGACGGGGCCGATTTCGGCGTCTTTGCCCTCGGCCACGATGTTGAGCACGTCGTCGAGATCGGCGTCCGAGGTGGCGGGGGCGCAGTTGGCGATATCGGCGGCGCTGACGGGGGTGGGATCGCCCAGTTTGTAGAGCGAGAGTTTTTCAAGGGTCTGGCGGAAATCACCCGGCTCGATCTCTTGCGCGAGCGCGGTGAGGGCGGTCATGGCGGCGTTGTCCAGATCGGTGAGACCTGCGCGGGCGAGTTCGGCGGCGATTTCCTCGCGCGTGGGGGGATTGTCGTAGAGGGCGGCGGCATAGGCGTTGGGATGCGCCTCGAACAAAGTGCGGAGTTTGGATTTGGCGGTGAGCGCGCCGGCGGTGACGATGATCTGGGCGTCGCCCGGTTTCCAGTCCGACAGGGCGGCGGCGATGGTGTCAGCGGCGGTGTCGGTGGCGTCTTCGACGAAGGCGACGCGAGGGCCGGGGAAGAAGCTGATCGCCTTGACGGCATCCAGCAGGGCGGCGGGGTCCTTGCGCAGGTCGGCTGCGGGCAGGCGGGCAAGGCGCATTTCCTCCTCGCCCGCGGGGCCGATCAGGGCGGCGATCACCTCTTGCCGTTTGAGGGCCACGCGCATGGCATCGCCGCCATAGATCAGCAGGCCGGTCCGGTCCGGGTCGGGGCGGGCGAAATAGCGCGGGGCGTCGCGGGGTGTCAGTTTCATGCGGGCAGGCGGCTGGCGGCGGCAATGAGTTGGGTCACCATCTTGTCGGCCAGCAGAACAGCAAGACGGTTGCGCGCGTCGCGTTCGGCGGCGGCGGTGGCCGAGGTGGACCCGGTGAGGGAGAAGCCGGTGAAACCATCCACCGTGCCGCGCAGCAGCACGGCCTCGGTGGCGCGGTCACGCAGGACGAAATTCACGTTGCCGATATAGTTGAACCGGCTTGTCGTGTTGTCCGCCGTCACCGCCATGCGCGCGCCGCTGATGGCATAGGTATAGCCCAAGGCATAAGGGCCATCGGTGCCGCGCCCCAGACGTTCCTCGAACCGCTGGATCAAGAGGTATTGATCGCGGCCCTGTGGCGCGTCGGGCAGGATGCTATCCTGCAGACGGCTGGCCGCGCCCGTCGGGCCATAGGCCGGAGTGAAACCACAGGCACCCAGTGACAGGCTGCCGAGGCCCAGAAGGCCAAGCCCGCGCAGCACTGTCCTACGGTCAGATAACGACATTGACGATCCGTCCGGGGACGATGACCAGTTTCTTGGGCTGGGCCCCTTCCAGCGCCTTGATGACAGCATCATGGGCGAGGACGATCTTTTCAAGCGTCTCCTTGTCGATCTCGCGCGCTACGCTGATTTCCGCGCGGCGTTTGCCGTTGATCTGGATCGGCAGGACGACGGTATCGTCGATCAGCATCGATTCGTCGGCAATGGGCCATGGGGCGGCGGCGATCAGACCTTCACCGCCAAGAAGGGACCAGATTTCCTCGGCCAGATGCGGGGTCATGGGGGACATCAACTGCGCGAGAGTGCGGGCGGCGGTGCGTTTTGCATCCGTTCCGGCGGTGGATTTGGCCAGTGTGTTGGTGAAGGCGTATAGCCGCGCGATGGCCGCGTTGAAGCCGAAGGATTCGATGCCGCCTGTCACCTCGTGGATGCATTTGTGCATGGCGCGCAGGAGGGCTTCATCCTCGGGATTCGCGGCGTCATTCGCGGTGGCGATATCGGCGGCGATGCGGTGGACGCGGGCGAGGTGCTTGAACGTCGCCTCGGCCCCTGAGGCGGTCCATTCCACGTCGCGTTCGGGCGGGCTGTCGGACAGCACGAACCAGCGCGCGGTATCGGCGCCGTAGGCCGAGATGATGTTGACCGGATCGACCACGTTTTTCTTGGATTTCGACATCTTGGCGGAGGGGATGATTTCCACCGCCTCGCCTGTGGCTTTCAGGCGGCCATTCTCGACATCTTCGGGCAGGTGATAGACGGGCCGCCCGTTGGCATCGCGGGTCTGGTAGATTTCATGGGTCACCATGCCTTGGGTGAAGAGCGCGTCAAAGGGTTCACGCGCCGAGGCGGGCAGATGGCCGGTGATGTTCATCGCGCGGGCGAAGAAGCGCGAATAGAGCAGGTGAAGAATCGCATGCTCGATCCCGCCGATATATTGATCGACATTCATCCAGTAGCTGGCTTCGGCCATATCGGTGGGCGTCGTGGCATGGGGCGCGGTGAAGCGAGCGTAATACCATGAGCTGTCCACGAAAGTGTCCATCGTGTCGGTTTCACGCCGCGCGGGGGCACCGCATTTGGGGCAGGTGCAATCGCGCCATGTGGGGTGACGGTCCAGCGGGTTGCCGGGCACGTCGAAGGTCACATCGTCGGGCAGGCGGATCGGGAGATTCTCTTTCCGCTCGGGCACCACGCCGCAGGTGTCGCAATGCACGACGGGGATGGGGCAGCCCCAGTAGCGCTGACGCGACAGGCCCCAGTCACGCAGGCGGAACTTGGTGACGCCGTGGCCGACCCCGTTTTCTTCGCAGAAGGTTATGGCGGCTTCGACCGCCTGTTCGCCGGTCTGCCATGCCTGCCCTGCGAAGCCTTTGTTGTAGTAGACTTTTTCGGACTTGAGGGGAACGTAGGCCTCGTCCAGATCGGTCGCGCTATCCTCGGATGGCAGGAAGGTCGCGATGATGGGCAGGTTGTATTTCGTGGCGAAATCGAAGTCGCGCTGATCGTGGGCAGGGCAGCCGAAGATGGCCCCGGTGCCATAATCCATCAGGATGAAATTCGCGATGTAGACGGGCAATTCCCATGCGGTGTCAAAGGGATGACGCACGCGCAGGCCGGTGTCGAAGCCCTTCTTCTCGGCCTTCTCAAGCGCTTCTTCGGTGGTTCCGCCCTTGCGGCAATCGGCGCAGAAGGCGGCCACGTCGGGATTGTCACGCTCAAGCTGTTTGGCCAGCGGATGATCGGGCGAGATCCCCACGAAGCTGGCCCCCAGAAGGGTGTCGGGGCGGGTGGTGTAAACCTCGATCCGGTCAGTGCCATGCGGGCCGTCGATCAGGGAGAAGGCGAATTGCAGGCCGCGCGATTTGCCGATCCAGTTCGATTGCATCAGCCGGACCTTGGCGGGCCAGTTGTCCAGATCGTCCAGCGCGGTCAGCAATTCTTCGGAGTAATCCGAGATCTTGAAGAACCACTGTGTCAGTTCGCGCCGTTCCACATCGGCACCCGAGCGCCAGCCCTTGCCGTCGATCACCTGTTCGTTGGCCAGAACGGTCATATCGACCGGGTCCCAGTTCACCACGGCGTTCTTGCGGTAAACCAGCCCTTTTTCCAGCATATCAAGGAAGAGCGCCTGCTGCTGGCCGTAATATTCGGGGTCGCAGGTGGCGAATTCCCGGCTCCAGTCGATGGATAGGCCAAGGGGTTTCATCTGGGCGCGCATGTCGGCGATGTTCTGGTACGTCCAGTCCTTGGGGTGGCCGCCGATGGCCATAGCGGCGTTTTCGGCGGGCATGCCGAAGGCGTCCCAGCCCATCGGGTGCAGCACGTTGAAGCCCTTGGTCACCTTGTAGCGCGCGATCACGTCGCCCATCGTGTAGTTGCGCACATGGCCCATGTGGATGCGGCCCGAGGGATAGGGGAACATTTCCAGCACGTAATATTTCGGCTTGGTCGTCTGGCTGGCGGGCACGGCGCGGAACAGCCCGGCGCTGTCCCAGGCGGTTTGCCATTTCGCTTCGATCTGGGCGGCATCATAGCGCGACATCGGGCTGACCTCTTGTTGATCCTGCGGGGCCGTCAAGCCCTGTTCACTGCGCGTGATAGGCCCGCTTTGGCCCATGGTCCAGTGGCGGCGCATAAAAATGCGGGTCTGGGCAGGGCGAAATTGGCCGCTATAAAGGGGCAGCGTGACGAGTGAGGACCAAGGTAGCCGCGTGAAGATCCTGTTCATCCACCAGAACTTTCCTGGCCAGTTCAAGCATCTGGCACCGGCATTGGTCGCCAAGGGGCATGCGTGCACGGCGCTGACCCTGCGCGTCAAGGAGGCGACCGTCTGGAACGGCGTGCGGTTGCTGCCCTATGCGGTCAAGCGGCCATCCGGGCAGGGCGTGCATCCCTGGCTGGCCGATACCGAGACCAAGGTGATCCGGGGGGAAGCCTGCTATCACGCCGCCCGCGCCTTGCGGGACAAGGGCTATCACCCGGATATCATCGTGGCGCATCATGGCTGGGGCGAGCCGATGTTCCTGCGCGATGTCTGGCCCGCCGCGCGGATCGGGCTGTATTGCGAGTTGTATCATCTGTCCGACCGGGATCATCTGGGTTTCGACCCGGAGTTCATGCCGCAGGTGTCCGAGGCAGAGCATCTGCGTATCCGCATGAAGAACCTGAACAACCTGATTCATCTGCCGTTATGTGACATGGGGCTGAGTCCGACGCGGTTTCAGGCGGATACCTTTCCGGCGGCATTCCGCGACAGGATCAGCGTGATCCATGACGGGATCGACACGGATCATGTGCGCCCCGATCCGGGCGCGCGGGTCACCCTGCCCGATGGGCAGGTTCTGACGCGGGACGATGAGGTGGTGACCTTCGTCAATCGCAACCTTGAGCCCTATCGCGGCTATCACGTCTTCATGCGCGCCTTGCCGCGTCTGCTGGCGGCGCGACCGCAGGCGCAGGTGGTGATCGTGGGGGGAGATGACGTGTCATACGGGGGAAAACCGCCAAAGGGGCAGACCTGGAAGCAGATCTTCGTCGATGAGGTGCGCGGGCAGATCCCGGACAGGGATTGGGCGCGGGTGCATTTTCTGGGCCGTGTGCCCTACAGTGACTTTGTGCCCCTGCTGCAAGTGGCGCGCGTGCATGTCTATCTGACCTATCCCTTTGTCCTGAGTTGGTCCCTGTTCGAGGCGATGAGTGCGGGAGCCGCCATCGTCGCCAGCGATACCGCGCCTGTGCGCGAGGCGATCACCCATGGTGACACGGGGCTGCTGGTCGATTTCTTCGATGGTGCCGCGCTGGTCGAACAGGTCTGTCGGCTGATGGATGATCCCGCATTGCGGGCGCGTCTGGGGCAGGCCGCGCGCGCCCATGTGACGGCGCACTATGACCTGCGCCGCATCTGCCTGCCGCAACAACTGGACTGGATCGAGAGGCTGGCTGCCGCCACCCCCGGCACGGTCAGCGATTAGCGCTTGCCGTCGGCGATGCGCAACTGGCGGGCGCGGGACAGGATCGCATCCTCGACCGCGCGCTGGGTGCCTGCGGAGACGGGACCCGAGCGGGTTTGCAGCGCCACGACCAAAGACCGCGCCTCAAGCGCCGGGTCCTTGATATGGACCGTGCCGCGATAGGCCTGCCCGCCACCCGGCGGATTGCCGAAACCGAAGACGATGACCCCGGTGAAAGGATCGACCGATTCGATGGGCATGAAGTTCAGCACGTCCAGCGAGGCGTTCCACAGGTAGCGGTTCACCTCGACCGAGACATCGGGCGCGTTGCGATTGAAGATGTCGAAGATCGACTGCCCGGTATTGAAGGCATTGGCGTCGCGCCCGGCATCGAAGATGCGCGGCTGTCCTTCGACCTGCCCCTCATCCTCGGCCTGATTGGCGCAGGCCGCCAGAGAGAAAACCAGCATGCCACATGCGATGAACCTGAATGCCTGCTGTTTCATCTTCGCCCAGCCCCGTTAGGAAATCCGTTGCCACCGTCCTAGCCAAGCCTGCCCTGCGGGGCAAGCGCTTTGCTTGAAAAGAGGCTTTGGTCATGGGGTGCGGATCGGCGGAATGGTGCGGGCCGACCCAAAAGCATGTGTGGCATGTCTGCACCATATCTGGCGGGTTTGCATCGGCAGGGGCAGGGACGCTTGCATCACTCACCTAAAAAGAGCGAAACGATTGAGCATACCCAAGGCGGACTCGCTGTCTTGGGCGATCTCTGAAAAACCGAGGGCAACGAAATGAAAAATCTTCTTATCGCAACCACCGCGCTGGTCGCCACCGCCGGTGTTGCCGCAGCCGACGTCAAACTGTCGGGCTATGCACGCTTTGGTGCAGTCTACAACGATGGCGCCGCAGCTGGCGTTGACGAAGTGAACACTGCAAGCCGTCTGCGTCTGCAGTTCGACGCCACCACCGAAACCGATGGCGGCCTGACTCTGGGTGCACGTCTGCGCGCTCAGGCAGAAGAAAACGCCGGTCAGGGTAACTTCAACACCGCACGCTTCTTCGCATCGGCCGGTGGCCTGACCATCGCGATGGGCAACATCCTGGGTGTGATCGAAGCTGCACCCGGTCTGTACCTGCCGACCAAATCGGCTGGCATGGGTCTGGAAGGCAACGGCTTCCGTTCGCTGGCAGCCAACACCATCTCCAACACTCCGGCAGGCGCAACGAGCGGTAACTTCGGCTGGACTGCTTACCAGTCGGCTGGCGCGACAAGCGCACAGGACGGCGTCGAAGTGCTGTACAGCATGAACGGCATCGGCCTGCATGCACACAGCACCGACGTGTCCTATGGTCTGGGCGCAAACTACAAGTTCGCTGACTACACTGTTGCAGTCGCTTACGAAGAGTGGACCGATGGCGCACGTGACGGCGACAGCGTTCTGTTCGCCTCGCTGGGTGGCAAGTTCGGCGCGTTCGACGCCGGTCTGTCGTTCGCTGAGACCGACTACGCAGGTGTGACTGCTGAGAAGATCTCGCTGCGCGGTGGCTACACTGTGAACGACGCTCTGTACGTCTACGGCTTCGTTGCTGACGAGAACAACTCGATCGACGAAACCTTCGGTCTGGGCGCATCCTACGCTCTGGGCGGCGGCGCTTCGGTTGAAGGCGGCTGGACCCAGAACGAAGCTGGCGACAACATCGTCTCGGCTGGTATCTTCTTCTCGTTCTGATCCAGAACAAGCAGTTGAACACGGAAGGGCAGGTCCTCGGACCTGCCCTTTTCTTTTGTGCGGCGATGGTGTTTTCATGCGCGCGACCGCATCAGCCAGGGGAATGTCATGTCGCTGTCCGAGATCAAGGCCCGTGTCGCCAAAGCCTGTGCGAGTGCCGGGCGCAGCGTGGATGATGTGACGCTGATCGCCGTGTCCAAGGTGCAGCCGAACGAACGTGTCGCTGCCGTGCTGGACGAAGGGCACCGGGTGTTCGGTGAAAACCGCGTGCAAGAGGCGGCTGGGAAGTGGCCGGAATTCCGCACGCGTTATGACGGTATCGAGTTGCATCTGATTGGCCCGTTGCAGACCAACAAGGCGCGCCAGGCGATGGAGCTGTTTCAGGTGATTCATTCGGTGGACCGCCCCAAGGTGGCCCAGACCATCGCGCGACTGGCGCAGGAGATGGGGCATTGCCCGGATATCTTCCTGCAGATCAATACCGGCGAAGAGCCTCAGAAGGCGGGTGTCATGCCGGCTGAGGCGGATGCTTTCGTGGCCGAGGCGCGGGCGCTGGACCTGCCCTTGCGCGGGTTGATGTGCATCCCGCCGGTCGAGGAGGAGCCGTCCTTGCATTTCGCGCTGCTGGCCAAGATTGCAGAGCGCAACGGTTTGATGGGGCTGTCGATGGGGATGAGCGGCGATTTCGAATCCGCCATCGCGTTGGGCGCCACACATATCCGTGTGGGATCGGCCATTTTCGGAGAGCGCGCTTACGAGTGAAGCGTTGTTTTATGGATATTTAAAGCAAGAAGAAACCGGGGCGTTACAAGATGATGAGGCGGCAACCGTGGCGCAGGCGCTGGGCGATCCAGAGCAGGTGGTCGCGGCGCAGGGCCACGCAGCCTTCGGTCGGGTAGCCAGCGCGGCGGCGCTGGTGGATGAAGATGGCCGAGCCGTGGCCGCGTTCCGCACGGGGCCAGTTCCAGTCTGTGATCAGGATCAGATCGTAAAGCGGATCGGCGCGGCGGAGTTTCTCGTGGCTGTGGGGATAGGGCGCGCGAACCATGAGGTTATAGTCCTCGTGTCGCGGGTCGTCGGACCACAGGTCGCCGGGGAGGATCGGCAGCGCCCAGTCGGCGGGCTGTGCCATGCGGTCGGGGCGATAGAGCATGCCCACGATGCCGTGCACCCCACGCGGGGTGGCGCCGTCGCCTTCTCGTTTCACAGCGGTAAGGCCGCCGCGTCCGATGGAGCAGGGGAAGGTCTGCCCGCCGAAGCGCAGGCCCATTGGCGTCAGCACCATGTCGCGCGCGGTGGCGGTGGTCACAGCATATGCCCCGATTTCGCGGATTTCGTTGCAAGATAGGCGCGGTTATGGGCGTTCTCGCCGACTTTCAGCGGCACGCGTTCTGTGACGGTGATGCCCTGCTTTTCCATCATGGCGATCTTGCGCGGGTTGTTGGTCAGTAGGCGAATCGCGCTGAAACCCATGGATTTCAGGATTTCGGCGCCCAGGCGAAAATCGCGCTCGTCATCTTCGAATCCCAGGCGGTGGTTCGCCTCGACCGTGTCAAAGCCCTGATCCTGCAGCGAATAGGCGCGCATCTTGTTGGCCAGACCGATGCCGCGGCCTTCCTGGTTGAGATAGAGGAGAACGCCTGCGCCTTCTTCGCCCATCTGTTCCAGCGCGCCGTGCAACTGCGGCCCGCAATCGCATTTCAGGCTGCCCAGCACGTCACCCGTGAAGCAGGCCGAGTGGAGCCGCGCCAGAACGGGCGTGTCGCGGTCGGGTTGACCGATCTCGAAGGCGTAATGCTCTTCCCCCCCGTCTTCGGGGCGGAAGATGTGCAGCCGGCCCTTTTCGGCAGCGGCGACAGGCAGGCGTGCGCTGACCACCGGATGCGGCTCCGGGGCTGCGGCCAGGAGGGGGCGGGCGCGGGGCGCATCGATCCGGGTCAGGCCGTGGGCAGTTGCGAACCCCGCAGGATCGGTCAGCGGCAGCACCAGCGCTGCTGGCAGCAGCCGTGCCGTCTTGGTCAGGATCACAGCCAGGCGGTGCAGGTCCGCGGATCCGTCGCGCTGCGTGATGAGGGGGCCTTTCATCGGCTTCTTCAAGTCATCCGCCGGGTCCGCTACACCCAGAACCCAGGCCAGGCTGGCATCAGCGGGCAGGATCACGCGGGCGATGTCACCATCATAGGCGCGCGCCTTCAGGGTTTCCGCCCGTCGTGCGGTCAAGGCCAGAACCGGCGCCCCACCCAAGGCGTGCAGATCGGCCAGCCGTTGTGCATCCAGCGTTTCAGCCGCCAGAACCAACGCCCCTCCGCTTCCGTCTTGCAGCACCACCGGTACGCCCATGCGCAGATCAGCGCGGGCGCGGGCCAGTATTTCTGTAACATCCGGGCTGAAACTCATGCGGGGCCTGTTGCGTTGCGTGTGCCTGAAACGGGGTTTTACGCATTTACCTGAAACATTTGCACACTGCTTTACACGACAGCGTGAGAGATTGGCACCCCGACTTGTCGCCTGCGCCATGCGGGCGCATCTTTACCACAACCACAGGAGGGAAACCCATGGCACAGTTGAAGAAAATACTTCTGGTCGATGATGACGAGGATCTGCGCGAGGCGCTGAGCGAGCAGCTTGTCATGACCGAGGATTTCGATGTCTTCGAAGCCGGGAATGGTTCCGAGGCCATGAAACGCGCCAAGGAAGCGCTTTACGACCTGGTGATCCTTGACGTGGGACTTCCCGATACGGACGGGCGCGAGCTGTGCCGGCTGTTGCGCAAACAGGGGGTCAAATGCCCGATCCTGATGCTGACGGGCCATGACAGCGACGCGGATACGATCCTGGGCCTGGATGCGGGCGCCAATGACTACATCACCAAGCCGTTCAAGTTTCCGGTTCTTCTGGCGCGGATCCGCGCACAGCTGCGTCAGCACGAGCAAAGCGAGGATGCCGTCTTCACTCTTGGGCCATATACGTTCAAGCCTGCGATGAAGATGTTGATCACCGAGGACGACAAGAAGATCCGTCTGACCGAGAAAGAGACGAATATCCTCAAGTATCTGTACCGTGCCACCGAAGGTGTGGTGCCGCGCGATGTGCTGCTGCATGAGGTCTGGGGCTATAATGCCGGGGTCACGACGCACACTCTGGAGACGCACATCTACAGGTTGCGCCAGAAGATCGAGCCCGATCCGTCGAACGCCCGTTTGCTTGTCACCGAGTCGGGCGGATATCGCCTTGTTGCATAAGGGATGCACTTACGCAGCGTAAGGAAAACCCTACTGTCTTGATGCAGATCAAAGTGGTATTCTGAAAACAGAATTAAGGTCAAGATTACGAGATCCCGTCGCATATGCGGGTCATCATATGCACCTCCCTGTTGGACTGCCCCGGCTTAGCGCCGGGGTTTTTTTTTGGCCTTGAGGATGGATTGCCTGCCGTTCTGGCCTGAAATGCCAAAAGGCTTTCAGCCTGTTGATCAGCGGAAAGATTGCAATATTGTGTTAAAAATCGCAACGATACGTTCCCGATCAGTGGCCAATTCGGTAAATCTGCAAACAAACCGATGGGGTGATTTACCCCCTGCCGCCCCTTTTGATCCGCAGTCCTCGTGCGATGGTGGGGCGGGCTTGCCCTTGGCCGGGCGTCCGACGTCGCGCGCATTGTGACCGCCGCGCCGGACAGTGCGCTGTCGACCGATTCCCGAAACACCGCGTTGTGAAGAAAGCCGTGAAGCCAAAGGTTGCCCGTTCTTCAGACGCGATCTGGGCAAGAATCGGCGCAAAAAAGAGCAATTGCCTTTTTTAGGGCATTTCTTTTGCAGGCGCAGAGAAAAATGCCGCAGTTGCAAAAGAGAGAATTGCGCCAATCCGGGTGTCCGTCCTCATATCCGGGTGGCGGCTGTCATGCGGACAGTCCGCAGACGCCGCGCAGAGGGCCGATCTTGGCAGATACTCCCCCTGCGCGACAGCAACATGACTGTTGCGGGCGGATCTGATGACCCGGTGCATGCAAGGGTTTGCATGGCACTGGCCCGGACCCTCCCCGCAGATATATGACTGGGGACATAATTCAATGACACATGTGACGAAATTCACCAGCCTTGCTGTGGCGGCCCTACTGGCCGGTGCCGGGGCTGCTTCCGCGCAGGACTGCCCGATCAAGGTCGGCGTGCTGCATTCTCTTTCCGGCAGCATGGCCATTTCCGAGACCACGTTGAAAGACGTCATGCTGATGCTGGTCGAACAGCAAAACGCCAAGGGCGGATTGCTGGGCTGCCAGCTTGAGGCGGTGGTGGTCGATCCGGCTTCGGACTGGCCGCTTTTTGCAGAGAAGGCGCGCGAGTTGCTGACCATCAACGAGGTCGATGTGATCTTCGGCAACTGGACCAGCGTCAGCCGGAAATCCGTGCTGCCGGTGATCGAGGAGTTGAACGGGCTACTGTTCTATCCGGTGCAGTACGAGGGCGAGGAATCGTCGCGGAACGTGTTCTACACCGGTGCCGCGCCGAACCAGCAGGCTATCCCTGCGACGGACTATTTCCTTGAGGAGTTGGGCGTCGAGAAATTCGCGCTGCTGGGGACCGACTATGTCTATCCGCGCACCACGAACAATATTCTGGAAAGCTATCTGATTTCCAAGGGGATCGCGAAAGAGGATATCTTTGTCAACTACACTCCCTTTGGTCATTCCGACTGGGCGACGATCGTGGCCGATGTCGTGGCGCTGGGTGCGGATGGCAAACAGGTGGGCGTGATCTCGACCATCAATGGTGACGCCAATATCGGCTTTTACAAGGAACTGGCTGCGGCTGGCGTGTCGGCCGAAGATATCCCCGTCGTCGCCTTCTCGGTCGGTGAAGAGGAATTGTCGGGTCTGGATACCTCCGAACTGGTCGGGCATCTGGCAGCGTGGAACTATTTCATGTCGGCGGATACCCCCGCCAACAATGAATTCATCACTGCGTGGAAGGCTTTTGCCGGTGAGAACCGCGTGACCAACGACCCGATGGAAGCGCATTACATCGGCTTCAACATGTGGGTGAATGCGGCGACCGCTGCCGGCACCACCGATGTGGATGCCGTGCGGACGGCAATGTATGGGCAGGAGTTCCCGAACCTGACCGGCGGCACCGCCGTGATGCTGCCGAACCATCATCTGGCCAAGCCCGTGCTGATCGGCGAGATCCGCGCCGATGGGCAATTCGACATCATCAGCCAGACGCCGGAAGTCGATGGCGATGCCTGGACCGATTACCTGCCGGATTCGGCGGTTCTGACCAGCGACTGGAAGGATCTGGGCTGCGGGATGTACAACACCGTGACCAAGACCTGCGTTCAGCTCACCTCGAACTATTGATCCAGAACCGAGGGGCGCGGGTGGCCGCGCTCCTCTCTGCCTGTCCAGCGGTCAAGGAATTCCCATGATCTTCCGTCTGATCTGTTGCGCCCTGACGCTGTGTCTGGCGCTGTCTGCCGCGCGCGCGCAGGATGGTGGCGCGCCGCTTCAGGCCCTGTTGCAGGCCAATGCCGACGCCGTCTCGAACCCGTCGCGCAGCACCGTGGACGGGCTGCTTGCCGCGCTGCTGGAAGCTGATCTGCCCTCGGTGCCTCTGTTCTTGGAACGGTGGCGTGATCGCGCTGTCTATCTGCGGGCCAGTGACGGGCTATTCTATTTTGCCACGCAGGCCGAGGGTGGATTTGCCCTGACGGATGTGGACACCGGCGCCGATCTGGGCCGGGCCGATGGCACCGATCTGACCGAGTTGCGCCCCAATGCGGGGGTGCGCCGGGCCATCGGGTCGGCGCTGGTGGCCTTTCAGTTGCTGGATGATGACCCTGTCAAACGGCTGGCGGCTTTGGATGCCATTGCGCGCAGCCCGGCAGAGGATCAGTTGGAACCCTTGCGCCTGTCCATCGACGAAGAGCCTGATCCTGCGCTACAGGCGCGCAAGATCCGGCTGGAGCGGCTTTTGTCGGCCCGGTTCGCTGCGACAGCGGACGAGCGGATCGCGGCGATCGAGAGCTTGAAGGGCGATCTGGGCGTCGATGCGCGGGCGGTGCTGAACCTGATCCTCACGACCTCGCCTGCGGTTTTCACCACGTTGCCGACGGATCGCAACATCGCCGCCGTGCTGGAGCCGGGGTCGAAGGCCCTATCCGAGGCAGAAGCCTATGCGCGGCTGGTCGAGGCGGATCTCTCCCCGCCCTTGACGGGCGTCGCCACGATCCGGGACGCGCTGATTGCCGCCATCGCGGACGGGCAGGTCGCTGGTATCCCCGTGTCCACGCTGACCACGGATGCGGCACGAGAGGCGGCCTATGAAGCCTTGGCCGCGACCGGGGCGGTGCCTCCCTTGGTGACGCTGGAGGATCAGGCCGCCGCCCTGACCGCGCATCAGTTCGTTCTGATCTACGCCGAGTCGGACCCCGCCATCACTGCTGCTGCCGAGGAGACGCTGGAAGCGATCCTGTTCAATGTCGGGCTGAACCAGACCGCCGATCTGACGCTGGACGCCTTGTCGCTCGCCTCGATCTATTTTCTGGCCGCCATCGGTCTGGCTATCACTTTCGGCGTAATGGGCGTGATCAACATGGCGCATGGCGAGTTCATCATGATGGGGGCCTATACCGGCTATGTCGTGCAACTGTTCATCCCCGATTATACTCTGTCGCTGATCGTGGCGTTGCCCTTGGCCTTTGCCGTAACCTTTGGCGCGGGCGTGGCGATGGAGCGTCTGGTGATCCGCTGGCTCTATCATCGCCCGTTGGAGACATTGCTGGCGACCTTCGGAATTTCGATTGCCTTGCAGCAGTTGGCCAAGAACATCTTCGGCACACAGGCGCGGCCCCTGACCTCGCCCGACTGGTTGAGCGGGACGCTGACCTTCAACGAGGTGGTGTCGATCAGCATGATCCGCGTGGCGATCTTCGTGCTGGCGCTCCTGTTTCTGGGGCTACTGATCTATATCCTCAAACGAACCCGTCTGGGTCTGGAGGTGCGCGCGGTGACGCAGAACCCCGGCATGGCGGCGTCCATGGGGATCAACCCGGACCGGATCAACATGCTGACCTTCGGTCTGGGATCAGGCATTGCGGGGATCGCAGGTGTCGCCATCGGGCTTTATGCCAAGGTCACGTCCGAGATGGGCACGGAATACATCGTGCAAAGCTTCATGACAGTGGTCGTGGGCGGTGTCGGCAATGTCTGGGGCACGCTGGCGGGCGCCACGCTGATCGGCTTTCTGCAAAAGGGGATCGAGTTCTTCAACCCAAGCAACACTCTGGCGGCGCAGACTTATATGATCCTGTTCATCATCCTGTTCATCCAATTCCGGCCCAAGGGGATCATCGCCCTCAAAGGCCGTGCGGCGGGGGATTGATCTTATGAACCGCTCTTTCATTGCCCGCAACCCGTCGGTTCTGTGGTTCCTGCTGGCGCTGTCGGTGTTTACGATTGTGGTGACCGTGTTGTCCGAGGTGACGGGGGTTGGCCTCATTTCAACCTCCTTCGTCAAGACACTGGGCAAGACGCTGTGCCTGTGTCTGATCGCCATCGCGATGGATGTCGTCTGGGGCTATTGCGGCATCCTCAGCCTTGGGCATTTCGCGTTTTTCGGGCTGGGCGGTTATGCCATCGGCATGTGGCTGATGTATGCGCGGACCGAATTGATCGTTGTGGAATCGCTGGCCAATGCGCCATTGCCGCCCACCGATAAAGAGGTGGTGGATGCTATCGCGACGCAGATTTTCGGGGTCGTGGGCTCGTCCGAATTCCCGTTGCTCTGGGCGTTTTCACATTCACTGGCGCTGCAACTCCTGATGGTGGTGCTGGTGCCCGGCCTCTTGGCGCTGGTGTTCGGCTGGCTGGCGTTCCGCAGCAGGGTGACGGGAGTATACCTGTCGATCCTGACACAGGCGATGACGCTGGCGCTGTCGCTTTATCTGTTTCAGAACGACAGCGGCCTGCGTGGAAATAACGGGCTGTCTGGGTTGCAGAACCTGCCCGGGCTGGATGCGGTGCCGCAATCGGTGATTTCCATCGCGTTCTTCTGGGCCTCGGCCGTGGCACTGGGGCTGGGTTATGTCCTGTTCGCTTGGGTTGTGTCGGGGAAGATGGGCAGCGTGATCCGTGCCATTCGCGACAATGAATCCCGCGTGCGGTTCCTTGGCTATCACGTGGAAAGCTACAAGCTGTTCGTCTTCACGCTGACGGCCATTGTCGCGGGCATTGCCGGGGCGCTCTATTATCCGCAGGCGGGGATCATCAACCCGGCCGAGATTGCGCCCATCGCCTCGATCTATCTGGCGGTCTGGGTGGCGATTGGCGGGCGCGGGCGTTTGTATGGCGCTGTGATCGGGGCGGCCTTCGTGTCGCTGCTGTCCTCGTGGTTCACGGGGGGATCGGCGCCTGCGATCAACCTTGGTTTCTATAAGATCAACTGGACAGACTGGTGGCTGGTGCTGCTGGGTGTGTCGTTCGTGGCGGTCACGCTGTTCTTTCCCAAGGGGATTGGCGGGTTGTTCGACCTGATCGTGCTGAAACCCGTGGCGGATCGTCAGGGAGACTACGGCCCCGACAAGGGTGCGTGGCGCAAGGAGGAGGGCGAGCCATGAGCACGCTTCTGGAAGTGTCCGGCGTCAGCGTCACCTTCGACGGGTTCCGCGCCATCAACAACCTGTCGATCAGCATCGCGCAGGCCGAATTGCGCGCGGTGATCGGGCCGAATGGTGCGGGCAAGACCACCTTCATGGACATCATCACCGGCAAGACAAAGCCTGATCAGGGCAGGGTGATCTGGGGGCCGCGCAGCCTGTCCTTGCTGGATATGTCGGAAAGCGAGATCGCGCGGCAAGGGATCGGGCGGAAGTTCCAGAAACCCACCGTATTCGAGGCGCAGACAGTGCGCGAGAACCTTGCCATGGCGCTGAAGAACCCGCGCGGGCCGTTTGATGTGCTCTTCTATCGCAAAAGCCGGGCGACGGCCGCGCGCATTGACGAGATCGCCGAGGAGATCGGATTGACCGACGACCTGCCGCGCCGCGCCGGAGAGTTGAGCCACGGGCAGAAGCAATGGCTGGAGATCGGGATGCTGCTGGCGCAGGACCCGCAACTGCTGCTGGTGGATGAACCCGCCGCTGGTATGACACCTGCCGAGCGCGAGCATACGACCGCGCTTCTGGTGCGGGCGGCGCAGACACGCGCAGTGGTGGTGGTGGAGCATGACATGGAATTCGTGCGGCGGCTTAACTGCAAGGTGACGGTGCTGCACGAAGGGTCTGTGCTGGCCGAGGGCAGTCTGGACCATGTGACGAAAAACCAAGACGTCATCGACGTCTATCTGGGGCGATAACATGCTGGAGATTGCCGATCTGACCCTGAAATACGGGCAAAGCCAGATCCTGAACGGGATTTCCATGACTGCCAAGCCGGGGCAGGTGACAGCGGTGATGGGCACCAATGGCGTGGGCAAGACCAGTCTTCTGAAGGCCATCGCGGGGCGACATCCCTATTCCGGGGGCACAATCACGCTGGATGGCAAGGTGCTGGATCATCCAAGCGCGTTTCAGGCGGCCCGCGCGGGCATCGCCTATGTCCCGCAAGGACGCGAGGTGTTTCCGCTGCTGAGCGTGACCGAGAACTTGACGACGGGCTTCGCCTGCCTGCCTAAGGCCGACAAGGTGATCCCGCCCCGGATCTACGATCTGTTCCCCGTGCTGGCCGAGATGAAGGACCGCCGTGGCGGGGACCTGTCAGGCGGGCAGCAACAGCAGCTTGCCATCGCGCGGGCGCTGATCACCAAGCCGCGCGTGCTGCTGCTGGACGAGCCGACGGAAGGGATTCAGCCCAATATCATCAAGCAGATCGGCCGCGTGATCGAAACCCTGCGGGCAGAGGGTGAAATCGCCATTGTGCTTGTCGAGCAGTATTTCGACTTTGCCTACAACCTTGCCGATGAGTTCGTCGCGCTGAATCGCGGCTCTGTGGTCTTGCGCGATCCCAAGGCCGAGGTTGATCCGGCCACGCTCTTGTCGCGGGTGTCGATCTGAGGCCGATTCAGGGCCATGACCCCCTCCCGTTCGGGGAACCCATGTGCTACCCCTCTGGCCGAACCATCGGAACGGAGCTTGCGCATGTCCTTTACCCTTGCCACGTGGAACATCAACTCAGTCCGGCTGCGCGAGGGGTTGGTGTGCAAGTTGCTAACCGAGGAATCGCCGGATGTCTTGTGTCTGCAGGAGTGCAAGAGCCCCGTGGACAAGATCCCGCTCGAAGGCTTTCAGGCGCTGGGCTATCATCACATCGTGGCGCGGGGGCAGAAGGGCTATAACGGGGTAGCGATCCTGTCCAAGCTGCCGCTGGAGGATATGGGCGAGATGGATTTTGCCAGCCTCGGCCACGCACGGCATGTGGCGGCGCGGTTGCCCAACGGCGTGGTGATTCACAACTGCTATGTGCCTGCGGGCGGCGACGTGCCGGACCGGATGGTGAACGAGAAGTTCGGTCAGAAGCTGGATTACCTGACCGAGATGCGGGACTGGTTCCACGGCGACCGGCCCGAACGCGCCATCCTTGTGGGCGATCTGAACATCGCCCCGCGCGAGGATGATGTCTGGAGCCACAAGCAGTTGTTGAAGATCGTCAGCCACACGCCCATCGAGGTGGATCATCTGGCGCAGGTGCAGGAGTCGGGCCACTGGGTCGATGTGACCCGCGCCGATATTCCCGAGGGGCTTTTGTATAGCTGGTGGTCTTATCGCGCCGCGGATTGGGACGCCGCCGACAAGGGCCGCCGTCTGGATCATGTCTGGGCGACCAAGGACATCGCGCAGGCTGGCCATTCCAGCCGCATCTTGCGCGCAGCACGCGGATGGGAGCAGCCCAGCGATCACGCGCCGGTCTTTGCCACCTTTGACCTTTGATTTCACGAATATGTCACCCCATATAGTGGGATGACAGGCGGACCGATGAGTCCGCGCGACGCTTACTTGCAGACAAGGATGTGAAGACGATGCTGGAACTGGGACAAAAGCAGCCCGCCGCGACCAAGGCTGTGATCATGGATGTGTCCGAGGCCGAGTTCATGGCCGAGGTGGTTGACGCCTCGATGACCGTGCCGGTCGTCGTCGATTTCTGGGCACCGTGGTGCGGGCCATGCAAAACACTAGGCCCGCAGCTTGAGGCGGCCGTTGAAGGTGCCAAGGGTGCCGTGAAGATGGTCAAGGTCAATGTGGACCAGAACCAACGCATTGCGGGGCAATTGCGGGTGCAATCCATTCCGACGGTCTATGCCTTCTGGCAGGGCCAGCCGGTAGATGCGTTTCAAGGCGCGGTGCCCGCGTCCGAGGTGCAGGCTTTCGTCAAGCGTCTGACCGAACTGGCGGGCGACGGCGGTCTGGCCGAGGCGATCGAGGCCGCCGAGACGATGCTGACCGAGGGGGCGGTGGATGATGCCGCGCAGACTTTTGCCGCCATTCTGGAAGAAGATCCCGTCAATGTCGCGGCCTATGCCGGGCTGGTGCGGTGCCATATCGCCAAGGGTGATCTGGACGAGGCCGAGGCGGTGCTGAACGGTGCCCCTGCCGAGATCGCCACATCCGTGCCGCTGGAAGCGGCCCATGCGCAGCTTGAACTGGCGCGGCAGGCGGCAGGGGCCGGTCCCGTGACCGAACTGATGGCCGCGGTCGAGGCGGACCCTGCGAATCTTCAGGCGCGTTTTGATCTGGCTTTGGCCCTGCAGGCCAATAACCGGATGGACGAGGCTGTGGATGCCCTGCTTGAACTGTTCCGCCGTGACCGTGAGTGGAACGAGGGTGCCGCCAAGCAACAACTCTTCACGATCTTCGAGGCATTGAAGCCGAACGATCCCGTCGTTCTGAACGGGCGGCGCAAACTATCTTCGATGATATTTGCCTGATGGGCATTCCGGTCTAGGTCACGAGTCATGGGCAAAAAATTTGACATGCCGGAAGTGATCGCGGTGTTCCCGCTGCCCGGGGCATTGCTGCTGCCCCGGTCGCGGCTGCCCCTTCATATTTTCGAGCCGCGCTATCTGGCCATGCTGGAAGACGCGCTGAAAACCCCCGAGCGTTTGATCGGGATGGTGCAACCGAACAAGGTGCCGGGACGTGACGGGCACGGCCTGCATCAGATCGGCTGTGCCGGTCGCGTGACGCAGTTTTCCGAGACCGAGGACGGGCGCTATCTGATCACCTTGTCGGGCATGTCGCGCTTTCGCGTGCTGCGCGAGGTGAACGGGTTCACGCCCTATCGCCGCTGTGAAGTGTCTTGGACGGGGTTTGAACGTGATTTAGGCCGGGACGAGACCGATACCGGGTTTGATCGTGAGTCGTTCATGAACCTGTTGTCGCGCTATTTCACCGCGCGCGAGTTGCAAACCGATTGGGAAGGATTGCAGGAGGCGGATGACGAGTTGCTGATCAATTCGCTGTCGATGCTGCTGGATTTCGATCCCGAGGACAAGCAGGCCCTGCTGGAGGCGCCCTGCCTGTCGACACGGCGCGAGACGCTGGTGACCTTGATCGAATATTCCCTGCGTGGCGGGGATGGCGAGGAGATCATGCAATGACGGACGGCCCGCTGTTTGACCGTCGCATGCTGGAGGCGCTGGTCTGCCCACGCACCGGCGCGCGGCTGGATTATGATGCCGAGGCGCAGGAATTGATCAGCAAGCCCGCGCGTCTGGCCTATCCGATCCGCAACGGTATCCCCGTGATGCTGTTGGATGAGGCCCGCGCACTGGATTGACGCGGTCTTCGACCCGTACATGAAGAAACCGCCGCCCGGCATCCCGGACGGCGGTTTTTCATTGCGTTGCCAGTGGTTTATTCAGCCGCCCAGCCTGCGACGGATTTGACCTCAAGGAAATCCTCGATCCCCCAGACGCCACCTTCGCGCCCGTTGCCGGACTGCTTCATGCCGCCGAAGGGCGCGCCTGCACCGCGGGACTGGCCATTGATCTCGACCATGCCCGAGCGCAGTTGCAGCGCCACGCGGTTGGACTTTGTGCCATCCTGCGTCTGGATGTAGTTGGTCAGGCCATAAACCGTGTCATTGGCGATGCGGATCGCTTCTTCCTCGGTCTCGAAGGGAATGATCGACAGCACGGGGCCAAAGATTTCCTCGCGCGCGATGGTCATCTCGTTGGTGACATCGGCAAAGACCGTCGGCTTGACGAAGAACCCGCGGTTGAAGCCTTCGGGGCGGCCTGTGCCGCCGGCGACCAGTCGCGCGCCTTCGTCGATCCCTTTCTGGATCAGGCCCTGGATCTTGTTGAACTGCGCTTCGTTCACGACCGGGCCGATGTGGCGACCGGAGTCGTGCGCGTTACCCACGGTGACGGAATTGGCCACCTCGGCAGCGGTTTCGACGGCTTTCTCATAGACGCCCTTCTGCACCAGCATCCGGCTGGGTGCATTGCAGGACTGGCCCGAGTTGTTCATCATGTGCAGCACGCCGCGCTTGACGGCCTTGTCATCGGCATCGGCGAAGATGATGTTCGCACCCTTGCCGCCCAGTTCTAGATGCACACGCTTGAGCGTATCCGCCGCCGCCTTGGAAATGGCGATACCGGCGCGGGTGGAGCCTGTGAAGCTGACCATATCCACGTCCTTGTGGCTGGACAGCTGGCTACCCACACCCACACCATCGCCGTTCACAAGGTTGAACACGCCCTTGGGAAACCCTGCCTCGTGCATGATCTCGGCAAAGACGATGGCGTTCAGGGGGCTTTCTTCCGAGGGTTTCAGCACCATGGTGCAGCCCGCGATGGCGGCGGCCACAACCTTGAGGGTGACCTGATTCATCGGCCAGTTCCACGGCGTGATCAGGGCGCAGACACCAATCGGTTCATAGACGATGCGGTCATTCGGCGCGTGATCGCCCAGCGGACGGATGAATTTGAAATTCTTGGCCGCCTTGATGAAGTTGGTGGTGTGCCATGTGCCAGCCCCCACCTGCGAGGCGCGGGACATGTCGATGGGCGCACCCATTTCGGCGGTCATGGCCTGGGCCAGATCTTCGGTCCGGGATTTGTAGACCTCGAGCATCTTTTCGACCAGCGCGATGCGATCCTCGACCGGCGTGTTCATCCATGCAGGGAAGGCGGCTTTGGCTGCGGCGACGGCGGCATCGGTATCGGCCTTGCCACCCAGCGAGATGACGGCGCAAGCCTCTTCGGTCGAGGGGTCGATCACATGGTGGTCGCGCCCTTCGATCGGGTCTACCCATGCGCCATTGATATAGAACTGACGTTTCTCGATCATCCTTGATCCTCCAATTGCGTGCGCGGGACGGTGCCGCATGCCGGCGCGGTCCTGTCCCAGTCATGTCGTCCCGCGCAATCTGTCAGTGCTTGGTCGGGGCTGCAAGGGCCACTGACGGGATGTCAGATAATTTGATCAAATTATTCACAAGAAGATGATCGGCTCGTTGTTGCCTATTCTCGCAGGAAAGAGATTCGCGGATTCGCTCGCCGTCATGTAGGCGTAGCCATGATCCAAACTCACAGCTTGCAACAAAAGGGAACCGACCATGGGCCTGCGCATCAACGAGATTGTACCGAACTTCACCGCCGAAACGGATCAGGGCACGATCACCTTTCACGAATGGATCGGTGATAGCTGGGCCATTCTGTTCAGCCATCCCAAGGATTTCACCCCTGTCTGCACCACCGAATTCGGTGCTGTGGCGCAACTGGCCGATGAATGGGCCAAGCGCGGCACCAAGGTGATCGGACTGTCCGTGGACGGCGTGGCCGAACATGTGAAATGGAAAGCCGATATCGAGGGCTTTTCGGGGGCGAAGGCGGGTTTCCCGATCATCGCAGACAAGGATCTGGCCGTGTCCAAGGCCTTCGATATGCTGCCGGCTGATGCCTATCTGCCCGATGGGCGGACGGCGGCGGATTCGGCCAGCGTGCGCTCGGTGTTTATCATCAGCCCCGACAAGAAGGTCCAACTGATCATGACCTATCCCATGTCGGTGGGTCGCAACTTTGCCGAGGTGCTGCGTGCCTTGGATGCGTTGCAGGCCAGCTTTGGCGTGCCGATCGCCCTGCCTGCGAACTGGGTGCCCGGTCAGGACGTGATCGTGGCGCTGAGCCTGACCGACGAGCAAGCCCGCGCCCGCTTTGGCGAGATCGACGTGAAGCTGCCCTATCTGCGCACCACCAGCTTGAAGTAACAGTGACATCATCACGCCCTCATGACCCTGCGGACAGTTTCCGCGGGGTTTTTTCATGGATATGTCATCGCAGTCATGGACAACCAGCACTGGCCGGATTACGCGGCGCGCCGGGGGATGCGCGGGCGACGTCGGACTGATAGACTCGGCCTTGGCACATCACGGGATCACGACATGCCGGAGAATACAGACGCCATGGGCAAGACCAAGTCCGGCAAGGTGAAGCTGCCGCCGATGCTGATCGGCTGGCGCGAGAGGATCGCGCTTCCCGAACTGGGCATCGACCTGATGCAGGCCAAGATCGACACTGGCGCGCGCACTTCGGCGCTTCATGCCACCAAGGCGGTGCGATTTCAGCGGGACGGGGCCGAGTGGGTGCGTTTCCACATCCCCCATGCCAGCGGCCTGACCGCGCGCGATTGCGAAGCGCCGCTGGTGGATCGCCGCGAGATCAAGAACACCTCGGGCCAAGGCGAGGATCGTCTGGTGATCGAGACTTTGTTGATCCTTGGCGGGCGGCGCTGGCGGATCGAGGTATCGCTGGCGGACCGGTCCGCCATGGCCATGCCGATCATTCTTGGCCGCACGGCCATCCGCAAGCGCGGTCTGCTGGTGGATGCCGGAAAATCCAATCTGGCGGGGATGCCCCTGCCAAAAGGCGGCACCGGTCAGCCCTGAAGGCTGCCGTTCACGCCGCCACGTTGACATTCGTTTTCCGTAAAGGACCTTTCCATGAAGATCGCCATGATGACGCGCAATCCGGCCCTCTACTCGCACCAGCGCCTGAAAGAGGCGGCCGAGGCGCGCGGGCATGAGCTTGATTTCGTCAATACCTTGCGGTGCAGCATGAACATCGCCTCGCGCCGCCCCGAGATCTATTATGACGGGCAGAAACTGCCCCGCTATGATGCCGTGATCCCGCGGATCGGGGCCTCGGTCACGTTTTACGGTCTGGCTGTTCTCAGGCAGTTCGAGATGCAGGGGGTTTATCCCCTGAACGAAAGCGTGGCCATCGGCCGCAGCCGTGACAAGCTGCGTTCGATGCAATTGCTGGCGCGGGACGGGATCGGCTTGCCGGTCACGACCTTTGCCCATGATCCCAAGCAGACCGAAGAGGTTGTGAAGCTGGCCGGTGGCGCGCCTTTGGTCATCAAACTGCTGGAAGGCACGCAGGGCATCGGCGTGGTTCTGGCGGATACGGACCGCTCGGCCAAATCGGTGATCGAGGCGTTTCGCGGCGCAGGCGTCAACATTCTCGTGCAGGAGTTCATCAAGGAAGCGGGCGGCACCGATATCCGCGCCATCGTCGTGGGCGGCAAGGTGGTGGCCGCGATGCAGCGGACGGGAGCCGAAGGCGAGTTCCGGTCGAACCTGCACCGGGGCGGGTCAGCGAAACCGATCAAGATTTCACCAGAGGAGCGGTCCACGGCCATCCGCGCTGCCAAATCCATGGGGCTGAACGTCTGCGGTGTGGATATGCTGCGGTCGAATCACGGGCCTGTGGTGATGGAGGTGAATTCCAGCCCCGGTCTGGAAGGCGTGGAAAAGGCCACGGGCAAGGATATCGCGGGCATGATCATCGCGTTCATCGAGAAGAACGCCAAGGACGGGCAGACCAAGACCAAGGGCAAAGGGTGACAGGGTTATCGGCATGACGGGCGGCGTGATGTTCGAACTGGGCGGGGTGCAGGTGCCAGCGGGCACACGCCGGACCATTGACCTGCCGGTGTCATCGTTGTCGGATCACACGCCGGTGTCGATGGCGGTGCATGTGGTCAACGGGCGCAGGCCGGGGCCGGTGATGTTCGTGTCCGCCGCGATCCATGGCGACGAGGTGATCGGGGTCGAAATCGTGCGGCGCCTGCTGCGCGCGCCCAATCTGGACCGAATGGCGGGCACGCTGCTGGCGGTGCCCATTGTCAACACCTTTGGGTTCCTGAACCATTCCCGCTATTTGCCTGACCGTCGTGACCTGAACCGTTGTTTCCCCGGATCGGCAGAAGGGTCGCTCGGCGCGCGGCTGGCCCATATCTTCCTGAGCCAGATCGTGAAGCGGTCGGATTTCGGGATCGACCTGCATTCGGCGGCCGTGCAGCGGTCGAACCTGCCGCAGATCCGCCTGACGCCGGGCAACACGCGGCTGGAACATCTGGCGCAGGCTTTTGGCGCACCTGTCATGCTCCATTCCAAATTGCGCGACGGATCGTTGCGGATGGCGGCCGAGACTGCGGGCGTGGATGTGCTTCTGTATGAGGCGGGCGAGGGGCTGCGCTTTGACGAGCTGGCCGCTCGGTCTGGGCTGTCCGGTATCCTGCGGGTGATGCAGGTTCTGGGCATGATCGGCCCCAAGGGTGTGCCGCGCCTGCGGGCGCGGCCCGTGACCTGCACGCGGTCTTCATGGTATCGGGCTCCAGCAGGCGGGTTGCTGCGGGCCTATCGCGGCATCGGCGATCTGGTGGAACCGGGCATGATGCTGGGTGCAGTGTCCGACCCGTTCGGCGTGGCCGAGGTCGAGATTACGGCCCAATCCAATGGAATCATCGTGGGGCGCAGCAACATGCCCGTGGTGAACGAAGGCGACGCGCTGTTCCATGTGGCCGAAACCCCCAAGGTCTGGCACGCGGAAGCGGCGATGGAAGGTGTCGCCGCACAGATGGACGCGGCCCCCCTGTTCGATGAGGACGAGATCATCTGATTGCGGCCAAACGCGATGAAAAAAGGCCCCGATGTTGCCATCGGGGCCTTATCCGTTTGAAGGGAAGCGCCTTATTCGCTGGCGGCTTCGGCCTCTTCCTTGGTCATTTCTTCGCCGGTCTGCTGGTTGATCGACTTCATCGCCAGACGGACCTTGCCGCGATCATCGAAGCCCAGCAGCTTGACCCAGACTTCCTGACCTTCCTTGAGCACATCCGACGGATGGTTCAGGCGGCGGTTTTCGATCTGGGACACATGGACCAGACCGTCACGCTTGCCGAAGAAGTTCACGAAGGCGCCGAAATCGACCAGTTTGACCACGGTGCCCTTGTAGATCTTGCCCTCTTCCGGCTCGGCCACGATGGACCAGATCATGTCATAGGCTTTCTTGATCGAATCGCCGTTGGGTGAAGCGATCTTGATGATGCCGTCGTCGTTGATGTCGACCTTGGCACCCGACACTTCCACGATCTCGCGAATGACCTTGCCGCCGGAACCGATCACTTCACGGATCTTGTCGGTCGGGATCTGCATGGTCTCAATCCGCGGCGCGTGGATCGAGAAGTCTGCCGCACCGGACAGGGCCTTGTTCATCTCGCCCAGGATATGGATACGGCCGTCCTTGGCTTGGGCCAGGGCTTTCTCCATGATTTCCGGCGTGATGCCTGCGACCTTGATGTCCATCTGCAGGCTGGTGATCCCGTTTTCGGTGCCAGCCACCTTGAAGTCCATGTCGCCCAGGTGGTCTTCGTCACCCAGAATGTCGGTCAGGATCGCGTAGGAGCCGTCATCCTCAAGGATCAGGCCCATGGCGACACCGGCAACCGGCGCTTTCAGCGGAACGCCCGCATCCATCATCGACAAAGAGCCGCCGCAGACAGAAGCCATCGAGGAGGAGCCGTTCGATTCCGTGATCTCGGACACGATGCGGATCGTGTAAGGGAAATCGGTGGAAGCGGGCAACACAGCTTGCAGCGCGCGCCATGCCAGCTTGCCGTGGCCGATTTCACGACGGCCCGGACCTGCCACACGGCCAACCTCGCCCACCGAATAGGGGGGGAAGTTGTAGTGCAGCATGAAGTTGGATTTGAAGTTGCCATGCAGCGCGTCGATGAACTGCTCGTCATCGCCGGTGCCCAGCGTGGTCACGACCAGACCTTGGGTCTCGCCACGGGTGAACAGGGCCGAACCATGCGTCCGCGGCAGCAAGCCGGTTTCGCAGACGATCGGGCGCACGGTGGTTGTGTCACGCCCGTCGATCCGCTTGCCGGTTTTCACGACATCGCCACGCAGAACGCTGGCTTCCAGCTTTTTCAGCGCGGTGCCAAGGTTGGCATCGGCCAGCTGCTCTTCGGTCAGGGTCGCTTTGATCGCGGCCTTGGCTTCAGCCACGGCGGTGGTGCGGGCCTGCTTGTCGGTGATCGCATAAGCGGCGCGGATCTTCTCTTCGCCTGCGGCTTTCACGGCGGCATAGATGTCGCTGTAATCGGCGGGCTGGAAGTCGAAGGGTTCTTTCGCAGCGGTTTCGGCCAGATCAATGATCAGGTCGATCACCGGCTGGATCTGCTGATGCGCGAAGACGACGGCGCCCAGCATTTCGGCCTCGGTCAGCTCATAGGCTTCGGATTCCACCATCATCACGGCGTCTTTGGTGCCGGCGACAACCAGATCCAGACGCTGCTCGGGGTTGGTGCGCAGGTTCTGCATGTCGTCAACCGAGGGGTTGAGGACATAGTCACCGTTCACGAAACCGACGCGGCATCCGGCGATCGGGCCCATGAAGGGCGCGCCCGAGATCGTCAGGGCGGCAGAGGCGGCGATCATCGCCACAACATCGGGGTCGTTCACAAGGTCATGCGACAGCACGGTGCACATGACCAGAACTTCGTTCTTGAAGCCTTCCACGAACAGCGGGCGGATCGGACGGTCGATCAGACGCGCGGTCAGCGTCTCTTTCTCGGTCGGGCGCGCCTCGCGCTTGAAGAAACCGCCCGGCACTTTACCGGCGGCGTAATATTTCTCTTGGTAATGCACGGTCAGCGGAAAGAAATCCTGACCGGGTTTGGGTTCCTTGGCGAAGGTCACGTTGGCCATCACCGAGGTTTCGCCCAAAGTGGCGATGACCGAGCCATCTGCCTGGCGGGCAACCTTGCCCGTTTCCAGTGTCAGCGTCTCTTCGCCCCACTGCATCGATTTCGTCGTTACGTTAAACATCTCGTATCCTATCTTGGTCGCCGGGGCCCATCCCCTTTGACCGTTTCATCTGGGGCCGTATTGCCCCTTGGCTTTTCCTTCGTCTCATCCTGCAGTCCCGCAAAGCCCGACGGGACCGCAATCGGATCATGTCAAAACCGCGCCCTTTTGGGGGGCGCGGTTCTGTGTCGTCACTTAGCGGCGGATGCCCAGGCGCTTGATCAGGTCCGTGTAACGGGCCTCATCCTTGGCCTTCAGGTAATCCAACAGCTTGCGGCGCTGTGCGACCATCATCAGAAGGCCACGGCGTCCGTGGTTGTCCTTCTTGTGAGTCTTGAAGTGTTCGGTCAGGGTCGTGATGCGCGAGGTCAGGATTGCAACCTGAACTTCGGGCGAACCCGTATCGCCTTCTTTGGTGGCGAATTCCTTGATCACACGTGCTTTTTCTTCGACAGTAATCGACATCGGGGTCTCCTTTGAATGAAAGGTGAAGGGCGCAAGCCGGGATGTCGTCCAGCAGGGTCCATGGAGATATCCACGCGGGGAATCCGCGAAAGATTGCGCGCGTATAGGGGAAAACGCCCGGATAGGAAAGGAAAAAGCGAAAGCAGCGTTGCCCTGTCGCCTGTTGCGGCCAGGTCAGGCCGTCTGTGAGGGCAGTTGAGACTGGCCAATTATCGCTATTTCATCAAGCGCCACTCCGCCTGAGGCGGCCAATGTGGCGATCTGCACGCCGTCCAGATAAAGGCTTATCCGGTCCGCGTCACTTTCATCCAGGCGCATGTCGATCACCGGGTCCTGCCCTGTGCTGTCGTCATAGACGACGATCAGACTGTCTTCCGAGGGATCGAAATCGACCAGTTGCACCGGATCGGTAATCCAGTGGCCCAGGGTCAACAGGTCGGGTCCGCGCCCGGCTGTCACGATGTCGCCGTTGCCTGCGATGATCGTGTCCGCCCCATCGCCGCCGTTCAGGAAATCCACGTCAGATAGGGGCTGATCCGTATCCTGCACGCCGATCAGCAGGTCATCACCCGCGCCGCCGAACAGGGTATCAGCACCAGCTCCCCCGGACAGCGTGTCGTTGTCCAACCCGCCATGCAGGGCGTCGTCGCCCGCGCCACCTGACAGATTGTCCTGACCGGGGCCGCCATGCAGACTGTCATTGCCGTCGCCACCCAGCAGGGTATCGTCACCACTCTGCCCGAACAGCAGGTCATCCCCGGCATCACCCACCAGAACGTCATGTCCGTTGCCGCCGTAAAGGCTGTCCTGCCCAGTTCCGCCGATCAGGCTGTCTGCGCCGTCGGCCCCGTGCAGGTCATCCCGACCATCGCCGCCGTCCAGCGTATCGTCGCCGTCGCGACCGCCGATCTGGTCGTCCCCGGACAGGCCAAGGATCAGATCATTCCCGTCCTGTCCGGCCAGAATGTTGTCCCCTGCATCCCCTGTCACCGGACCCTGTGACAGGGGTTCCGCTGGAAATGCCTCTGCCAGAAGGTCGGTCTGCCCGGCCTGTGCCGCGCCACCGCCATTGACGGAGAGAGAGGACTCCGGATTCGCGTCATCAGATGGTTCCTCGGACTCCGGGGAGTCACCGATGCCAACTATGCCGACAAAGGCCGCTCCGGCGACCATCAGACCGATGATGCCCGTCAAGACCAACATGCGCCAACCCCTTACCGAACAGATGAACAGACCACCCCATCGCCAGACAGCACAAGCCCGGGCAGCAGGTCAATTTCATTCGGGAGATATGGTTAATCCTCGGACGGTCGGCCGACGTCGCGGGGCAGTTCTATTTCCTGCGCCAGCTTCGAGGCCCATTCCCCGATGATCGGCAGGAATTCGATCTGCGACAGCCACCATGCCACGACCGACACAAGGATCGAAGCGCCCAGAACCGACCCAAGCCCGAAGGCCAGCCCCCGCGCGAACTGGAACCCCACAAGACGGAACATCGAGTTGTGCACCTTCACGAAACGGTGCGAATTGAGGCGCTCCAACTCTCGCGCCAGAGAGCGGATCGCCTCGATCTGGTCGCTGGGCAGGGGTTGTTCCGTTTGGGGGCGGGTCGTGTCGGGCATGGTTTGTCCTTTCGCGCGGTCAGCCGAGGGCAAAGGCCGCAGACCATGAGATCGGTTGCTGTTCATAGGAGATATAGAGCGGATGTTTGGGATGTCCGTCCTTGGTCAGCCCCAGATGATGGAGCGGGCGACCCTGCGCGCGCAACAGCCGCTCGACCGCAGGGCCGCGGTCCAGATGCGCTCCGTGGGTGCCCCACGCGGCGATGATGCGATCCTGCGCGCCCCCGGCCCAGCCACAGCTTTCCGCGATGGCCGCGTCATTGGCGGGCCCCACGGGATCCGTTGCGGCGCGCATGGCGCGTGGATCGGTGTCGCGCCACGCAAAGATATTGGTCACACGAAAGCCGCCAAAGCCCAGCGCACGGGCGCGGCGTTCGCAGCGCTCGACCGTGGGGTCGTTCTGCACTTCGGTCGCGGTCGAGGGGTTGAGCATCACGAACAGCGCGCGCGGGGCGTCCGGGTTCCAGACCCGGGTCAGCAGATAGCGATACCGCTCGCAATCCGAGTAAACCGCCGTGGACCGGGCGTCACCCTTGAGGAAATCACGCGTGATCATGCCCCGGTTGTGCCTTGCATGCCCCGAATTTGCAAGCTGGCTGGCGTCAATCCCGGTTGAAGACGCGCGACGGGTGCAGCTCGCCCGCCTTGTAGATGCCCACGGCGATGGCGCGGCCGTCAAGGCTGGCCCAGGCCTCGTCGCCGTAATCGACGTCGGACGCCAGCACCATGCCGGGATTGCCGTTGCGCAGGCGGGCGGCCCCCTCGGGCGTGCAGCGCAGTTCGGGCAGATCGGCCAGCCCCGTTTCCAGCGGCAGGACATGCGCATCCAGATCCGGCGTGCGGGCCAGTGCGTCGATTTGCTCCAGCGTGAGACCATCCTCGGCCTCGAAGGGGCCGGACCAGAGGCGGCGCAGCGTGACGACATGGGCGCGGCAGCCAAGTTTCTCGCCCAGATCGCGTGCGATGGAGCGGACATAGCCGCCCTTGCCGCAGGTCATTTCCAGCACGACATGATCGGTGTCGGGGCGGTCGGTCATTACCAGTTCCTCGACCCACAAGGGCCGTGCGGCGATCTCGAATTCCGCGTCATCGCGGGCCAGCTTATAGGCGCGTTCCCCGTCGATCTTGACGGCGGAAAAGCGCGGCGGCACTTGCATCACATCGCCTACGAACGCATGCAGCGCTTCCTTGATGGTGGCGTCATCGGGGCGGATGTCGGAGGTGGCGATCACCTCGCCCTCGGCATCGTCGGTATTGGTGGCCTGACCCAACCGGATCGTGAAGCGGTACGCCTTCAGCGCATCGGTGATATAGGGGACGGTCTTTGTCGCCTCGCCCAAAGCCACGGCCAGAACACCCGTCGCTTCGGGGTCGAGCGTGCCCGCATGGCCCGCCTTGTTCGCGTCCAGCGCCCAGCGGACCTTGTTGACCACGGCGGTCGAGGTCAGCCCGGCAGGTTTGTCCACCACCAGCCAGCCCGAAATGTCACGACCCTTGCGCTTGCGTCCCATGGTTCCGTCCCGTTGTTGTCAGAGCGCGGGGCCTAGCCCAAGGGGGGCAGTCTGTCAAACGCGGGCGTTGCGTGGTCCGTCTGCGGGGAAATGAGTATTTGGGGCAAGATGAACGGGGGTCACTCGGATTTGGGCACGGGCAGGCCGATGATCGGGCCCATGCGGAAGCCGGAGTCCGCGCGGTTCAGTTGCGGTGCGTGCAGACGCGAGATATTGCCGTCAAAATAGAGCGCCTGCGGCAGGCCAAGCGCGTCGCGGAAGAAACGGGCGAACTGATGGAAGGTCACCGGGTTGCGCGAGATGGCAAAGACCGCGCGGTCGCCTTCTGTTGTCGTGCCCACCCCGTTGCGGATATAGCGCGAGGTGCTGTCGGGCAGGAAACGCGGGTGCAAGGCGCCGTCAATCACCAGCATCGGCCCCGATTGCGTCGCCGCGCGGCAAGCGGGCTGCTCGCGCTGATAGCGCAGGGTCTCGATCACCCGCGCGCCGGTTTCGGTCAGGCAGAGCAGACCATTGGGTAGCAGGCCGAAATTGCCGAAACTCTCGCGGGTTTGCAGCGGGGCCAGTGTTTCGCCGTCCTCGATATAGAGTCCCACAGGGCGGCGGTCGGTGTGATACATGCCGGCGTTCATCGCGAAGCCAAGGGTTTGCCCCTGCGCGGCCAGCATGTCTTCGATGGCCGAGAAATGCCCGTAGGGGCGGTCGGCGGCGTCGTTCAGGTACAACTCCAGCCGCTGGCTGGTGGGATCGACCTCGCAGATTGCATAGAGAATGCCGTCATGCGTCACCTCGCGGCAATCCAGTGCCTGCGCCGGTGCGGTGCCAACCCCGGCCAGCAGGGCGGCGAGCGCCAAAAGGGCGCGCATCACTCCTCGATGTCGCGCCGGACCTCGTCCTGCGCGAAAAGGCGGCGGGTTTCATCCATGCGGTCGAAGGTCTCGTCCAGCTGGAAGCGCAGTTCCGGCACGAATTTCAGCGTCAGCTTCTTGCCGATGATCCGCCGGATCTCGCCCTTGTTGCGGGCGAGCAGCTTGAGAACCTCGTCCTTGCCCTGACCACCCAGGGGCAGGACATAGATCGTGGCCACGCGCAGATCGGGGTTCACCCGCACCTCGCCCACGGTGATGGACATGCGGTTCAGGTCGGGGTCGTGAATGTCGCCACGCAGCAGCACCTCGGACAAGGTGCGGCGGATCAATTCGCCGACGCGCAGCTGACGTTGGCCGGGGCCGGTGGAAGATGTGCTTTTTGCCATGCCGCCCATCTAAGCTGTCCGGCGGGCTTTGCCAAGCCGCCGTTGCTTGGATATGAGGGGCGCAGATGACAGCGGGAGCGGATAGCATGACGGACAAGCCGGGAATCGTGGTGACGGGCGCATCGGGGCGGATGGGCCGGATGCTGGTGCAGACCATCACGGACAGCGATCAGGCGCGTCTGGTGGGCGCGGTGGAACGTGCGGGCCATGACTGGATCGGGCAGGATCTGGGTGTCGCCATGGGGGGGGCGGCGCTGGGGGTGACCGTGACGGATGATCCGCTGGAGGCCTTTGCACGCGCGCAGGCGGTGATCGACTTCACCAGCCCGGCAGCGACGGTGGAATTTGCGGCATTGGCCGCGCAGGCGCGCGCCGTGCATGTGATCGGCACCACGGGCCTGTCCGAGGATGATCTGGCCGCGATCAAGGCCGCCGCGCGCCATGCGGTCGTCGTGCGGGCCGGGAACATGTCCTTGGGCGTCAATCTGTTGGTGCAGCTGACAAAGCGCGTGGCCGCCGCACTGGACGCCGATTTCGACATCGAGGTGATCGAGGCGCATCACAACCGCAAGGTCGATGCGCCCTCGGGCACGGCGCTGATGCTGGGCGAGGCGGCGGCCATCGGGCGCGGCGTGCGGCTGGAGGATGTGCGCGATGCCGCGCGCGAGGGGATGACCGGCGCGCGGGAGCGGGGACATATCGGCTTTTCCGCCATTCGCGGCGGCGACATCGTGGGCGACCATGACGTGATGTTCGCCGCCCCCGGCGAGCGGATCATTCTGCGCCATATCGCCACCGACCGGGCCGTGTTCGCACGCGGCGCGCTGAAGGCGGCGCTCTGGGGGCAGGGGCGGCATCCGGGTGAATATGACATGGTCGACGTTCTGGGATTGGGCGCACAGTAGAGCGGAAGCCGCACTCCGCAGGGATCGGCAGGAAGCTGCCGAGCCTCGCGCGGATGTGACCTGCCCACTGATCCGAATCCGGTGTTCTGGCGTATTATCTGCAAATACCCCGCAAACACGCCGAGGTTATGATGAGACTTGCTGCCCTGATCCTGAGCTTGTCGCTGGCTGTTCCCGCCATGGCCCCTGCCGTGGCCGAGCAGTTCACGCCGATCCCTGACGAGAATGCGTTTCTGTCCACCGTCGCAGGCAAGGACCTGCGGTTGAAAGGCTATGGCCCCATTGTCGTGCGCCTGACCGTGCAGCCGGATGGAGAGATCACGGGGCGGGGTCTGGGATGGGACGTCACGGGCGCATGGCGCTGGCAGGACGGGCTGTTCTGCCGCGATCTGAACTGGGGCGGCAGCGATCTGGGTCAGAATTGTCAGGCCGTGCTGGTGCAGGGCCAGACCGTGCGCTTCGTATCCGACGCGGGCAAAGGCGATTACGCGGATTTCGCGCTGCAATAGCCCCGGCGGCTCGCGCCATCAGAAGTCGATGGCGATGCCCTTTTTTTCCCAATCACCAAAGCGCACGGGTTCGGGACCGTTGCGCCCGCCCAACTCCTTGGGCAGGGCCAAATCCTGAGTACGCAGGCGGCGCTCTTCGGCCTCGGCCAATGCCCGCTGGGCGGCGGGGGGCAGGTCGCGTTTGTCGTGGTGCGGCGTCTCGTCTGTCACGGCTGTCTTCCTTCTGGTCACAGCCCTTGATATACGGCGCAACCGCCCGCAAGCAAGGACCCTGCCATGGCCGCTTCCCAGACTTCCGCGCGCCAAGTGGCGCATCACCTGCTGGACCAGATCACCGGCGAGGGGCGGCTGATGCCAGAACTTCTGGCTGCGGGGGCATTGGACCGGCTTGATCCGGCTGATCGCGCGCGGGCGCAGCGGTTGGCGCTGGACACATTGCGCGGCCTGGAACGGGCCGACCGTCTGCTTGAGAAACATCTGCGGAAGACTCCCCCCCTGACCGTGCGCAACATGCTGCGTCTGGCCACGGTCGAGATCTGCATGGGCGGCGACGCGCATGGCGTGGTGAACGAGGCGGTGGCGACCGTCGGCAAGGACAAGCGGACCGGCGCCCTCAAGGGGCTTGTCAATGCGGTGCTGCGCAAGATCGCGGTCGAGGGGCCTGCGGCCTGGGCCAAGCTGCGTGTGCCGCGCTTGCCGAATTGGCTGCGTGATCCGTTGGTCGAGGGCTATGGCGCTTCGGTCGTGGCAGCGATGGAGGCGGTGCAATTCGCGACACCCCCGCTGGACCTGACGCCGAAGGGCGCTGCGGAGCAGGTGGCGGCGGCGGTGGCCGGCGTCGTGCTGCCGACAGGATCGGTGCGGCTTGCCGCAGCGGGGCAGGTGACGGCGCTGCCGGGCTATGACAGCGGCGCGTGGTGGGTGCAGGATGCGGCGGCGGCGATCCCGGCGCGGGTTCTGGCGGTGCGGCCGGGCGAGCGAGTGCTGGACATGTGCGCGGCACCGGGTGGCAAGACGATGCAGCTTGCAGCCGCCGGGGCCGCGGTGACAGCGCTGGATATATCCGAGGCGCGGATGGCGCGGGTGGCGTCCAATCTGACGCGCACAGGGCTGACGGCGACGCTGGTCGTGGGCGATGCGATGACGCATCAAGGACAGTATGATGCCATCCTGCTGGATGCGCCCTGTTCCGCCACGGGCACCATCCGGCGGCATCCCGATCTGCCCCATGCCAAGGACGGGTCCGATTTCGGCGCGCTGATCGAGATGCAGGCCCAGATGCTGGATCACGCGCTGACCCTGCTGAAACCGGGGGGGCGGCTGGTCTATTGCACCTGTTCTCTGCTTCCCGATGAGGGCGAGGTTCAGGTGGACGAGGCGCTGGAACGGCACCCGGGCCTGACGGTGGACCGTGCCGCCCTTGATCTGCCGGGGCATGATCCCGCATGGATCACGCCCGAGGGCGGGTTGCGGCTGCGGCCTGATTTTTGGGCGGATCAGGGCGGGATGGACGGGTTCTATATCGCCTGCCTGCGCGTCTGAGGCTGGCCTTGCCGGGGGCGTCTGCCCCCGGCGTTCAGCGGCGCTGAACGCCTCCCCCGAGGATATTTCGGGCAAGAAGAAGCCCGCCGGGGAATTCAGCGGTGACTTGCAGAATGGGCCGCGCTATGCTGCCCCAAAGACGCGTCAACCCGCGCGAGAGGCAGAGCAATGTCCCGACCCGACAGCTTTTCGGCGCGTCGCAGGCGCTGGATGCACCGCTTTCATGCGCGGCTGAGCACGCTGAGCCGCCCGGCCACCGGCTTTGTTAGCCAGCCCGAACCTCGCACCATCGGCAGTTTCGCGCGCGGACGGCAGCTTGTGGCGGGCAACTACCTGTTCGCGGGTCATCTTGTCGAGGCGCCGGGACAATCCCTGTGGGAGATTGGGGCACCGGACGACCTGTTCGAGGACGAACTGCACGGATTCGGCTGGATGGACGATCTGGCCGCCGTGGGTGACGGCGCGACACGGTCACTGGCGCAAAGCTGGCTCTGGGGCTGGATCGACAGGTTCGGGCGCGGGCAGGGACCGGGCTGGACACCCGATCTGACCGGACGGCGGGTCATCCGCTGGATCCATCACGCGCTGTTCGTGCTGCGCGGTCAGGACAAGGCGGCGTCCGAAGCCTTTTACCGGTCACTGGCGCAACAGGCGATCTTTCTGGGGCGGCGCTGGCGCGCGGCCTCGCCGGGGCTGCCGCGCATCGAGGCGCTGACGGGCATGATCTATGCGGGCCTGTCGTTGCAAGGGATGGAACGGCTGGTCGATCCGGCGATGCGCGCACTGGCGCGCGATTGCCGGGTCCAGGTGGACGCGCAGGGCGGCATACCCACCCGCAACCCCGAGGAATTGCTGGAGGTCTTTACCCTTCTGACATGGTCGGCCGCTGCATTGAGCGAGGCCGGGCGCAGCGTGCCCGCAGATCTGCTGGAGGCGATCGACCGTATCGCGCCAAGCCTGCGCACCCTGCGCCATTCGGATGGCGGACTGGCCCGGTTCCACGGTGGCGGGCGCGGGCTTGAAGGGCGGCTGGACGCGGCGCTGGCGGCCTCGGGCGCCAAGGGACGCATGCCCGAGGGGCTGTCCATGGGGTTTGCCCGGTTGGGGGCAGGGCGGAGCAGTATCATCGTGGATGCGGCACCGCCCCCTGCGGGTGTGGCCTCGGTCAATGCACATGCCTCGACACTGGCCTTCGAGCTGACCTCGGGGCGGCGGCCCGTCGTGGTCAATTGCGGGTCGGGTGCCGCGTTCGGTGCCGACTGGCGGCGGGCCGGGCGCGCGACCCCCAGCCATTCCACACTGACACTGGCGGGCTACTCCAGCGCGCGTCTGGGCAAGGCCAAAGGGGGCATCCCCGGGCGCGCCGAATGGCTGATGGACACTCCGCGCGATGTGCCGGTCGAGATGTCACAGGCCCCGGACGGGCTGCGGTTTCAGGGTGGGCATGACGGCTATGTCCGCACCCATGGCCTGACCCATGCGCGCACGCTGGAACTGACCTTCGACGGCAGCGGGCTGGCGGGTGAGGATCTGCTGATCGCGCTGAACAGTGCCGCGCAAAAGACCTTTGACCGGCAGATGGATGCCGTGCGTTTGCAGGGGATTCCCTTTGCCATCCGCTTTCACCTGCATCCCGAGGTCGAGGCCGAAGTCGATATGGGCGGCACAGCCGTGTCGCTGGCCCTGAAAAGCGGGGAGTTGTGGGTGTTCCGCCATGACAGCCGGGCCGAGATGTCGCTGGAGCCGAGTGTTTACCTTGAAAAAGGACGTCTTGCCCCGCGTGCGACCAAACAAATCGTTTTATCCGGTCGCGCGATGGACTATGCGACCCGCACCCGGTGGTCGCTGACCAAGGCGCAGGATACGCCGATCAGTATCCGTGACCTGAACCGGGACGAGATGGATGTGACACTTTAGGCCCCTGCGATAAGGGGCCGACGACCTCGGGGGCCAAGAACCATGACGACCGACCTGCACCCAGTGCGCCGCGCGCTGATTTCCGTATCCGACAAGACCGGCCTGCTGGACCTGGGGCATGCGCTGGCGGCGCGGGGGATCGAGCTGCTGTCAACGGGCGGATCGGCGGCGGCGCTGCGGGCGGCGGGGCTGGTGGTCAAGGATGTGGCCGATGTGACGGGCTTTCCCGAGATGATGGATGGCCGGGTCAAGACCCTGCACCCGGCGGTGCATGGCGGGCTGCTGGCGCTGCGGGACAATGACGCCCATGTCGGCGCGATGGTCACCCACGGGATCAAGGAAATCGACCTCTTGGTCGTGAACCTCTACCCGTTCGAAGAGACGGTGGCCAAGGGTGCCGATTATGACACCTGCATCGAGAATATCGACATCGGCGGCCCTGCGATGATCCGCGCGGCGGCCAAGAACCATGCCTTCGTCAACGTCGTGGTGGATGTCGAGGATTATCAGCCGTTTCTGGACGAGTTGGCCGCGCATGACGGCGCGACCTCCCTGGCTTTCCGGCAGCGGTTGGCGCAGATCGCCTATGCGCGGACCGGGGCTTATGACGCAGCGGTCTCTACTTGGATGGCGGCGGCAATCGGCGAGGCCAGCCCGCGCCGCCGGGTGACGGCAGGCAAGCTGGCGCAAGGGCTGCGTTACGGCGAGAACCCGCATCAGGGGGCGGCCTTCTATGTGGACGGCAATCCGCGCCCCGGCGTGGCCACGGCCAAGCAGTTGCAGGGCAAGGAGCTGTCCTACAACAACATCAACGACACGGATGCGGCGTTCGAACTGGTCAGCGAATTCGCGCCATCTGACGGGCCGGCCTGCGCGATCATCAAACATGCCAACCCCTGCGGTGTGGCGCGCGGGGCCACGCTGAGAGAGGCGTATTCGCGCGCCTTCGATTGCGACCGCACCAGCGCCTTTGGCGGGATCATCGCGCTGAACCGGACGCTGGACGTCGCGACGGCCGAGGAAATCGCGCAGATCTTTACCGAGGTCGTCATCGCGCCCGGTGCCGATCAGGGGGCGCGCGATCTCTTTGCCGCGAAAAAGAACCTGCGCCTGCTGATCACGCCGGGCCTTGCCAATCCGGCCGAGGCCGCACTGACATGGCGTCAGGTGTCGGGCGGGTATCTGGTGCAGGACAAGGACAATGGCCATATCACAGCCGATGATCTGAAAGTGGTGACGAAACGCGCGCCGACGGATGCGGAACTGGCGGATCTGCTGTTTGCGTGGAAAGTGGCGAAACATGTGAAGTCGAATGCCATCGTCTATGTCAAGGACGGGGCTACGGTCGGCGTGGGTGCCGGGCAGATGAGCCGCGTGGACAGTTGCCGCATCGCCGCGCGCAAGGCGCAGGACATGGCAGACGCGCTGTGCCTGTCGGCACCGCTGACGCAGGGGTCGGTCGTGGCGTCGGACGCGTTCTTTCCCTTTGCCGATGGCCTGCTGACCGCAGCCGAGGCGGGGGCGACGGCAGTCATCCAGCCGGGTGGGTCGATGCGCGATGACGAGGTGATCGCGGCGGCGGATGCAGCGGGTCTGGCGATGGTCTTTACCGGGATGCGGCATTTCCGGCACTGAAGTGGGACCGCGCGCCGCGCGGGGATATTTGAGGCAAGAAGAAACAGGAGTCGCGCCCAAGGGCAGACGCGGCGGCAAGGAGGACAGATGAGGCTGGTATTCTGGGTCGCGCTGGCGATCTTTGTGGCCGATCAGGCGGTGAAATATCTGGTCGTGCACCTGCTGGATCTGGCCTATCTGGGCGCGATCGACGTATTTCCGCCCTATCTGAACCTGCGCATGGCGTGGAATTACGGAATCAATTTCGGACTGTTCGCGCAGGCCTCGGATCTGGCGCGCTGGCTGTTGATCACGGTGGCGCTGGTGATTTCCGGTGGGGTATTGTGGTGGGTGCGCAGGGATCCGCCGGGACGCTGGGGTCTGATCTCGGCCGGGTTGCTGGTTGGCGGTGCTTTGGGCAATGTGGTGGACCGTGTCCTGTATGGCGCGGTCGCGGATTTCCTGAACATGTCCTGCTGCGGGATCGAGAATCCCTATGCGTTCAATATCGCCGATATCTCGATCTTTGCCGGGGCGATTGGTCTGGTTCTTTTCACGCCAGAGAAAAAGGCCCCGTGACGATCCGCCGTTGATGGTCTAAAGCTGGAACCGATAACGTCAGGAGGGTGGCAATGCGTCTGCCGCATGGGATGATCTTGGTGGCCATACTGGCCTTGTCGGCCTGTTCAAGGCCCGAGGGAGACCTCAACCTGCGCAATCTGCGGTCGATGGGCGCGGGGCCGGATGAATTCTCGGTCCTGCCCGGCAAGCCGCTGGAGATGCCGACCGAGGTCGCCAGCCTGCCTGCGCCCACTCCGGGCGGCTCCAACCTGACCGATCAGAACCCGCTGGCCGATGGTGTGGCCGCTCTGGGCGGACGCCCCGGTGCATTGGTGCCGCAGGGCGTCGCCGCGTCGGACGCGGCGCTGGTGCAGCATGCCGCCCGCAACGGTATCTCAAGCGATATCCGCATGACCCTTGCGGCCGAGGATGCCGAGTTCCAGCGCAGCCGCTCGCGGTTCACGAAGTTCCGCATTTTCCGCGACGTGGACCGCTATCACGAGGTCTATCAGTCCGAGATGACCGATCCCTATGCCGAACTGCGCCGCTTCCGCCGGATGGGAGTCGCCACACCCTCGGCACCGCCGCCCGAGCGGCGCTGATCCGTCACATCTGCGTCAGTCCGGGTTGCGGTTGAACGGCGACTGCCTATCCTTGCATTGATCCAATCCGAGGAGGACACCCGTGTTCCGACTGACTGCCGCCGCCGTGTCACTGGCTCTGAGCCTGACACTGGGCCTTTCCCGTCCTGCGATGGCTGATGAGCAGGTCACGCATTTCACGCTCGATAACGGTATGGATGTGGTGGTGATCGAGGATCATCGCGCGCCCGTCGTCGTCCATATGGTCTGGTATCGGGCCGGGTCCGCGGATGAACCCGCTGGCGCCTCCGGTATCGCGCATTTTCTGGAACATCTGATGTTCAAGCGGACCGAGACGATGGAGTCGGGCGAGTTTTCGCGCACCGTGGCGCGCAACGGCGGACAGGACAACGCGTTCACCAGCTATGATTATACCGGCTATTTCCAGCGGGTCGCGGCGGATCGTCTGGGTCTGATGATGCAGATGGAGGCGGACCGCATGGTCAACCTGCGCCTTGACGATGCCGAGATCGCGACCGAGCGCGAGGTCATCATCGAAGAGCGTAACCAGCGGGTCGAGAACAGCCCCGCCGCCCTGTTCCGCGAGCAGAAGGACGCGGTGCAATACCTCAACCATCGCTATGGCGTCCCGATCATCGGCTGGCGTCATGAGATGGTGTCGCTGGACCGCGATGACGCACTGGCCTTCTACGAACGGTTCTACGCGCCGAACAACGCCATTCTGGTGGTCGCAGGGGATGTGACTCCCGACGAGGTCCGCGCGCTGGCCCAAGAGCATTACGGGCCGATCCCCGCCAATCCCGCGTTGCCCGAACGCCTCCGCCCGACCGAGCCGCCCCAGACCGCTGAACGCCGGATCACCTTCCGCGATGCGCGGGTGGCGCAGCCCTATGTCAGCCGGTCCTATCTGGCCCCCGAACGCGACAGCGGCGCGCAGGATACCGCCGCCGCCCTGACCATTCTGGCCGAGGTGCTGGGCTCCGGCACCACATCGGTGATGGCCGAGGCCTTGCAGTTCGACAGCCAGGTCGCGACCTTCACCGGGGCATTCTACAGCGGCATGTCGCTGGACAAGACGACCTTCGACGTTGTTGTCGTGCCCTCCGAAGGTGTGACGCTCGAGGAGGCCGAGGCCGCGATGGACAAGGTTCTGGCCGAGTTTCTGACGACAGGGGTGGACCCCGAACAGCTTGACCGGATCAAGATGCAACTGCGCGCCGCGCAGATCTATGCGCGCGACAACGTGGACAGTATCGCCAACCGCTATGGTCGCGCCCTGACGCAGGGCCTGACGGTCGAGGATGTGCAGGCCTGGCCCGACATCCTGCAGGCGGTGACTGCCGACGACGTGATGGCGGCGGCGCGGATGGTGCTGGATCGCAGGCAGGCCGTGACCGGCTGGTTGATGGCCGAGGAGGTGACACAGTGATGATGCGTTTCATTCTGCCGCTGATGCTGGCGCTGGCGGCGCTGCCCGCGCGCGCTGCGATCGAGATCAAGGAAGTCGTCAGTCCCGGCGGCATCACCGCCTGGCTGGTCGAGGATCACACGATCCCCTTCACCGCGCTGGAAGTCCGTTTTCGCGGTGGCGCATCCGTCGAACCGATGGACAAGCGTGGGGCGACCAACCTGATGACAGCGCTGCTGGAAGAGGGTGCGGGCGAAATGGACGCGCGCGCCTTTGCCCGCGCGCGCGACGGCCTGGCCGCCTCGTTCCGCTATTCCGTTTCGGATGACGCGCTGTCCGTCTCGGCCCAGTTCCTGACCGAAAACCGGGATGCGGCGGTCGATCTGCTGCGCCAGTCGCTGATCCAGCCGCGTTTCGACGCCGAGGCCATCGAGCGGGTCCGTGCCCAGGTCCTGTCGGGCTTGCGGTCGGACGAGAAGAATCCGCAAAGCATCGCCGCGCGCCGCTTTGACGGGCTGATCTTCGGGGATCACCCCTATGCCTCCTCGCTGGATGGTACGATCGAAACGGTCAGCGCCCTGACCCGTGACGATCTGCGCGCCGCCCATGCCGCAACGCTGGCGCGGGACCGCATCTATGTCTCTGCCGTGGGGGATATCACGGAAGCCGAGCTTGGCACCCTTCTGGACAAGCTGCTGGGCGACCTGCCCGCCACGGGTGCCGCCATGCCGGGGCCGGCAGATCCGGTCTTTCCGGGTGGTGTTGATGTCGTGGATTTTCCGACCCCGCAATCTGTTGTTTTGTTCGGCCAGCCGGGTGTCGGTCAGGAAGCCCCCGATTTCTTTGCTGCCTTCATTCTGGATCACATTCTGGGCGGCGGCGGGTTTGAAAGCCGCCTGATGACCGAGGTGCGCGAGAAGCGCGGCCTGACCTATGGCATCTACACCTATCTGGCTGACCGCGATCACGCGCAGACATGGGGCGGATCGGTGGCATCTGCCAATGACCGGGTGGCCGAGGCGGTGGACGTGATCCGCGCCGAATGGACACGGTTGCAGACCGAGGGTGTCACTGCCGAGGAACTGGAGAACGCCAAGACCTATCTGACGGGGGCCTATCCCCTGCGGTTTGACGGAAACGGCACGATTGCCAACATCATCGTCGGCATGCAGATGCGCGGCCTGCCCATCGACTATGCCGCGACCCGCAATGACAAGGTGAATGCCGTCACGCTGGAGGATGTAAACCGCGTCGCGCGGGAGGTGCTGGACCCTGCGGCGCTGAGTTTCGTCGTCGTGGGGCAGCCCGAAGGCCTGACAGGGACGTCGAACTGAACCCGCGCCTCAAATCCCTGCGACCGCGATCCCGGCGCTGCATGGGGTCGCATCCGCCTGAAACAGGTTCACCCCTGCGCCGCAACAGGGTAAGAGGCACCCTATCAGGCAGGAGAACTGGACGATGACCACCCCGAAACCCGTGGTGCTGTGCATTCTGGACGGCTGGGGCCACCGGGAAGATCGCACCGCGAACGCCCCCGCATTGGCGAACACCCCGACCTTCGACCGGATCATCGCGACCTGTCCGCATAACCTGTTGATCACACATGGTCCGGATGTGGGCCTGCCGACCGGGCAGATGGGCAATTCCGAAGTGGGGCACACCAATATCGGCGCAGGCCGCGTGGTGGCGATGGACCTTGGCCAGATTGACCTTGCGATCGAGGATGGATCGTTCTTCACCAACGCGGCCCTTCAAGCGTTCATCGCCACGTTGAAAGCATCGGGTGGGACAGCGCATCTGATCGGTCTGGTGTCGGATGGGGGCGTGCACGGGCATATGAGCCATATCCTTGCGGCGATGCGCGCGATCACGCAGGCAGGCGTGCCCGTAGTGCTGCATGCTGTGACCGACGGGCGTGATGTGGCGCCCAAATCCGCCTATGGCTACCTCGAGGACCTTCAGGCAGCGATGCCGAACGGGGCAAGGATCGGCACGCTGACCGGGCGCTATTTCACGATGGATCGCGACAACCGATGGGAGCGCGTGGCCGAGGCCTATGAGGCGATGGTCCATGCCAAGGGACTTCACGCGGCGTCGGCCCATGCCGCCGTGACTGCGGGTTACAACCGGTCCGAAACCGACGAGTTCATTACGGCCACCGTGATCGGCGACTATGCAGGCGCGCGCGATGGGGACGGGTTGTTCTGTCTCAACTTCCGTGCCGACCGGGCGCGCGAGATCCTGGCGGCCATGGCCGCGCCGCTTTTTGCGGCCTTTGACGCGGGCGCGCGCCCCGTTTGGGCGGCCTGTCTGGGCATGGTCGAGTATTCCGAGGCGCACAACGCCTATATGACGACGGTTTTTCCTTCCCGAGAGATCGTGAACACGCTGGGCGAATGGGCGGCAAAGCACGGCAAACGCCAGTTCCGGCTGGCCGAAACCGAGAAATACCCCCATGTTACCTTCTTTTTGAACGGCGGCGAGGAACAGCCCGAGACAGGCGAGGACCGCTATATGGCTCCATCGCCCAAGGTCGCAACCTATGACCTGCAACCCGAAATGTCCTGCGCTGAGGTGACTGACCATTTCGTGCAGGCGATCCAGGATGGTTACGATCTGATCGTCGTCAATTACGCGAACCCCGACATGGTCGGGCATACGGGCGATCTCAAAGCCGCCATCGCCGCTTGCGAGGCGGTGGACCAGGGGCTTGCCCGCGTCGTCGCCGCCCTGGAACAGGTGGGCGGCGCGATGATCGTCACGGCGGATCATGGCAATTGCGAGGTCATGATAGACCCCGACACGGGCGGGCCGCACACAGCCCACACACTCAACCCGGTCCCCGTTGCCCTTGTGGGCGGGCCGTCCGGTGTCAGCTTGAAACCCGGACGGCTGGCCGATCTGGCACCCACTCTTCTGGAACTGATGGGGCTGCCGCAACCGCCGGAGATGACCGGAGAAAGCCTGATCGTATGATCCGTGCCGCTGCCTTTGCCGCCCTGATCATTTCGCTGGTCACTGGCCCCCTGCTGGCCCAGTCGGAGGGTGAGGCCGCCGAGGCGGCGCGTGCCGCTGCCGTGCGGCTGGAACAGGCGACCCGGCAACTTGATGAGGCACAATCGGCCCGCGACCGGGTGCGCGCCCTGACCGAAACCGTGGCCGCTTTCGAGGACGGTCTTGAAGCAATGCGGGACGGGCTGCGCCGTGCGAGCCTGCGCGAGGCGCGTCTGACCCGCGAGTTGCAAGCCCGCGAGGCCGAGGTGGCGCAGCTTCTGGGCGTTCTGCTCAGCATGGGGGACAGGCCCTCGCCGACCATGTTGCTGCATCCCGCGGGCCCGGTGGGCACCGCACGTTCGGGCATGATCCTGACCGATGTCACGCCCGCGCTGAGCGCGCGTGCCGACGAGTTGCGCACAAGACTGTCCGAGATAACGACCCTTCGGATCTTGCAACAGAACGCGGTCGAGACCTTGCAGAACGGGTTGAATGGCGTGCAGGAGGCGCGCACGGCCCTGTCCCAGGCTGTTGCCGACCGCACCGATCTGCCACGCCGCTTTACCGAAGATCCGGTGCGGACCGCGATCCTGATCGCCTCGACCGAAACGCTGGAAGGTTTTGCCAGCGGCCTGTCCGAGATGACGACCGACGAGGATCGTGCGGACCTGCCCGATATCTCGAACCTGCGTGGGACATTGCCTCTGCCGGTGCAGGGACAGATTCTGCGCCGGGCCGGAGAGGCGGATTCGGCGGGAATCACGCGCCCCGGCCTGCTGGTCGCCACCCGCCCGCGCGCGCTTGTCACGGCGCCCACGGCCGCGACGATCCGCTACCGGGGGCCGTTGCTGGACTACGGAAACGTGATGATTCTCGAGCCTCAGGCCGGCACTCTTTTCGTGCTTGCCGGTCTGGATGTGGTTTATGGTGGGATAGGAGAAGTGATCCCAGCCGGCAGTCCGATCGGGCTGATGGGGGGGCAGGATGCGGAGATCGGCGAAATTCTGGCCAATTCCGGAAATGGGACTGGAACCGGGCGCCCCGAGACGCTCTATATCGAAGTCAGGCAGGATGATGCGCCGGTCGATCCGGAAGCATGGTTCGCAACGCGAGAGGAAGACTAGATGAACAAGTTCGTGATGGCCGCGATCGGTGGAACGATGGTCGGGGTCCTGGCCACGACGCAGTTGGCAGCACCGCTTCTGGCGCAGGAATCGGCGAAGAACAGTTCGGTTTACGAGCAACTTGACCTCTTCGGCGACATTTTCGAGCGGATCCGCGCCCAATATGTCGAAGAGGTGGATACCAACGAACTGATCGAAGCGGCGATCAACGGGATGTTGACCTCGCTTGATCCGCATTCCAGCTACATGTCCCCCGAGGACGCAGCCGATATGCGGGTGCAGACACGCGGGGAGTTTGGTGGTCTGGGGATCGAGGTCACGCAGGAAGAGGGTTTCGTCAAGGTCGTCTCGCCGATCGACGGCACACCTGCCGATGCCGCCGGGGTCGAGGCGGGCGATTTCATCACCCATGTGGACGGGCAAAGCCTGATGGGTCTGACGCTGGATCAGGCGGTGGACATGATGCGCGGTCCTGTTGGCAGCGAGATCGTGATCACCATCCTGCGCGAGGGAACCACCGAGCCCTTCGACATCTCGATCATCCGGGATACCATCAAACTGACGGCGGTGCGGACCCGGACCGAGGGGCAGACTGTCGTGTTGCGCGTCACCACCTTCAACGATCAAACCTATGCCAACCTTGAAAGCGGGCTTGCCGAATCCATCGAGGAGGCGGGCGGTATCGATGCGATCAGAGGGGTGGTTCTGGACCTGCGGAACAACCCCGGTGGTCTGTTGACCCAGGCGATCCGCGTGTCGGATGCTTTTCTGGAGAAGGGTGAGATCGTCTCGACCCGTGGCCGCAACCCCGAGGATGGGGAGCGGTTCAATGCCACGCCAGGCGATCTGGCGCAGGGTAAACCCATCGTGGTGCTGATCAATGGCGGGTCGGCCTCGGCCTCGGAAATCGTGGCGGGGGCGTTGCAGGATCATCGTCGCGCCGTGGTGATCGGCACGAAAAGCTTCGGCAAAGGCTCGGTTCAGACCGTGATGCCCTTGCGGGGCGATGGTGCGATGCGCCTCACGACTGCGCGGTATTACACGCCGTCGGGGCGCTCGATCCAAGCGCTTGGTGTTTCGCCGGATATCGTGGTGGATCAGCCGCCGCGCCGCCCCGAGGCCGAGGATGAAGAGGGCACGACCCCTCCCGGTCGGTCCGAGGCAGATCTGCGCGGTTCGTTGAACAATGACAGCCTGTCCGAGGATCAGATTCGCCAGATCGAAGAAGACCGCGCCAAGGCGGAACTGGCGGCAAAGCTGCGCGAGGATGATTACCAGCTGGCCTATGCGCTGGATATCCTCAAGGGGCTGTCGGCCCTTGGTCCGGTTCGCTGACGCGCCTTTGCCTCGCACCTTTGCGGTGCGGGGCATGTCCCTTGAATGCCGGAATAGAGCGCTATGACGCCCAGCCCTGAACAGATAGCCCTGCTGCCCTATCGTCCTTGCGTCGGCGTGATGCTGTGCAATGACAGGGGTGAGGTCTTTGTGGGTCAGCGGCTCGACAATGACACGCCGGCCTGGCAGATGCCCCAAGGTGGCATAGACGAGGGTGAGGCCCCGCATGACGCCGCGCTGCGCGAACTGTGGGAGGAGACCGGCGTGACCCCCGATCTGGTCAGCGTGGTGGCCGAGACTGCCGACTGGATCCCCTATGACCTGCCGCATGAGATTGTCCCGCGCATCTGGAAAGGCCGTTTCCGGGGGCAGCGCCAGAAATGGTTCCTGATGCGGTTTCACGGCAGTGATGACCAGATCAATATCCTGACCAGCCATCCCGAATTCTCGGAATGGCGCTGGCTGGACCCGTCCGATCTGGTGGATCACATCGTCCCCTTCAAGCGGGCAGTCTATGCTGCGGTGCTGGCGGAATTCGGCCCGCTGATCTGAGGGCGAAAACCCGTCCCTGACTGACGAAAATTGCTTCCCAGAACCTTTGCTTTCCGCTAGGTGCGGCGCATGGGACAGGACAAGATCAATACGCAGGCCATTGGCCTTGATGTCGGGCTGGCATTCACCAAATGGCTGACCGGGGCCGAGAATCTGCATTACGGGCTTTGGGATGGGCTGGAGGTCAGCGCGGCCAACCTGCGCGCCGCGCAGGAGGCCTATACGGATCGTTTGTTCGCGCTGCTGCCTGACCGGCCCTGCCGCATCCTTGATATTGGTGGCGGCGCGGGCGAGACGGCGAAAAAGCTGCTGGCCCTCGGTCACTCGGTCGATATCGTCGTGCCCAGCCCCTTTCTGGCCGGCCGCTGCCGCGCGAATGCGCCTGCAGCGCGCGTCCATGAATGCATGTTCGAGGATTTCACCGCCGCCCCGGCCAGCTTCGACCTCTGCCTGTTCTCCGAAAGTTTCCAGTATATCCCACTGGATCAGGGCCTGCCGAAATGCCTCACGCTGCTGGCGCCGGGGGGCGAGATCATCGTGGCCGATTGCTTCCGCACGCCCGAATATACCGGCGACCGGATGCTGGCTCCGGTTGGTGGGGGGCACCGCATCGTCGCCTTCCGCGAAACGCTCGCCACCCTCCCTCTCGACATCGTCAGCGAGGAGGATGTCACCCTGTCCGCCGCCCCGTCGGTCGAGATCGAGCAAGGGCTGTTCAACGTCTTCGGCTATGGCCTGACCCGCGTGGATCAGGACCTTGCACGCCACAAACCCCGCCTGCGCTGGCTTCTGCGCCGCGCGATCCGTACGTTGATCAGCGAACGCAAACGCGCACGCCTTGATCAGCGCCTGAACCAGCAGACACGCAACCGCGAGAATTTTGCGCGGTTCAACATCTACCTTCTGATGCGCCTGCGCCCGAAAGCCTGACACGGCAGCCCCTTTCATCGTTCCCCAAATACTCAATTGCGCCATCTGCCGCAGGTGATCCCGATGATAGGACTCGAAAAAGAACAAAACGTGAATATACTGCAAGGTCATGTTCGCAGAACTGTGCATCACCTCGAATTTTACCTTTCTCACCGGGGCGTCCCACCCCGAGGAATTCATGCAGCGTGCCGCCTCGCTTGGCCTCACAGCCATTGCCATCGCGGATCAGGACACGGTCGCGGGCATCGTGCGCGCCCATGCCACGGCGCGCGAGATTGCGCGGCAGGTGGCCGAGCGTCAGGCGCATCTGGCCACCCATGGGATCATCGGCCCGCCCGATCCGGCTCGCGCGCCAGAGGATCAGGGTCCGCGTTTCACCTGCCCGCGTCTGATCCCCGCCGCCACGCTGCATCTGGCCGAAGGGCTGGTGCTGACCGCGCTGCCCGAGAACCGCACCGGCTGGGCGCATCTGTGCCGCCTTTTGACGCTGGGCCGCCGTCGCGCGCCCAAGGGGGGCTGCGATCTGCGCCTGACCGATCTGGAGGGGCAGACCGAAGGGTTGCATTTCCTGCTGCACCCGCCAAGGCCTGACAGCGGCGCGCGCGATTGGCTGCCACTGGCAAGCGCCCTGACGCGCCGCCTGGTCTGCCAGATGCATCTGGTGATGGCCCCCCGCTATGACGGGCAGGACCGCGCGCGGTTCGACCGTCTGGCAAAGCTGGCCGTTGATCTGGGCATCCCCACGCTCGCCTCGGCCACGCCCCTGATGCACGAGGGGCGCCGCCGCCAGATGGCCGATGTGCTGACCGCGATTCGCACCGGCACCACGGTTGACAGGCTGGGCCGCGCGGCGCTGGCCAATGGCGAGCAGCGCCTGCGGTCCGAGGCCGAGATGCGCCGCCTCTTCGAACCCCATGCCGCCGCCGTAGACCGCGCGGGCGCCTTGGCGGATCGCCTGATCTTCTCGCTGGACGCGTTGCGCTATGAATACCCGTCCGAGGTGACAGGGGGCGAAACAGCCGCTGCCCGTCTGCGCCGCCTGGCCCTTGCCGGGCTGGACTGGCGCTATCCCGAGGGTGCGCCCGACCGCGTGCGCGGGATGCTGGAACATGAGCTGACCCTGATCACCAAGCTGAACTATGAGCCCTATTTCCTGACCGTGCATGACATCGTCGATTTCGCGCGCGGGCGCGGAATCTTATGCCAAGGGCGCGGATCGGCGGCGAACTCTGTGGTCTGCTATTGCCTTGGCGTCACTTCGGTCTCGCCCGAGATCGGCACGATGGTGTTCGAGCGTTTCGTGTCGGAAGCCCGCGACGAGCCGCCCGATATCGACGTGGATTTCGAGCATGAACGGCGCGAAGAGGTGATACAGCATATCTATGACCGCTACGGTCGCCACCGCGCCGGGCTGTGTGCGACCGTCATCCACTACCGCGGCAAACGCGCCATCCGCGAGGTGGGGGCGGCCATGGGCCTGTCGCAGGATACCGTCGCCGCGCTCAGCTCGCAGCTGTGGGGCTTCTACGGCATGTCCGGCACCGAGGATGCCCGGTTGCGCGAAATCGGGCTGGACCCGACCGAGCCGCGACTGGCCCGCACCATGGCTCTGATCCATGAGATCGTAGGCTTTCCCCGCCACCTGAGCCAGCATGTCGGCGGCTTCATCATCACCGAGGGGCGGCTGGACGAACTGGTCCCCATCGAGAATGCCGCGATGGAGGGCCGCACCGTCATCTGCTGGGACAAGGATGACATTGATACCTTGGGTATCCTCAAGGTCGATATTCTCAGCCTTGGGATGCTGACCTGCATCCGCAAGGCGTTTGACCTGATCGCGCAGCATCATGGCACGCGGCACCGGCTGGCGACCTTGCCGCCCGAAGACCCGCGCGTCTATGACATGCTGTGCCGCGCCGATTCCGTGGGTGTGTTTCAGGTGGAAAGCCGCGCGCAGATGAACTTCCTGCCCCGGATGAAACCGCGCAGCTTCTATGATCTGGTGATCGAGGTCGCCATCGTGCGCCCCGGTCCCATTCAGGGCGATATGGTGCATCCCTACCTGCGCCGCCGCAATGGCGAGGAGAAGATGGAGTTTCCCTCAGACGCGCTGGGCGCGGTGCTGGCCAAGACGCTGGGCGTGCCGCTGTTTCAGGAACAGGCGATGCAGATCGCCATCATCGGCGCAGGCTTCACCCCGGACGAGGCCGACAGGTTGCGCCGGTCACTGGCCACCTTCAAGAAACACGGCAATGTGTCCGCGTTCCGCACGCGGTTCCTGCGCGGCATGGCACGCAACGGCTATGACATGGACTTCGCCGAGAGGTGTTTCAGCCAGATCGAAGGTTTCGGCAGCTACGGTTTCCCCGAAAGCCATGCCGCCAGTTTCGCGCTCTTGGTCTATGCCTCGGCATGGCTCAAATGCCATCATCCGGGTATCTTCGCCTGTGCGCTGCTGAACGCGCAACCGATGGGCTTCTATGCCCCGGCACAGATCATCCGCGACGCGCGCGAACATGGCGTGCAGGTGCGGCCGGTCTGCGTCAACAACAGCTATTGGGACAATGTGATGGAACCCGACGGTCTGGGCGGGCTCGCGCTGCGTCTGGGTTTCCGCCAGATCAAGGGCCTGCGCGAGGATGATGCCGCGTGGCTCTGTGCCGCGCGTGGCAATGGCTATCCCACGGTGGCGGATGTCTGGCGCCGCGCGGGGCTGTCGCCTGTAGTAGTGGCACGACTGGCCGAGGCGGATGCCTTCGCCGACCTTGGCCTCAACCGCCGTCAGGCCCTGTGGGAGGCCAAGGCCCTGACCGCCGCCGCGCCCCTGCCGCTCTTCGCGCTGGACATGGACGGCGAGGGGATCGTTGAGCCCGCCGCCCATCTGCCGCAGATGACGCTGGGCGAGGAGGTGGTCGAGGATTACGTCGCCATGCGCCTGTCGCTCAGGGCGCATCCCTTGGCGCTGCTGCGTCCGCTTCTGACCCCTGCACCCGCGCCGCGCGCCGCGCCAGCTTGGCCGCAAGGTTAAGGCCGACACCGGGGCGCGACCACGGGCAAACGGCAATGCAGATCGCGCAACCATTGGTCTGGTTGAAGAAAGGCAGGCAGCGGTCGAAATCCACATACCACTTGTCCACGCCGCGCACGGTCTGCTTTTCGGGCGCGATGGCGAAAGGCGGGCAGGCATCCTCGCAGATGCGGCAACTGGCGCAGAAATCGTCCACGCCAAAGCTCTGCGGCGGGGTGGGCGCAAAGGGCGCATCGGTCAGCACCGCCGCAAGGCGAAAGGACGCGCCCATGTCGGAGTCGATGATCGATCCATGCTTGCCCAATTCCCCAAACCCGCAGGCCAGCGCGGGCGGGATCAACAGCAGTTTGCCCGCCATCGGGCCGGTCACCGGCTCGGCCTCCCAGCCCTGCTGGCGCAACCAACTGGCCACGGTCTTGGCGGCGGCGGCCGCGCGGCCATATTGGCGGATCACCTCGCCGCCCGCCTCGGCCTCGGGCGCGGTGCTGATCGCGTCGAAATCATGCTGCACGCCCAGCATGATCACCCGCGATTGCGGGATGCTCTGGCCTTCATAGACCCATCCTGTATCCATCACCGCGACGCCGGTCTTTTCGCAGATACCATCCTCGACGAATCGCGTCAGGGACTCGGTCCATTCCTCGGACGGGCGCTCCACAGGCGGGCCCGCCAGATCGGCCAAGGGAGCAGCAAGGATCATCTGCCGCGCGGCGCGTGCCGCCACGATGGGTGCGGCATCAGGATCGACGGTATAGAACCACCGCTGCATCGCCCCATGGGGGATCGTGTCGGGATCAGGAGCCCAATAGACCACGCGCGCAGGCCGCGCGGCCTCCTCGCCCAGACCGTTGATCGCATTGCCCGACAAAGGCGGGGCCAGCGCCATCTGCGCAGGATCGGGAACAAAAGGGCGATGCGGGTTCTGACGTGGCATGATGACAGGCTACACCCGCACCCACCCCGCCGCGCAAGGATTTTTGCGCGCCCCTTCATCGTTCCGCAAATACTCACAATCCCGCGATAGCCCGGCCAAACCACATGGTGTGATTGCGGCGGTCGCTCTCCAGTGGCGAACGAGGTCCGGTATGTTGGCCTCATGTATATAAGGCGTGAGGAGAACGACCTATGGAACATTATGCTGGTTTGGATGTGT
>NZ_JARAMP010000049.1:0-10813 GCF_028802875.1 Seohaeicola sp. 4SK31 | reverse complement strand
CTTCATTGTAGGCTGGCCAGTTCCTGGTCTTGTAGGTCGGGGGTATGTGTCTGCTCATGCATCCCAGCTACCACGCTGGATTCACGAGATGAATCCCTCACAGGATTTGTGCAACAGAGCCGCTTAAGACCTTCAGGATGTCCTGCATCCAGTTCATGGCACCTCAGGGCCTGGCGCAGCCTTTCATGACCTGCGTTTGCAAGACATAAACCAGCTTCCCCAAAAAGCGCGATGAATTGCTCCTTCGAATAAGAGGCGGGCCCATGCTTGGCGATTTTCTCGGCAATACTGGCAACTTCACCGTCATCCATCTCGCGCGCCCGGACATACTGAGTGTGCAAATCGACCATAAACTGTTTCCTCTCTGTGCTTAACGTTCTCTGTCGCGATCGCGGCCCTGCCCGCGCTCGGGCGCAGTATCACGGCCACGCCCGAGAATGTCATCCCGCCGCCCTTGGTCACGGCCCTCGCCATCACGGGCGACGATGTCCCGCTCGACGGCGGCGGCATCACGTTCCTGCCCGATATCACGCCCACGCCCAAGGATGGCGTTCAGACGCTCCCGAATATGATCGTCGGATGGGGCGCGCTCCCGCCCGACATCCGGCGCTTGCACCTCAGGTCGATAAACGTCGCGCCCCAACACTGCCGCTCGGCGCGCGTCCATATCGCCACCCCGCTCGGCACCAGCCTGCGGCCTCTCAACCTCGCCCATAACCCTCTCCTTGATCCGTTGCATCGCCGCCTCGGCGCGGCCCCAAAGCTGATCCAGCCGCTCACGTGCCGTGGCAATGAAGGCGCGGCCCCGCTCCATCAGCTCAAGCCGCAATTCCAACTGCCGCCAGCCCAGCTCCTGGCGCTGCGCATTGCGCGCCTGCGCCGCGCGGAAAGCCTCACCGCGTTCAGTGACAATCCCGCGCTTCTCCTGAGCATTAGCCGATGGTCCAATTTTCGGCTCGGGCTCGCGGCTGAGCTCGACCACCTTCTTCTCGTGCTCAAGCGCAATCTCTTCCTGCCCGCCCTCGCGCGCCCGCTCGACCTGTTGTTCGGCCTCAGACCGCTGAACATCAAGGGACCGGTGGTCAATCCGCTCCGACCGCCCCGCCCGCTCAAGGGCTGTGTTCGCATCCCGCGCCCAGGCTTCGCGCCAGCCCATCAGCAGGTCCGGCGCATTCCAGCTGCGATCCTTCTTCCCGAACCCCTCGCCGGTCAGCTCGCGCATGGTCAGCATGACATGCGCATGAGGCTGACCGTGACCATCACGGGCCTTGCCCTCGTGAATGGCCACATCCGCGATCATGCCGCGATCGACAAATTCGCGCTGAACAAACCCGCGCAACAACTCCAACCTCTCGCCCCGATCAAGCTCACGCGGCAGCGCCACTTCGATCTCACGAGCAAGTTGGGCATCGCGCCGCTTCTCGACTGCTTCGACTGCGTTCCAAAGCTGGTCGCGATCGCGCATCCAGTCGGGCGCATTCTCTGGGGCCATGATCTCGGAATGAACGACGCCGCCCTTGCGGGAATAATCGTGCTCCAACCCCTGCCGGTCATCCCGCAGCCGCCCAGCCGTCCGGTAGGCGGCGGCTGCGACCGATGACCGGCCCCCGGCCCGGCTGATTACTTTCGCACTGAGATGATAGATCGCCACGGATCGAGCGCCTCTCTTCAAAACAGGGTCCAGCGCCTGGTTGCGCTGGTCGGGAGCGCGAGGGTGAAACCCTTGTTTAGGCGGCATCGCCGCCTTGGGGGGAAGCCGTCCGGCGCGGGGGTTTACCCCCATGAGGACGCGCACGTTGTCGAAGACAATGTATAAGCGCGCACTTAGAACTTTTCAACCTATCAATCCGTCACTACATTCGCACTGATTATCCCCGAGGTTGCCCCATGTCCCACAGCCGCCATCCCGACGCCCGGATCGAAGAGCTGACCGCCAAAAAGGCCCAGCTCGACGCTCAAATCGCAGCGCTCGATGCCCGGCGGCGTCTGTCTGAGAAGAAAGACGAAGACCGCCTCAAATGGCTCCTAGGCACTTTGGTCTTCGACCGTTTGAGCGCTGAACCTGCTCTTCAGAGCATCGTGCGGCGCGACCTGCCAGACCGCCTCACCGAGCGGGACCGCGACCGGAGGCTCTGGCAGATTCTGTTTCCCGATAGCGACGAGGACCGATCATGAGTTTTGTTCTGGAAGCCCGCCACTGGGTGATCATGATCGGTGCTGTGATCCTGGCCGCCGCTGCCCTGATCCTCGCTCCGCAAGCGGTCGCGATCTACCCGGTGACCACCTATGCCTTCCCGATCATCGCCATGGCCACCATCCTTGACACCCTCGGAACCGCCGCAGAGCGTCACAGGACACCGCTGAAGCTCCTCGCATGGGTCTGCCTGTGCGCAGCCACCCTCACAGCCCTGACGCCCCTCAGAGGGCCGCTCAGCGACATACTGGCGACTGTCCAGGCATGGACGGACGCTGGCTGGCCCCTCCCCCGTGCCATTTGGGAAGGATTCAAGGGGCTGGCGCGGTATTCTGATCCGCAGAAACAGGCCATGGCGATCTCCTTCGCGCTCGGGGCCTTCGGCGTGGCTGTCGCTGTCAGCACCCCGCTGGTGGCGATCTTCAATCCGCGCATTGGCCGCAACCGCAAATCCCGCACCGGTCCATGGCAAGCGGGATGGATGGACCCGCGTGACGTGGCTCAGCTGAAGCGCAACAAGACAGGCCTGCCCCTCGCCCTGCACAAGGGCAGGCTTCTGCGCTACGTCAAGAACGATGCGAAGGGATGGCGCGGCGGGCATCACCTCGTTGTCTCCGGCACACGCGGCGGCAAGGGCGTCAGCGCCGTGATCCCGGCGATCCTCGACCATCAGGGGCCAGTCGTCGTCCTGGATATCAAGGGCGAGAATTTCGCGGTCACTCGGCGGCACCGGGAAGAGCTCGGGCGCAAGGTGGCCGTCCTCAACCCCTTCGGCCTCGTCGAGGACGGCAAGGATCAGTTCAACCCGCTCGACTACATCCGCCCCCATGAGCTGGCGCGCGACGTGGCCCTGGTTGCAGACGGTCTGGTCAAACCGGAACAAGGCGATGGGGCGCATTTCTCGGAAATGGCCCGCCAGCTGGTCGCGGCGGCGATCGAAGTGATCGTGACCCAGGAAGAACCCAACCGGCGCAATCTGATCGCCGTCGCTGATCTCCTCCTGTCCGCAAACCTGGACGGCACACTTGAAGCCTGGTCAGATAACAAGGACATCATCGGCCACCGTCCCGCCCAGACCGCCGCCACGATCCTGCGCGCGGGTGACCGCGAACGCGGGTCGATTCAGACGGCGGTCTCGAAAGCTTTTGAGTGGATGCAGTCCGACAACATGCGGCACTTCCTGGCCGGGTCCAGCTTCCGCATGGATGATCTTCTTGATGATCGGGTTGATCTCTTCATCGCTGTGCCCCTCGATCAGGTGGACAAGCAAGCGATCTTCATGCGCCTGTTCATCAACCTCGTTCTGGGCACGGTCGTGCGCCAGGACGGGCGGCGCAAAGTCACGGCTCCGATCCTGCTGGTTCTCGATGAATTCGTGCGTATGGGCCGCATGGAGCAGATCATGAACATCGCCAACGTCGCCGCAGGGGCCGGTGTCGAAGCGCTGTTTGTTACCCAGGATACGGGTCAGGTCGAAAAGGCCTATGGGCCAAACGATGCCCGTTCGATCTTTGGCTCTTGTATCACCAAGCGCGTCTTCAACCTCAACGATATCGAAACCGCTGAATGGGCCGCGCGGCACCTCGGGGAAAGCACTGTCTATTCTCAGCAAATTCGAGAGGGTAAGGCCCCGAACGAGGGCCGGGATTTTTCCTACTCGGAGCAGCGACAGAAGCTCATGACCGCAGAACAGATCACGGGCATGAAGGCGGATGATCTGCTGCTGTTGGTGGGGAACCGCAACCCGCTCAAGGCGAAGCAGAACCTGTATTTCAAGAGCAAGACCTACCGTGGAAGATTCGATCAGAACCCGCTGAATTGAAAGTTGAGCGTTGGAATTTTGTTAAAGGCTTCGCGTTCTGAGGGAGTTAAATAGAGTTATAATAGAGTTACACCTTGGAAAATGGCCAATAACGCTTTGAAAAAAATAATGTTTTACAGAAGGTAGGTGTGTGAAATGACGAAGTTTGGTGTGTGAAATGACGAAGTTTGGTGTGTGAAATGACGATAGCGTAGAAAAGTTATCCACAGGCTGTTGGTGTGTGAAATGACGACTCTTGACGATCGGTGTGTGAAATGACGATAGTGAGCCATGGTGTGTGAAATGACGAATCGCGAGCTCAGCAGAGGGTGTGTGAAATGACGAACGCACGCTCCCCGCTCCTGCCGGACCGGCATCCGCAAAAAGACCTTTTCGTTTGCGACATTGTGGACGCGGTGCCGAAGGGCGACATGGCCTCGATGGAACATCCAGTGTTTACCCTCTCGACCAAGCCGGACATGAAGCCGCGACGCTACCAGAATGGTGATAATTCGATTGAGGTTTCACCGTCACGCTACGGGCTGGCCACAGTCCATGACCGTGACGTGCTGATCTACTGTATCAGTCAGTGCATGGCGGCACTCAATGAAGGCCGCAAAGTCAACCGGTCGATGCGGTTCAAGGCTCATGATTTGCTGGTGGCGACGAACCGTCAGACCTCGGGCCAAGGCTACCAGCTCTTGAAGGATGCGCTGCGGCGTCTGCAAGGCACGCAGATCGAGACGAATATCCGCCAAGGTGGCAAGGAATATTTTAAGGTCTTCGGCCTGATCGAGTCCGCGGAAATCGTTCGGGAGACACGTGACGGTCGGATGCAGGATGTCGAGATCACACTGTCGGATTGGGTGTTTGATGCCATCGAGAACAATCATGTTCTGACATTGAACAAGCAGTATTTTTTCCTCCGAAAACCGCTTGAACGGCGGCTCTATGAACTGGCCCGCAAGCATTGCGGCGCACAACCCAAGTGGAAGTGTGGGCTCGAACTCTTGCGCGACAAGTGCGGGTCAGGCTCAACCACGAAAGAATTCAGGCGATTGATTTCGAAGATCATCGAGGATGACGCGGTGCACGACCATCTCCCCGACTACACCATGAGCATCGAAAGCGATAATGTTGTCTTTCGCCCCAAAGGGGCTGAGGCGGTGGTCGCCCCCTCCTTCCTGGCGTTGCGGTTCAGAAAACCAGACACACATGATGAGGCGCGGCGTCTTGCGCCCGGGTGGGACGTCTACGTGCTGGAAAACGAGTGGCGGTCATGGGTGCATGACAAGGCTATCGACGTGAAGGATGCCGATAAGCACTTTCTGGCCTTCTGCAATAAGCGAGGCGCATACCAGAATTAAAACGCACAAATGTGGGTTTGTGGCTTTACGCTTTCCCACGAATGTGGTGAGGTGGACTCATGATAATATCTTTCCTGAACCAAAAAGGCGGCGTCGGTAAAACCACCCTATCGGTGAACGTGGCGGGCTGTCTGGCACGCCAAGGCCACCGGGTGCTTCTGATCGACGCTGACAAGCAAGGCTCGGCCACAACATGGGCAAGCCTGCGCGAAGATGCGCCCTTCCAGGTTGTCAGCATGGCACGGGCCAACATGGCGCGGGACGCGCTAAAGCTTGCCCAAGACTATACTCACACCATCATCGACGGCCCGCCGCACGCGGAGGAGATTGCCCGATCTTGTATCGTTGCATCGGACTTTGTGGCGTTGCCTATCGAACCGTCCGGTCTCTCGACGTGGGCATCTGACCTGACAGTGCGTCAAGTCAAAGAAGCGCAGGAATTCAAGCCTTCCCTCAAATGTGGGTTTGTGGTTTCCCGCAAAATAGGGAAAACTGTCATAGGGCGAGATATTCGCAACATGGCTGCCGAGGCGGGTTTGCCAATCCTAGCAAGTGAGATCGAGCAACGGGTGGCCTTCGCTGAAGGTATGACCATGGGGCAAACGATTTTCGAGTGGGCTGGCGATAGCAATGCGGCCCGCGAGATCAACCAACTAACGAAAGAGATTGAGCGGTATGTCGAAGAAGACATTTTCGGCGGCTCCGAAGCCGAAGCAGCAGCCAACGGATGACCAAATCCTCGCGTTTGAACGTGGCGGGGCAGGGCATGACACGACACGGGCAGACAAGCCGGTCGCGAAGACCATGCCGGATGAGCCGACCAAGCGCCTGAGCCTGGATCTTCCGGCGAGCCTGCACACGCGATTCAAAACGGCGTGCAGTGCGACGGATCGGAAAATGGTAGGTGAACTCCAAGCCTTCATTGAACAGCGCACGCAAGAATTGGAAGAGGATGCGGGCATAACCCGCAAATGAACAAAAGCACAAATGTGGGTTTGTGGAAAATATTGTGCAGACGGGATTTGTGGCTTAAAAACAAAGGGGAGGGCGGCGGCGCAAGAAACGTCACCGCATGATGAGAATGCATGCAGAGCTGAGAACGAGAGACGCCCTTGGGCCATTCGGCCCGGTCGAAGAAAAGAACGCACCAGACGTGTTGTACACGGCGGGTGATACCGCGCTTTTGACCGAAGGCTCGCGCGTGGCGATTGTCGGCTCAAGAAAAGCCACCCCGGACGGCATCAAACGAGCACAGGCTGTTACTCGTGCCTTGGTGCAGCAGGGTATCATTGTCGTCAGCGGCCTAGCCGAAGGCATCGACACAGTGGCGCATAGAACTGCGATAGAAGAGGGCGGGCGCACTATAGCGGTGCTCGGCACGCCCTTATCCAAGGCGTACCCGGCCACGAATGCCAGTCTACTTGAAGAGATCAAGCGTGATCACCTAGCGATTTCCCAGTTTCCCGAAGGTTATCCAGGCAAGAGCGAGAATTTCCCGCGCCGCAACCGGACGATGGCGCTCATCTGCGATGCTACCATCGTGATCGAAGCAAGCGAGAAGAGCGGGACCCGCCACCAGGGATGGGAAGCTATCCGGCTTGGCCGCGATCTCTACCTGCTTGAGAACGTCGCAACCAATCCGAACCTAACTTGGCCGAAGCAGCTCATCGAGTACGGAGCACAAATCCTACGCCGTGAAGACCTGCCCGATATCTTGCTCGATATTCCGAACTACACTGCTGGGGGCGTTCGTGCCTTCGAGCTATGAGTATGGCACCTTCGCCAACTATTCCCCACGCGGTAGCTCGGAGCTATCTGTAACCTCCCGAAAAGCCTGTGGCGCGATCAAGGCTGGCCGGGTCAATGTCATCGCCTCGGCCGTTCCGCACCTGCAAGCCTCGAAGGCAGACGCTTTGCGGCCTTTTCTCGGGCCTGATGTCACCTTGGTGCCGGTACCGCGCTCGGCGCCACTCCCCGATGGGGCGCTTTGGCCTGCCAAGGTGATCTGCGACGTGTTGCACGAGCACGGGTTCGGCCAAGATGTACAAACCTATCTGAAAAGAACGAGGGCTATACCGCGTTCGTCAAATTCACCGGCGGCGGAAAGACCACTTGTCCCTATTCACCTGGAAAGCATCGAGGCGGAGAGACCGTTCTTCGTGCCGAACAAGATCACCATTGTGGATGATGTTCTGACCATGGGACGGACAAGCTTTGCTTGCGCGGAACTCCTTCGGGCTGTCTGTCCGGACGCAGAAATTCGTATTTTTGCAATGATCCGGACGCAAGGCCTGCAAGAAGACATTGAGAAAATTGTTGATCCGGCCATAGGCACCATCATTGGCTACCCATCCGGCAAGACCCACCGTGACCCATAAATGAAAAGATGTGGGTTTGTGGGTATGTGGCGGAAATGGGAATTGAGTTATAAAGACAAATTAGGGGTAGATTCCGGTAGGGGGCAGGATCGTATCACAAGGCCCTGACGCCCCCTACTTCCCTTCAATTTGAGCTCTGTGGTCGCCTTCGTGGTGGCGATGAGCGCTGTGCGCCCGTTTGGTGGCTGTGAAGGCGGCAAGATATAGGCATGATTACTTCACAACCTTACCCCCTGCTTGCCGCCGCCACCTGTATTCGCCGGTGAGCAGGATGTGCGCCCATCCGAGCGGGGAGATATGTGCCAGCAGATCGGGGCCGCAATTCAGCCCGGCCCGCTGCCGCGCGGCCACGGCCTGACCGAGGTACTTGGTGTTCCAGTAGATGATGATGGCGGCGAGCAGGTTGAGGCCGGCCATGCGGTAGTGCTGCCCTTCGGCAGTGCGATCCCGGATCTCACCCTGTCGCCCGATGCGCAGGGCGTTTTTCAGAGCGTGATGGGCCTCACCCTTGTTCAGGCCGATTTGGGCCCGGCGCTGCATGTCTGCGTCGAGGAGCCACTCGATGATGAAGAGGGTGCGCTCGACGCGGCCGATTTCACGGAGCGCCAGGGCCAGCTCGTGTTGGCGCGGATATCCGCGCGGCGCAGGCGCGCAATGCACAGCGCCAGGAGCTGGGCTGGCGGCAGTTGGAATTGCGGCTTGAGCTGATGGAGCGGGGGCGCGCCTTCATCGCCACCGCGCGCGAGCGGCTGGATCAGCTCTGGGGCCGCGCCGAGGCCGCGATGTCACGGATCAAGGAGAGGGTTATGGGCGAGGTTGAGAGGCCGCAGGCTGGTGCTGAGCGGGGCTACATGGATGCGCGCCGGGCGGCAGTGTTGGGGCGCGACGTTGATCGACCTGAGGTGCAAGCGCCGGACATCGGGCGGGAGAGGGTTGCGCCCGACGATCCAGACCGGGAGCGTCTGAACGCCATCCTTGGGCGTACGCGCGATATCGGACAGGAGCGGGATGCAGCGGCGGTAGAACGGGGCATTGCCGCCCGCGACGGCGAGGGCCGTGATCAAGGGCGGCGCGTGTCCATTCTTGGACGTGGGCGTGATCGTGCGCCCGAGCGCGGGCAGGGGCGCGATCGCGACAGAGATGGATGATTTTATTGTGGTTCGATCAGCTAGCAATGAATTCGTCAGCTATGTGGTGCGGCTTTTCCACAGAAATCGACAGAGCGTGCAGAAAATTAATCGTTTTTCGGATCTTATCTGCACTCAGTGGATGTTAATATGTGTGGTGAACCAAATGGCAGGAAGTCACTTCTCGAGGAGAAATTGTAGATGACGCATCCAAATGAAGTTCATCAGAGTTGGCACGAAAAGGAAGCTATTTTTTGGGAGCTGCAAAATCGTCTGGGTGTTCCCGGCTTTCACGGCGACCGACATAGCTGGAACTCGTTCGAGACTGAATTTGACAAGGCCGTGCAACACCGGACAAAACGGAATTACGCCATCTATGTTCGTGCCTATGATTTTGGGAAGTATCCGGCGATCTACGAGGCGATGGAGACTGTTGGTGCGCGAGTAATTTCCTTGCAGGAGGCCGATGATCTTGTTGCGGCAGGAAAGACCATACCCGGCGTCCCTGGCGCTCCTAGGGAACCCATAAAAACCAAACAACGCCCTTGGTGGAAATTCTGGGCAAAACTGATGGAACCAGCAGGTCGTCATACATAAGCCATCTATCCGATTAAAACCGTGTACTTTAGTGACCGTAAATGAAGCCTGTGATCCCGGCAATGATGCCGGTCCCGCTTTGAGCGCTAGGGTCAGGATGCATTGATTTCTGTTGCGCTACGTGATTCACGCCTCCGAAAACGGAGCGGTGACATGAGCGATCTCTTCTGGCTGACCGACGCGCAGATGGCGCGCCTGGCTCCCTTCTTTCCCAGGTCGCACGGGAAGCCCCGGGTTGATGACAGACGGGTGCTGAGCGGGATTATTTTCATCAATCGCAATGGCTTGCGTTGGCGCGATGCGCCCGCCGCGTATGGCCCACATAAGACGCTCTACAGCCGGTGGAAGCGTTGGAGCGAAAAGGGCATCTTCGCGCGGATGATGGCCGGGCTGGCGGCGGAACACGGCGAGAAAACGACCGTGATGATCGACGCAACATACCTCAAGGCCCATCGAACGGCGACCAGCATGGCCGCCAAAAAGGGGGGCGTGGTCGCCTGATCGGTCGAACCAAAGGCGGTATGAACACCAAGCTGCACGCCATCTGCGACAGTCAGGGGCGACCGATCGACCTGTTCGTCACCGCTGGACAGGTCAGCGATTATATCGGCGCTCGGGCCCTGCTGAGTGGCCTGCCAAACGTCAAATGGCTACTCGGGGATCGTGGCTATGACGCTGACTGGTTCAGAGAAGCGTTGCAGGACAAGGGGATACGTGCCTGCATCCCAGGCCGGAAGAAACGCAAGACGCCGATCAAATACGATAAGCGGAGATACAAGCGGCGTAACCGCATCGAGATCATGTTCGGCAGGCTCAAGGACTGGAGGCGCGTCGCGACCCGCTATGACCGATGCCCCAAGGTCTTCCTCTCAGCCATCGCCCTCGCGGCTCTCGTCATCTATTGGTTATGAATCCTGACCCTAACTTCGGTATCCAACCTTCATAATCTTCTTTCACATCATCATAAAAGTGCCTTCCATCTACATGTAGAAGGTCTATCGAGCCGTCCTCAATATCTTCTCTGGCAGCGTCGAAGGTTTTTCGCAATAATGTGCTAAACGAAGAGTATTTCTTGTTTTCATCTCGAACAGCTTGGAAGACCTCTTCACTGTATTGCCCTGCATGGACGTCCCCCACCCAAGTATCCACTGCGATGCATTGGGTTGGTAAAGCGGCTTGGTGAACTGCCTCACACATTGCGAAATAAGAGTAACCCCAGTGAGTCCCTAGGGTCAGGACTCATAGCCAATAGATAACGATCGCCGCAAGCGTGATGGCGGAGAGAAAGACCTTCGGGCAGCGATCATACCGTGTTGCGACCCGTCGCCAGTCTTTCAGTCTACCGAACA
>NZ_JARAMP010000048.1:0-11726 GCF_028802875.1 Seohaeicola sp. 4SK31 | reverse complement strand
GGGCCAATGCGCCATGGCACATGCCAACTATTTGGGGAGCGCACGCGCCATGGCGCTTAGTGCCCCGCCACTGGCCTACTTTTGCGCCGCCACGTGGCCGGTTTTGTCTCCGCCGTTGACAGTGCCACGGAATTCAGTGTTGATCAACTCGACACTGAGCCATCAGTTGACGGCCGGCTCCGCTAAGGCGTTGCGATGAAGCTCATTGGCAACGCACCGAGACAAGAAGTGTGGCCCTGGATGAACAACCGAGCGGAGAATTCCCCCCTAACTTTTCGACTACGGGAGCAAGCGATGCTCCGCTTTCGACAGATGCGATGTTTGAAGGGATTCGCCGTTGACCACTCCTCGGTTCACAACCATGTCAATCAGGAACGTAATCTCTACTCACGCGACGATTTCAAGCTCGACCGCGCCGCCGCTGTGGCCGAGTGGCGCGGTCTCGGCGCGGCATAAGGGACAGTGTCAATGTCCTCGCGGAGGCTGGTTCGCATTGGCCTGCCAGCACCCGATAAAACCCTTGATTTCATGGCATCGTCAGGCGAGGCTGATTGCGTGTAGATGATAATTTGGAGAATGTTGATTTATGCAAGAGGTAGATCATTTTCGGAGGTTGCAAGTTGCGAATAAATGATAACACGATGCGGTCCATTTCTGAAAACTATGGCTGGTGCAGCAGTTGGGCTGTTTGGGCAGCAGAAGGGGAAAAGCCTAAGTCAAATATTGGTGATTTAACCATCTTTGACTTTGCAGCTCACCCCGATATTCGTAAAGTTCTTCACTCTGACTACGTCGCGGTGGGTCTTAATGTTTCTGGGGGTCGTGAATTTCCAACTTTCAGCAATTTTCATTCACCTAATCCGCGTGGACAGGATTACAAGCTTAGATACGCGTTTCGTAACACGCCGATGTGGGGGTGTTACTTGACTGACATTCTGAAGAATTTTCCAGAAGTCAGCAGCTTCAAGGTTGCTGAATTTATTAGGGAGAATCCGAGCGCACTTCAGCCACATTTCGATTCGTTCAAGGAAGAAGTTCGGCTTTTAGGTGCGGAAAATTCAATTTTTCTTGGTCTTGGTAGACTTGCAACGCAACTGATTAAAAAAGCGCTGCCAGACGATGCGAAAATAGTTCAAATACGCCATTACTCGGATTACATAAATAGAGAAAAATACCGAGCTGAGGTTTTCGATATTTTGGGATTAAAAGTTCGTAATTCAGGCCTGTCTATTTAATATGATTTCTAAGGTCAGAATTTCAGAAGCGAGTTTTGTCAGAAGAATTCCGGTTGAGGCAGGCAGGGCGGCCACGTAGCGTCGGAACACAACCAAACCTGACCCATTCAAGATGTTCTGTCAGAGCAAAATCACTTGAGGCGGGCAGGTCAGTTTCGTAGCCTCGCCGGATGACGGCCCTGTTGCACAAATCGTTTGAGGTTCGAAGGCGCTAACGTAGAGCCCTTCACTGGTGGCTGTAAGCCATTTCTCTTTTACTCGCGACCGTCGGATGGGCGTACCACCACAACAAGGCAATCGCGTGGCATTCATGATGTGTCTTACCCGCTGGCGTCGATATGTCCGAGACAAGGTGGCATCCGGCGTATGTTTCAGCGTTACGACCATTGATTTCCTCCTCGTGCACCCGGGCTCTGACTGTAGAGCCGAAGCACCTTTCCGCCAGGTCAAGTGCTTCGGTTCGTTGCGAGGTAATTTTCGCATGTATGGCCAAGTGGATAATCCCGGCCTGGTGGGCTCCGAGCGGGTTCGCCGCCATCCCCACCGCCGCACTTGATCCGCCCCATTGTGCGGCGTCTCCTGCGGTCCCCGCGCTTCTATGGGTCCGGGTCCCCGTCGTGGTTCGGTCGAAATTGACCGATCCCACTAGGATCAGGAGGCCAGCGCCTCCGTCTCCGTGATCCTTTCGAACTCTGGCAGGAACTCGGAATGATACATCTCGAGATACCGCGTGATGCGCGTGTTGCTGATGAGCTTCGAGACGTAGCCGCGCGCTAGGACCAGATCGAGGTGATCGGTCCCGTAGGTATCCTCGACGAGACGCAGTTCCCGCCCGAGGTTCGCCGACTCTCGTTCCATCAGCTCCAGTTGCTGTCGAGAAATGCCCTTGACGGCCTTTGGTTGCTCCGGGTTGATGAGCTGACTTGCCGGCGTGGCCGCGAGGAGCGACCGAGCGTAGTTGATGGTGTACTTGTTCATTGCGACCATGAGCTCTGCTGCCTCGATCTGGCGCATAGGCTTCATCTTCCTGAGAACACGAAAACCCGTCAGCGACACCTGCTTGTCCTTCAGGAGCTCCGCAGCTTCCGGGCAGATCCCGTCCAGGAGCCGCTTCTTTTCCTGCAGTGACTTGACGTTAAGGTTGAGCGCTCGTGCCAGCCTACCCTCGGGAACGCCACGCTCGAGCGCCATCAGGATCATCTTGTGTTCCTGGATGGTCGCCAGCCGGCTGATGCGCTTGTTGTACGTGAAGGCCTCGTCGTCCGTCGACACCTGGCACGGCGCATCCTGCTCCCCGAGATCCATCAGGATGGCGTGGCGCACATGCCCGTCGAGCAGCATGTACTTTCCCGGATCGGACTTGTCGGAAACGACGACTAGAGGCTCGACGAGGCCGACTTCGTTGATGGATGCGGCGACCTGACGGTACTTCACTGTGGCCTTGGTTTCGTTCCGAACAGCGTAGAGTGGGCAGATCCGATCCAGAGGCAGGCGGATGAGGTCCTGCTCGAACGCGATGCCGATTGGCCTATGGCGTCCCGCGCGCGCCATCAGATAACTCCCGCGCGCGCCGCGAGACGGTCGGACAGGTTCTTCGGAATGGTTGCAAGATCCTCTGCTCTGAGAAGGGTGACGAAGTTCTCGTCGTTTAGGAGCTTGCGGAGCGCTTCCGTAATGAACATCAACTCGTTTCGGGTCACCGTCGCCTTGCGAAGCAGGACCTGCTTTTTCTCGGCGTCGTTCTGATAAGTCCGAAGCAGACTTTCGACTGACAGGGAGCGTCGCGATGCCCTGTCCACGGTTGGTTGACCTTTGCCATGGCGTTGCCGCGCCTCCACTAGGCGTTTCGCCGCCATGAGGCGCCCGCCGCGCAAAAGGTTGTCCTCGTAGGCCTGACGAAGAACGTCCTGAACCGCAGTATCTTCGGCTTCCGCGATGTCGACGGCAACGCTGACGGGGATCTGCCCGCTTTCGACGGCGCGGAGCAGTCTGTGCTCGCGGCTCTCGAGTAGCTTCCCCACCCCACGGACGTACTTCAGTGACAGATGCGTTTTCTGTGCAATCTCAGCCTCTGAATACCCTCGTTCCTTCAACCCCTTGATGTCGCGCAATAGATCCAGCGCCCTGTGCTGGCGACGAGCCAGGTTCTCGACGAGGCTCATCACGAGGCAGTCTTCGCTGCTGGCGGTGATCACGATTGCGGGGATCTCAGTTTGACCCAGTTCCTGGAAGGCTTCCAGCCGACCTTGTCCGCAGACGAGATCGTATCGCGGACCATCGGCGCTCTCACGTTCGGCAACCGTGATCGGGCGTTTTAGTCCGAGCTCCGCGATGTTCTGTACGATTTCCTCGAAGGCCTTCCGATTGCGAACACGCGGGTTCAAGACGGTGATGCGGTCGAGCGGGATCAACTCGGCTGTCTGGGGCTTGGGGGCAGGCATCACGCAACCTCCGGAACGGGAACGTGGACCGCCATGTCGAACAAGCGGTCCAGCGTGTCAAAGCGGTAGGCGTCGAGCGACAGCCCATTGCTCTCCGCCAGGCGGATGCGCGGGAGGGTCATGTCGAGACTCGGGAGCAGGTAGTAGTCGAGCGGCTGCCTGTTGGGATGATTCATGCGGACGGCGATCGTGATGTCGGCCTTAAGGCTCGTGTCGAAGCGGATATTCCATCTGAGCGAGCCCGCACTCGTCTCGCTGCACCGGACAATGACGAGCGAAGCAGTGAACTCTCCATTTATGGAAAGCAGCTCGGTCTGGGAATGACGTTCTACGCGGCCGCCAGCGGCTTCGATACCGGCGATCGTCTCGGCGACGATGTCCGGATGGAGATCGCGAAGGCGCCGATTGATCTCGATGTACCGATAGTCGCGGTCGGGATTGTAGCCGACCAGCCGATAGGCGCGCAGCAGGCTGCCGAAGCGCGAACGATAGGCGCTGCTCGAGGGCAGTGCCTCGGTTTCATCAATGACGAGGCCCGACAGGTATCCTTGAGCCTCGAAAACGTCCTTCAGCCCCTCAAGCATTTCGTCGTCAGTGAGCTTGCTCGATCGCGCGCCGATAATGGCGTTGGCTGCGGCAAACAGGTCCGGGTCGACGATCCCCTCGAAGGCACCTTCCGCCCGCACCCAAATATCGGGAGCATTCCGGACACGCCGCTTCTTCAGCTTGAAAGAACTGCGATTCCAGACGTTGTTGCCGATGTATTTCTCGTTGATCAGGATCTGGTGGACGGTGCCGCGGGTCCAGGCGCGACTGAGATCAGTAAGGATACCGCGACCATTCAGAGCTTCAGCGATCTCGATCTCGGACTTCCGGTCTTCCACAAAGCCGCGGAAGATCTCCTGGACGATCGCGATCTCTTCGGGAGGGCCGGGGACAAGGGTGACGCGGTCGGTCTGGATGCTTTTTTGCTCGCCGCGCTGGAGCGTGCCTTTTTCGGCGCCGTGCTCGTCGATCAGCATCCGCCGCAGGCCGAAGCCAGGCGGTCCACCTTGTCGATAGCCGAGTTCGATCAGGCGGCATTGCCCCGTGAAGACCTTCTGGGACAGTTCGCGGCTGTACTCACCAGCCATGGCACGCTTAACGCCCTTGACGATCGTCGAGACGGGGCTGCCGTCATTTTCGAACTGCTCGGCGCAATAGATGACCGAGATACCGGCGCGCTTGCAGATGTACTCGTAGTAGGCGCTTTCGTCCGCATCTTGAAACCGTCCCCAACGGCTGATGTCATAGACGAGCACGGCCTCATAGTCGGCGCGGCCTGACTGAATGTCTTCTATGAGCCGCCTCAGGCCGTCACGCCCCTGGATCCGTAATCCGCTTTTCCCCTCATCAGAATAGGTTCGGACGATCTGGATGCCGCGTTGCTCGGCAAAGTGTGCAATCGCGTCAGACTGGTTTTCCGTCGAATAGCGTTGGTGCTCAGTCGACATGCGGACGTACTGAGCGGCACGCCTGGGCCGCGCTCCCTCAGGAGCCATGGTCCTCTCATCCTTTTTGTCCCTCCAGCCCAACTGCCGAGCCTCTCATTCGTACGATTCGCCTAAATGCCGGGAAGGCATGTGATTCCTTAGAACCCAAGCTTAGATGCGGAGGGCCGGAAAGATGTTTCCGAAGATGGGCAAGACTTTTCCAGATGAAGACGGACGGAGGGTCGACCGATTAGAATACCAGGCGGCGATTTCGGCCGCGCTGAAGCGAGAGCTCGGTAGTTCCCACCGGGCGATCAAGACGGCGATGAAGTGGACGGGTGTTTCGGAGCGCACAGCGAAGAACTGGTTAGCGGGGTCGCACGGCCCGGCTGGGGAGCATCTGATCGAGCTTCTTCGGAACTCGGACGAGGTGGCTGCTGCGGTGCTCTTGTTGTCTGGACGCTCCGAGCTGCTGGTCGTGGCGGGACTTCACCAAACTCGTGAAACCCTTCGGCATGTGCTCGAGGCCATGGACGCACTCTTAGAAGCTTCCGCTTCTGAGGTGGGAGAAAACGAGTAGGCGGGGTTCCGCACCAGGTATGCGGCACTCCTGATTAGAGCGACGTTAAGTTCGAGATCGCTCTGCTCGATCAAAACCGCGAAGAGTCAAAAACTTAGGAAATGGCCCGCGGGCCCGCGGGTCTTCTCGCGTGCCACCCTTTTAGTAGAGACTGGTTCGCATTGGTCTGACAGCACCGCCACTTGCCCCCGCGAAAGCGTTCTCCCCTTCCGGCTCCGGCCGGATTTTTCCGTTGTTTTCGAGGGTTATGCGGGTGCGGCTGAGCACTGGCCTCTGCGCCAGGAGGCCCGAATCCGATACAGTGCTCGGGATCAGATCATAGCGCCCAGCCACCCCCTTGACCGTCTCACCCTTAATCAACGTCTCCGCTACAACCCGGGCCTTCAGATCCAATGGCCACTCTCGCTTGCCGTCTGTCTGAATAGATGATGTAAGGTCTGTGGGCTCAACTTGCTCCATAGGCGTCACTTCGAACAGCCACGAGGCCATCCGCAATGTGCTGATGGGATGTCTTGAAGCTCTCGAAGAAAGCGATTTGCCGTCAACCCTCTGCATGTCACACAAAGTCTCGGGCGATGATGACGGTTTCCTCCCGTATCGACGATCCGAAACAAGGTGTCTCACAAAGCGATGTGTATCAGATGATGGCCTATGCACAGCTTTACCAAGCACCTCGTCTCACGCTTCTTTACCCACATCATCCGGGTTTGGGTGTAAACGAGCTTGTTCATGCTCGACACCGAATTACTGGCCACAAAACAGTGTTGGAGACCGCAAGCATTGATGTGGCAAATGGTGGAAACATTATTGATCGACTTCGAAGTCTGCTTCTTGGGGATGAGGCTCTAGCAGAAATCTCGACGTAAAGGGTCAGCCTACGTTTTCAATGTCTAAAGAGCAGAGAAGGTTCGACGAAGGGTCCGTCCCATCCGCCACTTGCACATTGCAAACTTCGGTTCAGGCTAAAGTCGGGCTACTTTTCATGAGAGGGTGGCGAAACTATCCGATGGTGACGGGCCGTCCGGCAGATTGGAATCTGTCTTTGCAAGCTCCTGGGGCGTTCGCCTTTGGTCCGCACATCAGGTGCTGCCTTCGGTCTCGATCTTCAGTGGTTCGCCGCAATGCTTGCAGTGGATTGCATCGAGATCATGCCGGTTCAGGCCGCACTCCGGGCAGGTGTGGCGCACCTTGGAGGGTTGGAAGATGGCCCGCGCCAGTTGCAGGAAAAGTCCCACGCCGACGACCATGATGAAGACGGTCAACAGCTTGCCCCCCGGTGTGGTGAGCGTGATGTCGCCAAAACCTGTCGTCGTCAGTGTGGATACCGTGAAATAGAGGGCGTCGACATAGGCTTCGGTGCCTGCCGCGTTCCCGAATGCGACAACAAAGACCAGCGACGCCATGACGAAAATGAAGACAAAAAGGTTCACCGCCGCGAGGATTGCATCCTCATGCAGCCGGAAAAACCGACTGTCGCGCCGCAGATCACGGATCAGGTGGTAGGAGTGGATCAGCCGCAAACCCCGAAGGACACGCAGAAAAGCGAGGTCATCGGTGAAAATCGGCGCGAGGAGAAGCGAGGCCACCACAAGAAGATCGGCAATTGTGTAGAGGCGCAGGCATTCTTTCCGACGGTCCTCCGAGATCCAGAAACGTGCTGCAAGATCCAGAAGGATCAGGATGCCGAGAGCGGTGTCGATAGCACTGAGCAGCCCGGTTTGCGGCCACGTGATGCTGATGATGAAGTAAACGATCGTCAGCGTGTCAAAGCTGACCAACGCGTAGCGGAACCACCGTGCCGTCTGGCCTCGTCCTGTATAGAGAAGGCGGATGGCGTGATGCAAAGTCTTCATGTCCCATGACTAAGCCATCTGCCGCGCCTTTGGCGAGGACTTTCCCCTTTTGGGCCGGTAGAGGCAGTCACCTCGTCGGCATCTTCCTGCAAACTACGGGCAGGGTGAGTTTCTCGGGGAGTTGATTATGCGCTGTGGGGCGCGCGTGACATCATGCCCGGAGCCATGCGAAGTAGATAAGCATCACCACAAGCACAACGATGACCTGCACCACCATTGCGACGATCAGAAATTTCGAGCGTTTGTAGTCTTTTTCCACATCAATCTTTTTCATGCGCTGCCTTTCGTGGGGGTTGCATCGAGATTGGCTGAGCAATCTACGTGGATTGGCCCGCTTCGGAAGTGTTGCGCGGGGAATGTCGGTCTTTCGTTCTGTAACTGGTCACGCAGATGGCTTTGTATCCTGCGTGGATCCATTAAAAGGTTATTCTATAGTATATTTTTACAAACTCAACGTCGCCAGTGTCGCAGGTCTGTGTTCAAACGCGGGCCTTGCGCAGTGATCAAGCTTGGCGGTTTGTCGTGACCTTGGTCACTTCGGCACATTGACCCCGTCCTTCAGGCCTGCGAGGAGTGGGGATCACGGCGCATCACGCCCGCCTTGGACAAGGCCTGAAATATCGCGCAAAGGGGCCATCGCCCTCTTGCTCTTGAAACAAGTCATACGGCCTGACCTGTCAGGCGACGACACTTTCTACGGAACATTGATATGAGAAACGTCAAAGATAACGACCATACCCAACGCCGGACCGCCGCCGCCGATGCCATTGCCGCACGTCTCGAAGCGCATCGCGCGGCGAAAGAAGCGGCTGAACCCACGCGTCTGGCGCGTGAGGAAGAGCGCCTTGCAGCGGCCGTAGCCAAGCAGGAGCGCCGTGCCGCGCGCGAGACGGAAAAGCGCGAGGCTCAAGACCGCCTTGACGCTGCCGCGGCGCTTCAGGAGGCCAAGGCCGCTGCTGCACTCAAGACAGAAGAGGCCGCGCGTGAACAGGGTCAGAAAGACAGTGTCAGCCGCGTCATCGAAGATATGGCCGCCCAGAAAGCGGAACGCGACCGGCGCTATGCCAATCGCAAGGCAAGAAACAAATAGTCATCCCGCCGCGCAACATCACGGACCGACGCGCGTCCGATGATGTGCGCGTGATCGCACGGTCGCCTTCGGTAATCAGGACATCAGCCCCAAAGTGCGTTTGCGCCGAGGGCATGCTTTGCGATGCTTGCGTCGCGCCGATCCGCGCTCGCGCAATCCTGGTTCTGTTGAACGTGGCGGATCGAAAAGGTGTTCTAGCGACGCAGAAGGACAAGCAGAAGGATGATCATCGCACATAAGAGCGCGATCAGGGGCTTGGTCAGTATCAGCATCGAAACCGCTGCGGCCAGATATCCAAATGCAAGGATGACGCCAAAAGACCCGACCGCCAGAAATGCCAGTTCAGGGACCCGATTTGCGTCAATCCACTTCAAGACATGGTAGCACCTGCTGTTTTTCACATTGCACCCTCCTGTGGCTTGTTCCTGCCTGACCGATGACGCAGGATTTTGCGGCCCCTCCATCCCCGCGCGCCCTTGCTTGTGATGCAGAGCGCCAGGCTGCGTGGTCGGCCAAGGGGTCCATCACGGGGACGCTACCGGGCCAGCAGGTGAACGGCCGTTTGAAGGTGACGCAAGTGGATCGGCTAGTCGCCTCGGTTCTGGAACACTTCGCGCAAAGCCCGAAAATCTGCTCTCTCGGAGGCCGTACCGTGAATCTCGATGACCTCGCAGGCATGGATCAGGATTTCTTCAGGCACATGCTCAAGGTTCACCAAGACGTCGCGCGCCTGTTCGATGGAAAGCGTTTCAGGCAAATCATCCGACTGCCGACGGTTCTGCATGGATGCAGCGCTCATGAACGTCTTCATGCACGGTCCCTCCGCCAAACAGACTTTCTGCGTCGATCTAAAATGGAATGGCTTGCGAAGGTGCTAACCTGGATCAGACTATGGCAAGAATAATGAAAGCCTTGGAGGATCGGCCATTCTGCGGAGCGCGTATTCATCCAACCCGACTGTCACCTTGAACGCCAACTGTGCCGACGGATTCCAGGGGCAATGTGACCGTGAAAGTCGTGCCCTGGCCCAGCTCACTTGTGACGTTGATCTCGCCGCCCATCACCTCGACCAGACTTTTGACGATCGCCATGCCAAGGCCGGTGCCGCCATATTTGCGCGCAATACGCGGATTGGCTTGTTGGAACTCTTCGAAGATGGTCGCGAGAGAGGCTTTGTCGATGCCGATGCCCGTGTCGATCACCTTTATGGTCACGACACCCGCCCCATCGGTCGACAGGGCGATTTCGGCGCTGCCTGCCTCGGTGAACTTGATGGCGTTGTTGAACAGGTTCTGGATGACCGAGTGCAGTGAGCGTCGGTCCGTAAGGAAGATCAACCCTGCCATCTGATCATCAATCCGGATGGTCAGTCCCTTTTCATCTGCGATGGCGCGGTAGGTCGCCGCGATATCACGCGCCAGCTGTCCCAGATCACAGGGTTCCGTCGTGACCTTGAAGTGCCCGGAGTCCAGTTTTGCATATTCCAGCGTATCGTTGACGATCTCCAGCAGATTGGTCGAGGAGCGGTTGAGCACCTGCACCAGTTCACCCGCTTTTCCATCCAGATTCATGCTGTTGAGCAAGCGGATGGACCCGACCAACCCCGTCAGCGGTGTTCTGATTTCATGGCTCAGATGGGACGTGAAGCTGCTTCGTGCTGCCAGCAGTTTCTTCAATCTGCTGTTTGTCGTTTCAAGGTCGATTTCGCGCGCCCGTGATCTGACAATATCGTCGATCTCAAGCGCGAAACGCTCCAACGCTTCCACATCCGAAGGTGCCCAGGCATAGGGTTTGGTCTTGATACAGCACAATGCGCCGATGACTTTCCCATATACCCCGTGGATCGGCACGCCGATATAGGATCGAAAACCGAAGTGCTGCACCGTCTCCATATGCTTGGTGCGTTCGTCCTTGAGCAGATCAACGATGACAAGCGGGCTTTTCTGATCGAACACCATCTTGCAGACAGATTGTTCCAACGGGGCCTGGCGCTCATCTTCATTTTCGAGAGGGATGCCACATCCAGCAGAAATATACTGCCGATGAAGGTCGGTCTGGATGATGGACACAAGAGAAACGGGGGCGTTCAACATGCGCGAAGCGAGATGCGTGATGTTCGACAGCAGGTGATCGGTGCCGTTGTTGACCAGCCCCAATGCTGCAATTGAATAGTTCTTCTTGGCCATGATCCGGCTCATTCTCCAGTATCGATCAACGTGTGAAAGCGGTTCTGGGGAGCAAAACTGAGCGCCCTGTGTTCCATGAGAGGGAAAACTGCACGGCTGTGGTCTGACGCCGTGACTAAAACCTACATTTGAAAGTAGTGTTTGGGCGGGAGGTATACTAATCCGACGGAGTTGCAAGTCCTTTGTCGGCAAAAGGCTCGGCGTGGGAGCATGGTCCCGTCAACGTGACGTGAACCGCATCGGGCGCGCAGCTTGCGCAGGGTTGCATCCATCCAGATCTGTCGTGTGGGCCCGTGGATCGACCAGCTATCCGCTGATTTTCCTGAGGTTGTCCGCAGCTGAAAGAAGGGCCTTACCAGCCCCCCTGCGTTTCAATCACCCTGCGCAAGGCCCGGAAATCCGCGCGCTCGGACACCGTTCCATGGCGCTCGATGACCCGGCAAGCGTCGATCAGGGTTTCCCGCGAAACATGCTCCAGATCGGCCACAATGTTCCGAGCTTGCTCCAGAGAAAGCTCCTCACAGATAGGGTTTGTCTGACGGCTGTGCCGCGTGGACGGGGCGCTCATCACTTTGTTCATGAACGGGACCTCCGCTATTGGCCTTGCTCGGTTGACGATAAGGAAACGCCACATTGCGCTCAGGTCACTTACGACCCGGTTCAAAACACATGCCGATGAAAACGGTTCCATCTGGGCCGCGCTTTTGAAGAATTTTCATGGCAATGGATGATCTTTGATCCATCAATGCGCGTTTCGCGTGATGGCGGGCACTGATTTCAGCTGATCGTGGGCAGTGATTTCACGGGAAGGCGGGCACCTGTTTCACGCGATCGCGGGCAGTGATTTCACGCGATCATGGGCAGGACTG
>NZ_JARAMP010000047.1:0-14582 GCF_028802875.1 Seohaeicola sp. 4SK31 | reverse complement strand
ACACTGCGTGCCCGGATTTACGAGGCGGAACGCGACCCCGACAGGGATCGCAGCAAGTACGGCACCGACGAATACCTGTACGAGCGGATCGAAAAGGCGCGCGAGCATATCGCCGAAGAGCGGGCAAATCCGGACGACCTGATGGAGAAGGCTTCGCAGCTTACCCCGGAATCCGACGACTATGAAATTCGCTGCCTACTTGCGATGGCTCACGCGGCGGGGGTCAACGTCTCTACTCGCAACCGGATCATCGCGAAGATTGCTGAGGTTTTACGATCAGATGGGCGTGCGTAGTCCGCCTTTCGTACGCAGCTTCGATTGCTTTAACCAGTCGCTCAGTAGTTGAAGGGTAAGGCATATGCCGGGCATAGCAATCATCCTGACCTTCGTGTTTAAGGTTGTCATTGAAGCGCTTGGGAAATGATCCGCCCTTCTCTGGATAGCTTGGTAGTTTGATTCCTAGCAGTCCGTTGGGTGTTCTGTTCTCGCCGCGCCTCAAGGAAGCCTGCAATTCCCAATCGACGTACCTCCTTGCCCACGTACAGCGCCCTAGCAGAACAATTGTCACTGTGGAGTCGGACAAGAAGCGCTCCCGGATACGCCGCATGATGTAGTCTGTGTCGGTGCTTTGAATAATGTCGCCGGGCATTTCTTCACCCAATCCACGCGCGATGAACGTGTCGTGCTCATGGTCGAAGTCGCGGACGAACTGATTCACCGCGTCTTGGTCATCATGATGATACGAAATGAAGCATTTCCGGCGAACAATAGCCACGTGCAAATCCTTTTGAAATAATGGCACCCGGAGGCGCTAATTTGAATGTCATATCGTCTTGTATCTATTGAGTCTACGTCGCACCGTCTACTCGTGCGCGACTGAAAAAGCTCCTGCAGCCGCCTCGTGCATTAGCGACCACAACTTTTCAAACTGCGCCCAATCTGTTATTGTTGCATAAATGCAACGCACAAGGGAAGCTGCGGATTGGGCGCTAACGCGCGTGCCCACCACTTGCCCCCAAAAACCGATTGTTTCCTTACATATTTGAAGGATTCCGAGGTGAAATCTGTTATGTTACTCAAGAGATATAACAGAATCATGTCCAAATAGTTGTAATCATTATGGAAAACAAAGCTATCGCTTACCTCAGAACGTCCAGCGCTGCGAACGTGGGTGCTGACAAGACCAGTGGCGCGCGTCAGCGCGAGGCAATCGACCAATGTGCTCGCCAGCATGGGTATGTGATCGTCGCTGAGTACTATGACGAGGCGGTCAGCGGGGCAGAGCTGATCGAAAATCGCCCCGGCTTCAAGGCCCTCCTTGAGCACGTAGCGGGCAACGGTGTTCGGACCATCATCATTGAAGACCCCTCGCGCTTTGCCCGCTCTATGCACGCCAGCATCTTCGGTGAAGTATTGCTGAAAGGCCTTGATGTTAAGGTGATTTGCGCGAACGGCGAGCCTCTCTTCGAGCAAGAGGACGACATGCGGCGCGCCATGTCACAGATCGGGATGGTGTTTGCAGAGCTAGAGAAGCGCAAACTGGTGAAGCGTCTCCAGAAGGGTCGTGACCTCAAGTCTAAAGACCTTGGACGGCGCGTGGAGGGCGGATCGCGCCAGTACTCCGAAGACGCGCTGACGCGCGCCAAGGCCCTCTACCGCGCCGACCGTAAAGGCAACCGGCGAACCCTGCGCCAGATCGCCAGCGAGCTTGCCAAGGAGGGTTTCACTGCACCATCTGGTAAGGAGTATCAGGCAAACAGTGTACGGCAGATGCTGCAAAGGGCTGGCGTCTACAAAGGTAAGTCATAACACGACATATCGCCTCGCCTGAGCCACAGAAACGGTCGCTGAGCGCCGTCAGGCGCTTCTGCCTACGCTGCCACAGGCTCATGAAAATAAGGCCTCCGGGGTCCCGAGACGGGGTATGGGGTGGGGGTGGGGCAAGGCGGGTAGGGGCTGAGAGCGAGTTACACAGCAACCCTGTTGTTACACACAGGGCAACCCTCGCCTGTTCTCATTGCAACAAAACCGCACCGGGGACCCGCCGCCAAGTCATTCCGACAAGAATGGTGTTTCAAAGCCTCTCAAAAATTTTCCGGTCAGAATGGATTTTTGTTGCAGGCGCTGTCCCCCTTGCGCACCGAGCCTTTTCCATTTCATCTCGAATGAACTGTTGTGCTTGCAGCTCCAGACCCCAAGAACAGACAGTGTTGACACGCCATGATCTTTCAATGATGGTGAACGCAACCCGCATTCGATGTGGGTTCAGATGCTCACCGTTGACGTGAGCTCATTAGCTCGCACCCTGTGTGAGTTCTTCAGTTCACCATCAAAGTGAACTCTACAGTTCACAGCAATTGTGACACTGTCTTGGACATATCAGACAGTCCGCTGTCTCTGAGAAACAAGAAATCGAAGAACCATGGAGAAGTATCGTGAGCAACAATAATTCGGCTGGCTGGCCCAGCAAAGAACCCAATCAACCTTCCGGCAAAGGTCGAGATAACAACGAACCCAAAAGTAAGTAAACTGTTGCCCCGGATGTTGCGACATCCGGGGCCGCAAGGGCGTAAGGGCGGGAACTTTCTCCAAGCTGCGAAATACCACGCCCCCAAATTGACATTCGCTCGCTTACAAATGTACTGCGCGCGGATGTCACTCCAGTTTACGGAAACTCCCCCCACTTTGCCATCTCACGATTTCGGAGTCCTTTGGCACTTCCAAAGTATAGTAGCTGTATTCTGAAACTTCCTTAAACCACTTGTATTGGGCTCGCGTGAAGCGCAACATCATCAAATTTTCGCGTATCTCGCTGTGTATCTGTTGGATACCTGCATTGCGAACAAACGCGGTCGAAACGAATTCAACAGTTCTATATCCAGCGCCAATTGTCCTCGCGCTACCGTCAACTTCCCAAAGCTCCCGACGCATAATCGGTCCGTAGGCATCGCGCAAAGCGGGCAATAGCTCCACTTGCTTGTTGACAAGAAGCTTCCTGAATTGCTCGCGTTTCTGCCTCGCCTCTTCAGTTAAAGACAGATTTTCACCCTCTTCAAAAAGTAGCGCCCACGCACCAATTAGCACAAGGCCGGTATTGATGCCGGCAATGTCGCCTGTATATTTCGACGCTTTTACACCGGGAATGGATGCTATTTCTCTGTCCAATTGTTCAATATAGGCGGAGACCTTGACCACTTGTCCGGCTTGACGTTTGGCCTCAGCTTCTGCCCTTCGCTCAGCTGCTGCCGCCTCTGCCTCTGCCTTTATGCGGGCCTCTGCCGCTTCAGTCTCCGCCCTACGTTTCGCTTCAAGTTCTGCAATTCTTGCTTTTTCAATGGCGTAGCGCTCGGGGTCCAGCTCCTCCAGTTCCAAAATCCACTTGGCTCGGTCGCGGACTTCAAGCTGTGTCAGGTATGCGGTTGGGTCTGCCGCGCGCAGTTCTGCTATCCCCTGAGCATCCAACATGGCTCCATAGGAGAGTGTCGTGCTCACTAGACCCACAAAAAACGCGACTGATGCGCTGAACGCTCGATTACCCAAGTATATCTGCGGAAGCGGTTTGAAAATCGCGATTAGGGGCACCAAAAGGAATAACGGCCCTATCAATAAACCAACTTCTGGAAAGGTTGTCGCAAACACCATCCCCCCAACTGTTAAGGCAACAACGATGCACAAGCCTTTCAAGAACGCTTTCATTTTTTCGACCCTTCTCAGCTCACGGGTTATGGAGCGAGAAAACCCCGCCTTCGAAAAGATACCATGCAGATTTTCGCGCTTCATTGGTTATGAATGGATACATCACGCGCCGCTGGGCCGGGTTTCCACCACCTTCGCATGTGATCCGATGCACAAACAGTGTTTCGCTGCTAAGCGTCATTTCCTCGCGCAAGGGCAAGAACAATTCAAACTCTGGGTTGGCGAAGAATGTGTTGTTATCGTACCGCGTATATGTGGAAGATTGCCCAGCATAGTCGCAGTTGTAGAACACACCTTCTGCGTAGCCGCGATTGAAAGTCTGGGATTGGCCGATAATACCTTGTGTGTTTATGAACCACGCCTCGCCGTTGAAACCAACAACTGACCATTGCGTGTCAATGAAGTCGGCACTGACGGGCGTTGAAAAGATAGCCGCGAGGATGAATGGGATCGTTCTCATGATTGGCGCACACCACTCCGCGAACTAGTTGCAATGTCTATTGCGATTACGTGCTTGAGTAGACTGAGTTTGAGTCCACCAACAACAATTTGTCCTTGTTATCCTTTGATGGAGGCAGGAGTTTGGCGAGTCGATGGCTATATCAATCTTAATCACGCACTAAGGTCAAACTCTCGCCTTAAAGGTTTCCTAGTCCGAGCCGATGCAACGAAAAGGAGAATGACTTGCGAACTATATCGACTGCTATCGCGCTGGCTTTAACTCTTGCAGCATGTACGGAACCCGTAATGGAAACCGGGGTTCGGTATCAACCTATTAGCCCCGAGCAAGTACGCGTATCGTTTGCCTCGTCACCCGACTGTGCGGGTGCTGTAGAAGTCGGGCTTGTGCCGCAGGTGGGTTCAAACAAGTACTCGCAAGAACGCGCCTTGACCGAAATCAAGCGTCAGGCTGCTATGCGCGGAGCCAACCTAGTGTTGCTCAAAACTCAGGCCACGAGCTTGCTGGGCGATATGTTAATTGATGCAAACATGTATCGGTGCCCGTAGGAAGGATCACTCTCAGATCAGACTAGAGAGGAGGCGCGATTCAGCGCCTCCGAAGTACCATAGAAATACTAGGAGAAGTACCATAGAGAACCGAAATGGACATGCAGAGTTATCCATTAAGTCATTGTTATATATAAGAAAAGATATTGGGGAAGAATGGTGGGTGATAAGAGATTCGAACTCCTGACATCTTCGATGTGAACGAAGCGCTCTACCACTGAGCTAATCACCCGGTGACGGGGCTTTTAGACTCAGTCGTCATCCTCTGCAAGAGCCTCTTTTCCACCTTTTCCCTCACCGCCGCCCTGCCGCAGCCGGCAGATCAGGACGCGTCCGCTTCCGGATTCCTTGACCCGCGTGGTCTTGAGCCGCCCCATCGGTTGCAGGACCAGTTCACGCCCATCGGCCAGCGACTCGCCCAGAACGGCCAGCATCGCCTCGACGACCTGTTTGGCGTCCTTCTTCTTGACGCCCGAGCGTTTCACGACCTTCTCGATCAGCTCTTTCTTCTTCATCTCGGGCCCAGTCACGACAGGGCTGGAAGAGGTGACCAGCTTCGGCTCGGCCGCAGCGGGCTCTGCCGGTGGGGCGATTGGCGAAAGGACCGGCGCGGCTGTCACCTCGGCCAGCGGCGCGGCGGGTTTGGGGGGCGCCACCGGCTGGGAAATCGCGGCCGCCTTGGCAGGCTTCACGGGTTTGCTTGCCGCCTTGGCGGGCTTCGCCGGCGCCTTCACGGATTTGGCAGCCGTCTTGGAGCCTGCCAGGTTTGCGGCCGTCTTCACGCCCGGTTTGGCGCCTGTCGGTTCTGTCTTGTCCGAACTTTTTACTTTCACCATGTCCACTGTCCCAAGGTTTGTTTCCTGTTCAGAAACGCATACCGCGAAATTTCGAACAGTGCATGAAAAATCGGCGGCACCCGAGGGATGCCGCCGATCTGTTTCATCCTGTCCCCGGATCACCGGGATCTGCGTGTCAATGCGCCACGGCGCTTGACGGTTCGGCCTTGGCCACGGCGGCCGCAGCGGCGGCTTCCTCGGCTTCCTCATCCCATTCGATCGGCTCGGGCGCGCGCACGAGGGCCAGCTTGAGAACCTCGGACACGTGGCTCACGGGGATGATATCCAGCCCCTCCTTCACATTGTCCGGGATCTCGGCCAGATCCTTTTCGTTCTCGGCCGGGATCAGCACCGTCTTGATGCCACCCCGCAGCGCCGCCAGCAGCTTCTCCTTCAGACCGCCGATGGGCATCGCATTGCCCCGCAGACTGACCTCGCCGGTCATGGCGATGTCCTTGCGCACGGGGATCTGCGTCAGCACCGACACGATCGAGGTCACCATGGCCAGACCTGCACTCGGCCCGTCCTTGGGCGTCGCGCCATCGGGGACGTGGACGTGGATGTCGATCTTGTCGAACTTGGTGGGCTTCACCCCGATCTTCGGGCTGATCGAGCGGACATAGGAACTGGCCGCGTCGATGCTTTCCTTCATCACATCGCCCAGCTTGCCCGTCGTCTTCATCCGCCCCTTGCCCGGCAGGCGCAGCGCCTCGATCTGCAAGAGGTCCCCTCCGACAGAGGTCCAGGCGAGGCCAGTGACGACCCCGATCTGATCCTCGGCCTCGGCCAGACCATAGCGGAACTTCTTGACGCCAAGGAACTGATCAAGGTTCTCCTCGGTGATGACCACCTTGGTTGCCTCTTTCTTGACGATCATCGTCACGGCCTTGCGGGCCAGTTTCGCGATCTCACGCTCAAGGTTCCGCACGCCCGCTTCGCGGGTATAGCGACGGATCATCTCGTTCAACGCACCATCGGTGATCTCGAATTCACCCTTGCGCAGACCGTGATCCTTGATCTTCTTGGCGATCAGGTGATGCCGCGCGATCTCGCGCTTCTCATCCTCGGTGTAGCCGGCCAGCGAAATGATCTCCATCCGGTCCAGAAGCGGACCGGGCATGTTGTAGGAGTTCGCCGTCGTCAGGAACATCACGTCCGACAAGTCGTATTCCACCTCAAGATAGTGGTCCACGAAGGTCGCGTTCTGTTCCGGATCAAGCACTTCCAGCATGGCCGAGGCCGGGTCCCCTCGGAAATCCTGCCCCATCTTGTCGATCTCATCCAGCAGGATCAGCGGGTTCGTGGTCTTGGCCTTTTTCAGCGCCTGAATGATCTTGCCGGGCATGGAGCCGATATAGGTGCGCCGATGCCCCCGGATTTCGGATTCGTCGCGCACACCGCCCAGCGAAATGCGGATGAATTCGCGCCCCGTGGCGCGGGCCACGGATTTGCCAAGGCTGGTCTTGCCCACACCGGGAGGGCCGACGAGGCACATGATCGGCCCCTTCAGCTTCTGGCTGCGCTGCTGCACGGCCAGATATTCGACAATGCGTTCCTTGACCTTCTCCAGACCGTAATGATCGTCATCCAGAATGGTCTGCGCCTTGTGCAGGTCTTTCTTGACGCGGCTCTTGATGCCCCATGGCAAGCCCAGCATCCAGTCAAGGTAATTGCGCACGACGGTGGCTTCCGCCGACATGGGCGACATGTTCTTGAGCTTTTTCAACTCTGCCTCGGCCTTGTCGCGGGCTTCCTTGCTCAGCTTGGTGGCCTTGATGCGCTCTTCCAGCTCGGTGACTTCGTTGCCGCCATCCTCGCCATCGCCCAGTTCCTTCTGAATGGCCTTCATCTGCTCATTCAGATAATATTCGCGCTGGGTGCGCTCCATCTGGCTTTTGACACGGGTCTTGATCTTCTTCTCGACCTGCAGCACGGACATTTCGCCCTGCATCAGGCCATAGACCTTCTCAAGCCGCTCGCTGATGCTGAGTGTTTCCAGAAGTTCCTGCTTCTGCGCCACGTCGATCCCCAGATGCCCGGCGACCAGATCGGCCAGCTTGGCCGGATCGGTGGTTTCCGACACGGCGACCAGCGCCTCCTCGGGGATGTTCTTCTTGATCTTGGCATAGCGCTCGAACTCTGCCGTGACGGTGCGCAGCAGCGCCTCGATCGTGGCGGCATCGCCGGAGGTTTCGGTCAGGTATTCCGCCCGCGCCTCGAAGAAGCGATCATTGGTCAGGTATTCGGTGATGCGCACGCGCGCCTGCCCCTCGACCAGCACCTTGACGGTGCCATCGGGCAGCTTCAGCAGTTGCAACACATTGGCCAGAACGCCCGTCTGGTAGATCCCGTCCGAGGCGGGATCGTCGATGGATGGGTCGATCTGGCTGGACAGCAGGATCTGCTTGTCATCGGCCATCACTTCCTCAAGCGCGCGAACCGATTTCTCGCGGCCGACGAAAAGCGGCACGATCATATGCGGGAACACGACGATATCGCGCAGAGGCAGAACAGGATAGGAGGGGTTCAGGGGGTCTTGCATGCTCGGTCCTTTGTTCGGCAGATGGCGCGGTCCCGACAGTCGGCAACCGGGGCATCTCCATTATCGTTCCGTTAATCTGGGGCACGGAGGCCGGAGTTTCAAGCGTCCGGCGTCATGCTATCATCGCCAGAATGCCTTCGCGCCCCGGTCAGGGCAAGGCGCGAAATGCAGCAGGTTTGAAATGTCACCCGGCCCGCCCGCGCGCGCAGAAGCATGACACCTCGACCGGCAGGTCCGAGCGCGCCTGCGCCAGATCCAACCGCTGGCGGATCAGGCGGGCCTCATCGCTGCTATCCGCGCCCCGGGCCTTCAGACAGTCCATCAGCCCGCGCAGTGCCCAGATATTGTCAGGATGGATCTGCGCCCGCGTCAGGGTGCCACCCAGCCCCAGATCCTCGCGGTAAACGGCCTCGGCCTCGGCGGTCCGGCCCTGTTCCAGCAGAAGCGCGCCCAGCGCATGGCGGGTGGGCTGCATCCAGCCCCATGGCTCGTCATAGGGCAGATTGTCATCGGCTGCGACCGAGGCGCGCAGATGCGCGAAAGCCGCGTCGAAATGGCCGCGGCGATATGCGATTTCGCCCGCCAGCATCTCCTCGGCGATGGTGAAAAGGTCCTGACAGCGGTTGTTGTGCAGCAACCGCGTCGCGGGCACGCGGGCACGGGCCGCCCGGAACAACGCCTGTTCGTCCAGTGCCTGATCCACCTGCCCCAAGGCGGCATGGGCCACGCCCTTGGCATAGTGGATCATCGCGGTGAGGTTCGAGAACAGGACCGGATCGGCGGGCAGCTCCTGCGCGATGATCTCCTCCCATTTGCCGAAACGCACGAAAACGTGTTGTTTGACGGCAAGGTAGCTTTCAAAGAAATCCGCCATCGGGGGTGATGGGATGCGCAGGAAATCTTCGGGCATGGTGGCGATGAGTTCCTCGGCTGCGGAAAGGGCTGGCCCGTACTGGCCCAGAAACATCGCGCCATAGACGGCGAAATGATAGTTGTGCACGCGGTAGCCGGTGTAGAAATTCATCACCCCTTCGCGGTCCAGATACTTGCGATCCGCCGCGATGGCCGCCTGGTTCCAGTGCAGCGCATCGTGGTAGTTGCCGCACAGCACGTCGATATGAGTGGGCATATGCACCAGATGGCCCGCATCGGGCACAAGCGTCCGCAGCACATCCGCCGCGGGCAGCGCCTTTTCCGGGACGGGCGACATTTCCATCAGATGGACGTAGAGATGCAGGATGCCGGGATGCGCCATGGCACCGGGCCGGTCGCGCATGGCATGTTCCAGCAAGGCGCGCACTTCGACGGTGGCGGCATTGGGGGCGGGCTGGCCGGTCGCCAGATCCCACATGCGCCAGGGTGTCAGGTCCATCAGCGCCTCGGCCGTGACCGACAGGATATCAAGGTCATCGGGATGCGCCAGATGCGCTGCGCGCATCGCATCCGCGAAAGCGCGGTCCCAGGGACGCATGTCAGGGATGGGCGTGGCTTGCGGATAGCGCGCCGCCAGCGCCCGGATCAGTGCCTGTTCGGGCGGGGTGACCTGATCCAGACGCGCCAATGCCGCCTGTGTCGCGGCGTGGGCGCGCGCCAGCGCGGCTGTCTTGCTGGCCTCATCGTAAAGCGCCCAAGGCATGTTGTAATTCGGTCCCATCGCATAGGCGATGCCCCAATGGGCCATGGCACAGTCAGGATCGGCGGCCAGCGCGCGGTCGAAACAGACCACCGCCTCGGCATGGTTGAAGCCGAAGGTCCAGTTCAGGCCGCGGTCGAACCAAATCTGCGCGTCAGGCGCGGACGTCGTGACCGTGCGGCCATAGCGGCCCAGATCATAGCCATAGTCCATCCCCTGCCCCTTTCGCGCCCGCATCCCCTGTGGATGGATATTTAAGGCAAGAAGAAACGGAATGTTAAGGTTAATCGGCGAGGGTCGGAACACGGTACAGGCGGGGACGCCGATGACCGTGCAAGGAGAAACCCCTTCCGCACCCGCCGCCGGCCCCTCTGCCGCCCGGCCCCGTGCGGAAGGGTCACCGCGCCTGATGTTTCTTCTTGCTGCAAATATCCATTCCGCCCGTGCCGCCGGGATCAGAGGGGTGGAATATCGCCCTCTGCCCGCTGCGCATGGAAATCGGCCTCGAAGGCCGCGAAAGTGCCTGCGGCGATGGCGTCGCGCATGCCCTGCATCAGGTCCTGGTAGTAATGCAGGTTGTGCCATGTCAGCAGCATGCCCGAGATCATCTCGCCAGCGCGGAACACATGGTGCAGATAGGCGCGCGAATAGCCCCGGCAGGCCGGGCAGGCGCAGGATTCGTCCAGAGGGCGCGGGTCGTCCTGATGGCGCGCGTTCTTGATGTTCACCACGCCGTGGCGCGTGAAGGCCTGCCCGGTGCGGCCCGAGCGTGAGGGCAGCACGCAATCCATCATGTCGATCCCGCGCTTGACCGCGCCGACGATATCATCGGGTTTGCCCACGCCCATCAGGTAGCGCGGCTTGTCGGTGGGCAGCATGTCGGGGGCATAGTCGAGGACACCGAACATCGCCTCCTGCCCCTCACCCACGGCGAGGCCCCCCACGGCATAGCCGTCAAAGCCGATCGCCTTGAGCGCCTCCGCGCTCTCGGCGCGCAGATGCTGCGTCACGCCGCCCTGCTGAATCCCGAAAAGCGCATGCCCCGGCCGGTCGCCAAAGGCATCGCGCGAGCGTTGCGCCCAACGCATCGACAGGCGCATGGCGCGGGCCACCTCGGCATCATCGGCGGGAAGGGCGGGACATTCGTCGAAGCACATCACGATATCGCTGCCCAGAAGGCGCTGGATCTCCATGCTGCGTTCCGGGGTCAGGTGGTGTTTGGACCCGTCAATATGGGATTTGAAGGTGACACCTTCCTCGGTCAGCTTGCGCAGGCCGGACAGGCTCATGACCTGAAAGCCGCCACTGTCGGTCAGGATCGGCTTGTCCCAGTTCATGAAGCGGTGCAGCCCGCCCAGACAGTCGATCCGTTCCGCCGTGGGGCGCAGCATCAGGTGATAAGTATTGCCCAGAAGGATGTCGGCCCCCGTGGCGGCCACGCTCTCGGGCATCATCCCCTTGACGGTGGCGGCGGTGCCCACGGGCATGAAAGCCGGCGTGCGGATCACGCCGCGCGGGGTCGTGATCGCGCCCAGCCGCGCCTTGCCATCTGTGGTCTTGAGGTCGAAGCGGAACCGCCCTGCCGTCTGTGTCATCTGTCTGCCCTTTGTCGCATCGGCCTCCTATGGGGCGTTTTGCGTCAAAAGCCAAGACGGCAGGCAGGGCGGGTCAGCGCATCACTTGACGGATTTGCCTGCCACGGTGATCCCCGGCTTGCCCGCGCCGGAATTGGCCGTGGCCAGAACCTTGGGCTTTTCCTGCTTGGGTTTCTTGCTTTCCTTGTTGCCTTTGGTCTTGTTGCCTTTTTTGGACATGACCGGTTCCTTCCGGCTGAAGCTCCGGGCGGCGGATGCCGTGCGGATCGATCCCTGCCCTGCCGGATCGCAACGGCCTGCTTGGGTCGCGGTGCAGACCGGCGTATTCAATAGGGCAGGATAGTGCGGACAGACCGCCAGCGGGCCGGGTCTGCCCGGCACGTCGGCGCGTATCATCAAGATATGCGTGCCGCCCTGCCGTTACAAGACAGAGCGCCGCGCGCATTGACCTGCCGGTGGCACTGGACGAAACCGCCCTCTATCCTTATATGTTCAGTCAGGAAATCCGCAGGACTGATCGCAGGACAGAACATGACCCAGAACGCCGAACCGCTTGAAGGCACTCCGCTGATCGCGCCCTCCAGCACCGACCATCCTCTCTATGATGAGGTGGTGGCCGCCTGCCGCTCGGTCTATGATCCCGAAATCCCGGTGAATATCTACGATCTGGGCTTGGTCTATACCATCGACATCAATCCCGAGAACGAGGTCAAGGTGATCATGTCCCTGACCGCCCCCGGATGTCCCGTGGCCGGAGAGATGCCGGGCTGGGTCGCCGATGCGATCGAACCTCTGCCCGGCGTCAAGCATGTGGATGTCGAACTGACATGGGAGCCCCAATGGGGCATGGACATGATGAGCGACGAAGCCCGGCTGGAACTGGGCTTCATGTGATCCGCCGCCGGTGATATCCTCACCGGGGCAGGACAAAGGCTGAAAGGCAGGAACGATGTTCGCCATACCCGGAAAACAGGCCGTCACCATCACCGAGGCCGCAGCCCACCAGATCGCGCGGCTGATGGCCAAGGATGGCCACAAGGGTCTGCGCATCGGCGTCAAGAAGGGCGGCTGCGCGGGCATGGAATACACGATGGAATATGCCGCCGACATCAACCCGATGGATGAGGTGGTGGAACAGGATGGCGCGCGCGTCATGATCGCGCCGATGGCGCAGATGTTCCTGTTCGGCACGCAGATCGATTATCAGACATCGCTGCTGGAATCGGGGTTCAAGTTCAACAACCCCAATGTCGAGGATGCCTGTGGTTGCGGCGAATCGATCAAGTTCAAGGATGTCGAGGCGCTGTCCGCCGAGCGTGGCGACGTCTGATCCGACCCGTCGCGTCTGGAAAACCCCGTCCCCTGCCTGTAAGGACAAGGCAAAACAGGACGGAGGATGTGGTGATGCGGCGCAAACTGGCAGCGGGCAACTGGAAAATGAACGGGATGCTGGCCGATCTGGGTCAGCTGGACCGGATCATGGCCGCCTGCCCTGCCCCCGGTGTTGATCTGCTGATCTGCCTGCCCGCCACCTTGATCCATGCCGCGTCTGAACGGTGCCTGTCGCATGCGATGCAGGTCGGGGCGCAGGATTGCCACTCGGAAATCGCAGGCGCCCATACCGGCGACATCGCGGCGGCGCAACTCTCCGATGTCGGTGCCACGGCCGTGATCCTTGGCCATTCGGAACGCCGCGCCGATCACCAAGAGGACAGCGCCGCCGTGCGCGCCAAGGCCAGGGCCGCACAGGCGGCCGGGTTGGTCGGCGTGATCTGCGTGGGCGAGACGCTGGCCGAGCGGGACGCGGGCCAAACGCTTGAGGTGATCGGCGCGCAGCTTGACGCCTCGGTCCCCGACAGCGCCACGGGGGACAACACCGTCATCGCCTATGAGCCGGTCTGGGCCATCGGCACGGGTCGTATCGCCACGACGGATCAGATTGCCGAGGTGCATGGCTTTCTGCGAGACCGCCTTGTCAGCCGGTTCGGGGCCGCCACAGGAGAGGCGATCCGCCTGCTCTATGGTGGGTCGGTCAAGCCGGACAACGCGGCGCAGATCTTTGCGGTTGCGGATGTTGACGGCGCGCTGGTCGGCGGGGCCAGCCTGACGGCGGATGATTTCTGCCCCATCATCGCGGCATTAGAGGCCAGCTAGGCACAAAAGCAAACGGCGCGAGGTTGCCCCCGCGCCGTCTGTGTCTTGTGATCGTCGCGGATCGCTAACGCACCAGTATCTCTGGTCCCATCATCATCGTCGGCAACCATGTCGAGATGATCGGCACATAGGTGATCAGGATCAGGAACACGAAAAGCACGGCCAGGAAAGGCAGCGCCGCGCGCACAACGCGCATCATCGGCATGCCCGCCACGCCAGAGGTGACGAAGAGGTTCAGCCCCACCGGCGGCGTGATCATCCCGATTTCCATGTTCACCACCATGATGATGCCCAGATGGATCGGGTCAATGCCCAGTTCCATCGCGATGGGGAACACCAGGGGTGCCACGATCACGATCAGGCCCGAAGGTTCCATGAACTGGCCGCCGATCAGCAGGATGACGTTCACGATCACAAGGAACATGATCGGACCGAAACCTGCGGCCAGCATCGCGCCTGCGATCTGCTGCGGGATCTGTTCGTCTGTCAGAACGTGCTTGAGGATCAGCGCGTTGGCAATGATGAACATGAGCGTGACGGTCAGCTTGCCCGCCTCGAACAGGGTGTTGCGGATGTCGCGGTGGAAGAAGGCCGTGACCAGCGCAATGGGCCGATCCAGAAGGGTCAGGTTGCGCTCGCCCTCCGGGCGGGCCAGCGGGCCCATGTCGCGGTAGACGAAGCAGGCGATCAGGAAGGCATAGACCGCCGCCACGGCTGCGGCCTCGGTCGGGGTGAAGATACCGCCATAGATACCGCCAAGGATGATGACGATCAGCATCAGACCCCAGCCAGCATCCCGGCCTGCGGACCAGACCTCACCCCAGCCCAGCCAATCGCCCTTGGGCAGGTTCTTGACCCGCGCAATGACGTAGATGGTCAGCATCAACATGAAGCCTGCCAGCAGGCCCGGAATCACACCGGCCAGGAACATCCGGCCCACCGACACATCTGTGGCCGAGGCATAGACCACCATCACGATGGAGGGCGGGATCAGGGGCTCTGTTGCACAAATCCTGTGAGGGATTCATCTCGTGAATCCAGCGTGGTAGCTGGGATGCATGAGCAGACACATACCCCCGACCTACAAGACCACGAACTGGCCAGCCTACAATGAAGCG
>NZ_JARAMP010000046.1:0-14742 GCF_028802875.1 Seohaeicola sp. 4SK31 | reverse complement strand
CCCATCGCCGCGACAAACAGCTTGGCTTCGCTGACCTCACCCGTGGCAGGATCGATAATGTCGACCGTGTCACCCGCAAAATCGATAAATACCTTTTCGCCGCCGACATGCGTTTGCCGCATGCTCGGCCGGACGCGCCCCTTCCACGCCTCAAAATGGGTGCAAAACCAGGTGTAACCAAAACCATGGGGGTGCTGCGCACGATACTCCTGCCACAGCAGCATGCGGGTCACGTTGCGCCGGCGCAGCTCTTTGTCGATCGCCGCCCAATCCGGGACCGGGCGCTCCGGATCGGAGACATCCGAGGCGTTTGGAAACAACAGCAGCTCAAGGCTGTCGTCATCCAGACCCTCCGGCAGCGGCCACGCCAAACCGGCATCGCGCGCGCGGCGCAGATAGGTCCCAACACTTCCTTTCCCAAGCCCCAGAGACGCAGCGATCGCACGCTCGCTCAGCCCTTGGGCAAATCTCAGTCTCAATACGTCCCGAATACGGCGCATGGTCAAACGTCCTGTCGGCATTCCGATCCTCCTGTTCTTCAGAAGGCGGAGTAACTGCAGTTCGTTGGCCAGTCCTGCCCATGATCGCGTGAAATCACTGCCCGCGATCGCGTGAAACAGGTGCCCGCCTTCCCGTGAAATCACTGCCCACGATCAGCTGAAATCAGTGCCCGCCATCACGCGAAACGCGCAACCTGGCTAATGCGCGCGCTAAATGAGCAAAAGTTCCATACATAACGCTGTCAGTTTTTGTCTTCAGCCGATTGGCAACCAATCAGGTGAGCTCAACCTACCCTTTCAAGAAGTCCCTCTGCATCGCTCGTTGCCTGCACCGGAAGGTTGTCGATAAGTCGGACACCGTCGAGCCAAACCGCAACAAACAGGCGGGCTGGTCTGTCAGCTGTGTCAAGGATTTCGAGATCAGGATCGCCCCTGAGTTCGAGATAGTCGATCTCTCGTAGACCGTTCTCGTTCAAATGGGACCGCGCGCTTGCAAGCGCGATGTCGACAGGCGTCCCGTCAGAAATCGACTCTGCTGCTCGGAACAATGCCTCGCGGATAACTGGAGCAGTTGAACGTGCATGTTTCCCCAAGCGGAGGTTGCGCGAGGACATGGCGAGCCCGTCCTCTTCCCGTATCGTCGGACAACCAACGATCCTTGATTTAAGGTCGAGGTCTGCTGCCAGGCGACGCACGACCTGAAGTTGCTGGTAATCCTTTTCCCCAAAGAAGGCTTGGTCCGCGTCGGTTTGCAGAAGCAGCTTGGCTACTACCGTCGCCACGCCGTCGAAATGGCCAGGTCGGGCGGCTCCACAGAGACCTTCGCTGACACCTGTCACAGAGATTGTCGTGGCAAAGCCGTCAGGATACATCTGCGCCCCATCGGGAACATAGAGAACGTCGGCGCCAAATGGCTTCAGCTTCTCCGCGTCACTCTCTTCAGTCCGTGGATAGTTTGCGAGATCTTCGGGGTTGTTGAATTGCTTCGGGTTCACAAAGAGCGTGACGATCACTCGGTCGGTTGCGGAGCAAGCGGCCTCGACCAGGCTGAGATGCCCAGCATGCAATGCGCCCATTGTGGGCACCACACCGATAGTCTCGCCGGCGCGTCGCCAGGTTTCAGTAAGGGCGCGCAACTCGGCCTTGGTGCGGATGATCTTCATTTGCCTGGTTCCTCTTGAGAAAAGACATGCTCGGGTGCGGGGAAGCGACGGCTACGCACCTCTTCGGCATAGGCTTGGATGGCCCCGGCGGCATCGGCGGCGAGATGCGCGTAGCGTTTGACAAACTTCGGCTTGAAAGTGTCGAAGAGGCCCAGCATGTCGTCGATCACAAGGATCTGGCCGTCGCAACATACCGACGCGCCGATGCCAACCGTGGGAACTGCGATCTCTGCCGTAATCTGGTCGGCAAGCTCAGCCGGTATCTTTTCAAGAACGACCGAGAAGGCCCCTGCATCGGCAACAGCATGTGCATCCGCTCGGATCCGCTCACCATCTTCGCCACGACCTTGGACCTTGTAGCCGCCGATCGCGTTGACTGCCTGCGGGGTCAGGCCGATATGCGCCATCACGGGGACACCCCGGTCCACGAGGAAGCGGATCGTTTCGGCCATATGCTGACCACCTTCCAGCTTCACTGCGCCAGCGCCGGTTTCGGCCATGAGCCGCGCGGCATTGCGAAACGCTTGAGCGGCGGACTCCTCGTAGCTCCCGAACGGCATATCGATGACCATCAGTGCCCGGTCCAGACCGCGGGCCACAGCCTGGCCGTGCATGATCATCATTTCCATGGTGACATTGAGTGTCGACGGCAGGCCGTGCAGCACCATCCCGACACTGTCGCCGACCAAGACGAGGTCACAGTGCTCATCCGCAAGCTTGGCAACTGGCGTTGTGTAGGCGGTCAGGCAGACCAATGGCTCAGCGCCTTTTCGGGCGCGAATGGCGGTGGCGGTCAGCGATTTGACCGGGGCTGACTGACTCATTGTGATCCCTCAAGTTGACGCCACGGCAACTTGCTAGCGTCTGACGCTCTGCTTCGCAAGTGCAGCATAATTTTATTTCGTGGAGGAAAGCGGTGACCGCGGATCAGATGTCCAGTCCGAGGTCGAGCGTCGGTGCAGAATGGGTCAATGCTCCGGAGGAGATGTAATCAACGCCCGTGGCGGCGACCTCCGCCACGCGGTTCAAACCCATGTTGCCGGAAGCTTCCAGCACAAGGCGGCCGGCATTCATCGTCACAGCTTCGTTCAACGTGGGCGTATCCATGTTGTCCAGCAGCACCACGTCTGCACCGCCCTCATTGAGCACTTCAGCTAATTGCTCCAACCTATCCACCTCGATCTCTGTTCGGATCATGTGGGAGGCACGTGCTTTCACGGCCGCGAGTACCGGCCGAATTCCGCCCGCCGCGGCGATGTGGTTGTCTTTGATCAAGATCGCATCGGATAGAGAGAAGCGGTGGTTGAAACCGCCGCCGTGGATCACGGCCTGTTTTTCAACCAGGCGAAGGCCGGGGGTGGTCTTGCGCGTGCAGGTGATGCGCGCCGCAGTCCCGACGGTTTCACGAACAAAACGGGCCGTTAGCGTTGCGATCCCGGACAACCGCCCTGCAAAATTCAGGGCGACCCGCTCGGCGCTGAGGATCGACGCTGCGCTGCCATTGATCTCCATCAGAAGATCACCGGCAGTGATTTGCTCACCATCGCCAATATAGATCGTAATTTTCAGGTCCGGATCGACAAGACGAAAGGCAAGGGCAGCAACCTGCAACCCGGACACAACTCCGGCCTCGCGAGCATTCAAACTGGCAGTGATGTTTGTATCTGCGGGTATCACCGTACGGGTGGTGATATCACCGTAGCTACCGAGATCCTCCATCAGTGCGGAACGGACCATCGGCTCAAGGATCAGGTCGGGCAGGGGGGCTTGAGTCATGTTGTCTCCAATGGGGATGAAGGTCGAAGGGTTCGCGCCTCGTTCAAAGTCAGAAACGAACGCCTACCCATGGCATCGTCCGTCTTTGGATAGTCTGAACGGAAATGCGCGCCTCGGCTCTCGCGGCGATTGAGGGCAGCAGTGACGATCACTGTCGCGGTGGCTGTCATGTTGCGAAGAGGGGCGCAATCGGGCTGCGTCGCTTCGATCTGTCTGATCTCATCCAGTGTTTTTTGGAGACCGCGCGCGTTCCGAACGACACCTGCCCCGTCCGTCATGCTTTTGCGTAGGCGCTCTACCAGGTTGGGAGCGGGACGCTCTGCAGGTACAAGATCGGGCAAGGTAACGTCGGGCGGCGTCTTTCGACACGGGCCAAGAGCACTGGCGATACTGTGTGCACTGCTATTTCCATAGACAAGTGCTTCCAGAAGCCCGTTTGACGCGAGGCGGTTGGCCCCGTGCAATCCTGTTGAGGCAACCTCACCACAGGCCCAGAGCCCTGCGAGGGATGTTTGCCCCATCGGATCTGTTGCGATGCCGCCCATGTGGTAGTGAGCGGCTGCGGCGATAGGAATTGGGTGTGTTGCAGGATCGAAGCCGGCTTGCCGACAGGCCGCCGCAACGGCGGGAAACGCCGCAGAGATCTTCGAGCCAAGGACCTGACGCGTGTCCAATGCAGGGGCAAGTCCTTCCTGCGTTTGCGCGTAGACGGCGCGTGCAACGATGTCGCGCGGAGCCAGCTCAGCATCCGGGTGGACATTGAGCATGAAGCGTTCACCGTGACAGTTCACAAGGGTCGCACCCAGGCCGCGCAGTGCTTCGGTTGCCAGGGGAGCGGGATCGCCACCAGTAGCAATAGCCGTCGGGTGGAACTGCACAAATTCCGCATCGGCAATCACCGCACCTGCACGCGCGGCCATGCCGATAACCTCTCCCCGGATACGGGGCGGGTTGGTGGTCAAAGTGTATAGGCCGCCCGAGCCGCCACCGGCCAAGAGAACGGCTGCCCCTCGGAGGAAAACGCTCTGCGTCGGACCAGCGGAGCATCGGGCGATCTCGACGCCGACCACGACACCGTTCTGGACGCGGAGGGCTGTTGCGATGACATCTTCCAGCACCTGGATATGATCTGCCTCCCGAACGCGGGCAGACAGTGTGCGCATGATCCCGGCTCCGGCCTGATCACCACAGACCCGCACGACGCGGGCGAAGCTATGCGCGGCTTCCCGAGACAGTACATATCCACCGTCGCTTGCTCGGTCGAAGGGTGCACCCAATCCGCTCAGTTCGAGGATGTGGCTGCGGGCCTCCTCCGTAACCATTCGAGCGACTTGCGGATCGACGGTTCCTGCTCCAGCCCGGATCGTATCCAGAGCGTGCGCGCCGGCACTATCTCTCGGATCCATTGCGGCCGCGACACCGCCCTGCGCCCATCCAGAGGATGCACCTTCGCCCAAACGCTCCGGGGAGATCATTAGCACAGGATAAGGCGCGAGTTTCAGGGCGGCGTACTGGGCTGCCAACCCAGCGCCCACGACAATGACGCGCGGCGTGTCGATCCGGATCATTGGGTCAGCCAGCCGGACGACTTGAGAGATCGATCATGCGTTGCACAGCCAGACGGGCTTTGGCCGCCACGGAAGGGTCGACTTCTACAGCACCCTGCATGCTGTGCAGCGTCCACAGGATCTTCTCCAGCGTGATCTTTTTCATATAGGGGCACATATTACAGGGCCCGACGAACTCGATCTCGGGTAGCTTGTCGGCGATGTTCGAGGCCATGGAGCATTCTGTAACAAGCATCGCCTTTGTGGGACGCTCACGTTCGACATAGTCGATGATGCCGCTGGTGGAGCCGGAGAAATCAGCCTCCGCCACGACGTCAGGCGGGCATTCGGGGTGGGCGATGATCCGTGTGTCCGGATTGTAGCTGCGGAAATCCCGCAGATCCTGCGCGGTGAAACGTTCATGCACGATGCATGACCCATCCCACCACACGATTGTCTTTTCTGGCACCTGCCGCGCAACATTCTGCGCCAGATACTTGTCAGGCGTCATGATGACGGTGTCGCTCTCCTGAGCGGCGACGATTTGCGCCGCGTTGGAAGAGGTACAACAAATGTCGGAGGCCGCCTTCACCTCTGCTGATGTATTGACATAGGTGACAACGGGCGCGCCTGGATAGCGCGCGCGCATCTCGGCAATTCCCTCAGAAGTGATGCTTTCGGCCAGCGAGCAGCCTGCATCCATGTCCGGGATCAGTACTGTCTTGCTCGGATTCAGGATCTTCGATGTCTCGGCCATGAAATGCACACCGCATTGAACGATGACTTCAGCCTCGACTTTTGTGGCCTCGATCGCCAATTGCAGACTGTCGCCCACAACATCGGCGACGCCGTGGTAGATTTCCGGTGTCATGTAATTATGCGCCAGGATGACCGCGTTCCGCTCCTTCTTGAGCCTGTTGATAGCGACGACATATGGGGCGTAGATTGCCCAGTCTGGCGGAGAAACAACGCGTCTCATACCGGCATAGAGATGCGCGTTTGCAGCAGCAATCTCTATGGATGGCGCAAGATCATAGGCTTCGGCGAGTTCGGCGCGCAGAGCGATTTGGTCGAGCAAAACGGGGGATTCCTCAATCTGTTTCTAACCGCCGGAGACGGTGAGAGCGGGTGCAGGCAGCACTGGCTTCTCAGGTTCTATGGGTCAGTTGACGTAAGGGCAAGCCAATATCTGCACATTAAATCAATGAAATACGCTAACACTCCACTGGTGGTGGCCATTGGGTGACGCAGTGGTCACACGAACGCCCGCCCTGTTTCTTCAACGCGGTGCGGAGCGCAACCGGTGGCGAAGCGCGCTTTCAGCAAGCATTCCTCGTATTCATCGCGGAGCTTGGAATCGTAGACGATACCGCCTCCGACATTGAGAACCGCTTCACCGGTCTTGTGCAGCGTCAATGTTCTGATCGCTACGTTGAACCGCATGCGTCCCGACGGAGCGGTGTAGCCGATCATTCCACAGTAGATGTCGCGCGGTTGCTCTTCGAGTGCGCGGAGGATCCGCATCGCCTGGATCTTCGGCGCGCCGGTGATTGATCCGCAGGGGAACAAGGCCGCGATGATTTCAGTGACCGTCGTTCCCGGTCTCAGTCGTGCCCTGACACGGCTGACCAGTTGATGGACCGTTGGATAGCTTTCGACCCGGAAGAGCTCCGGTACATGCAGTGATCCCAGCTCGCAAATGCGCGAAATGTCGTTGCGCAGGAGATCGACGATCATCAGGTTCTCCGCCCGGTTCTTCTCGTCTTGCTTTAGGGTTTCGGCAAGGCGGGCATCCTCTTCGGGTGTGGCTCCACGTCTGATGGTGCCTTTCATCGGATGGGTTTCGATCCAGCCGTCCTCGTCCACGTCGAAAAAGAGCTCAGGTGAGCGCGACAGGATGACGGGGCCTCCCAGATTGACGAGACATCCATACCGCACCGGTTGTCGTTCCGTCATCTCGTCGAACAATGCCACTGGGTCACCCTGCCAGCGAGCGAGGATCGGGAATGTCAGGTTTGCCTGATAGCAATCACCCTGGCGTAGATGCTGGTGAACGCGTGCGAAACGCGGGGCATAGTCTTCGAAGGACCAAGTCGGCTTGAATTCTGAAAGAGACGAGGTAGCGTCTCGGTGCAGAGCAATCGGTCGTTCTTCGGGCGAGTCGAAGACCCCTATCAAAACCAGCGGAAGGCGGCGTCCATCGGGCATGTGATCGGTCAGTTTCGGCTCCAGCGCATAACCTGCCTCGTAGGAAAGATAGCCCGCACACCACTTGCCGGCGGCCTGCGCCTGCTCCATGCATGCCATTGCCTCGCTGACCTCCTCAGCTTTGTCTGCGCGGATGACATTGCGCGGCGCCGTGAACTTCAGCTCACGTCCTGCAATGTCATCCCGCACCAGGATGTAAGCTTCATCCTGATGCGCGTGTCTCGCGTCGGGTGGGGTTTCAGCTTTCTGCATCGGCGCTGGAGAAGGCTTGTGATGTGTCGAAATCTGCCGCCAGCCTTATCTCACGCAATGGTTTCACGCGACGGATGGATTCAGCATAGAGTTCGTGCGCTTTGTAAGCCGCAAGGGCATCATCATCCGCGAACTCTCCGTAAACCACCACATCGACTTCCTTGCTGGCCGGATCCGACTTGCGGTTCAGCGCGATCTCAAGGCGTTTCGCATGCGGGATGCCGGTGAGGATTTGCAACCCTTTCCGGACAGACTCGATATTGCCATCATGCTTGGCGGTGAAGAAGACGATGTGGCGGATCATGTATTATTTCCAACTGTTGAGATTGTAGAAGGCACGGGACCAAGCTCGCCGTGTGCGGGCTTTAGCACTGTGAGTTGCATCACCCGATCTGGACGCGAGTGCCTGCAAAGCGATCATCGGCGATTGTTCTGCAGAGCGACACCCAGGCGCAACCGCTACAGGCCTTTGCGAAGTATCCTGCTCTGAAAGCGTCACGCAATTGACTGAAGGAGCGGGCATCGATGTGGAACTCGTCTCCGGTCCGTATCTCTCGATCAAGGAGTTGCGACAAGGTATCTGCCGCGAGATTGTCTCGTGTTGCAACGCTGTCGTTAACGCAATGTGGGTCGCCCTCCTTCAGTAGAGCGGCGCAGATATCGTCAGGGCCAGTGGTGAGGACAATGTCCTCACCACTCGAGATCCGCGCGGCAACAGCATCGTAGTTGGCGACGAACGCGGGACTGTAGCCTTTGCCCACATAGGTTAGAATGCAGAGGAGGTGATGCGGGCGCAGCTTTACGCTCATATCCTGCCTTTGCGGGCGATGAGGATCAGGACCATCACGGCCAGCAAGGATTTCGACGCGTCACCAAGAATGAACGGAATAACTCCTGCGGCGATTGCTTTCTCCAGCCCAATGAACCCTGCAAGCCATATTGCGCCCATCGCGAGGCAGATGGCGCTGGCAATCATCATGGCGATGCAGGCGAGGACCGGGTGGTGGCCGTTCCAGCCACGGCCGACCAACCACCCCACCAAGGCGGTTATCAGCGGCCACGATAGAATGTAGCCCGCCGTCGGGCCGGCAAATACAGCAATCCCACCGGCACCACCTGCAAGTACTGGCAATCCGATTGCAGCTTCGCCGAGCCAGGTCAGGACGGTCAAGGTTCCCAGTCGCCATCCGTAGAGCGCTGCCACCATGAGGATGGCAAAGGACTGCATGGTCATCGGCACAGGGTACATCGGAACAGTGATATAGGATGATAGGGTGAGGGCGATCGTGCCAAGAAACACGGCAGCCAGCTTGATGGTACCTGAGCGGCTATCGAGGTCCAGCAGGGCGTCGGGACGACGAAGTGAAGGGGTGGTCTGGGTCACATTGAAGCTCCTTTCTGATATGATCCGCAAAAACTATCTATAATTCTGCGAATCCATCTATGAAGAAGTCACAATCCTTCCATCTGTTCAAGGCGTGATTTACTTAAGGTCAACTAGCCTACGATCGCAAAGGCGTCACGTGTTGCTCCCGAGGCGGTCTTTCGCGTGGTTGTGCCTATGCGTTGGACATGTCGCGACAGGATCGAGATCGCTTGGGTTATTTCGCCCTGGCGCAAGGCTGACAGGATCGCGCGGTGGTCGGTGTCCGTTCCGGCTTCCCAGTCGGGACGCCACGCAATGAACAGAAATCTCGCGCTCGCCATGTGCAGATCATCGATCGTTGCCAATAGGCGAGGCATGGCGCATGGTTCCAGGATTAGCTTGTGAAACCGGCAATTCGCGTTCTCCCAAGCCTGAATGTCCTTTGCGGCTTCTCCCTCACGGATAATGTCTTCCGCAGCGTTGAGGATGGCGCTGGTCAGATGCGGTGCCGCATGGCGCAAGGCCAGCCCTTCGAGCGCTGCGCGCATTTCAGCGACTTCACGCACTTGCGCGAGGTTGAATGATGCCACGCGGACGCCCCGCCGCGGTTCGCTCACCGCAAGTCCTTGAGCCTCAAGACGACGAAAGGCCTCACGCACGGGGACATGGCTTGTCCCGAATTCATCTGCGATATGATCTTGCCGCAAGCGGGCGCCTGGCTCCAGCTGACCTGAAACAATTCGGTCGGCGAGTGCTTGGGCGATTTGCGCGGCGCGGGGTTCGGGACTGCTCATGGTCAGAAGATAGTTGGCCTGATCCACGCTGTCGATATCCGGCAATGGGGTTCAGGCCAACTCGGCATATGCACCTGTTGGGCGAGAGCAACAACACACGGCCCGTCGAAGAAAACGCAGCGCATCGGTTTCCGTGTCTCTCGGTTCAGAGTTATGTCCTTTGTATGAGCCAATTCCGGCCCGCCACAATCAGCAAAGGAGAACATTTCATGGGGCTTGATGTCTATATTGGGGTGCAAGGCAGGGACGAGCATATCTTATACCTGCGCAATCACAGCAAATTCTTCGAGTTGATGTGCACGCCTGAGCCCGAGCCAATTTACCCAAACTACTCGGATTTCAAAGTCTCGCTGCCGATGATTGACCGCATGGAAAAGCGCATGCTGGCCGAGTTCCATGCAGCTGGACTTTCTCTAGATTCAATACCCCAGACGCTATCGGACGATTTCGAAGATCGGGATGCGCGCGACACTCCATGGAAGGACTTTCTGCCAAGCTATCTCTGCATCATGAAGGATTTGAGGGTTTTGATACGTCAGCATGGTCACTTGGTTTGTAGTTGGAGCGTCTGACGCCAAGACAAAGACAGCCAGGCAACCGCAGAAGAGGAATTTGCCTAATAGTTCCACTTTTTGCTGTTGAAAAATTGCGCAAGTCGCAGCGACTTTTCGTTCACCGCCAGCCCGGATCACCCGGGTCTGGCGGTTTTCAGTTCACTGGATGTGTCTCGCTACGTATGACTTTGGCTGGCTGTGTGCAAATTCCAACGCGCCACGACATTGTCAAATCCTCAACTCATTTTCGCAACAATCAGCCACCAGGCAAGCTGTTGAGTCGGCCCCAAAGCCAAACAGAAAATGACGAGAAGAGCATGCAGGCAACTTGCCCATATTGCGAGGTCAGCTTCACCAAGCGCCGCCGCGATCAGAAGTTTTGCAAAGCAGGATGCCGGAGCCTGTTCGGTCAGCGAAAGGCACGCGCTCAGAATGCGGTGAATTCTCGCAATAGCAGATCCAAACGCCGCACCAATCTTGAGCTTTTCGAACGGATGATTTTTTACACCGAGCGATACCGCAGGACGCGCACTTGCGAACAGCTGGGCTTTCTGAGCGATCTGGTCAGTGCCGCGCGCGCTGGTGACCCCAAATTACGGGCCGTGTTGCTCAACCCATACTTCGTTGAAGCCAATAATAACGATGCGCGCAAGAGGCTGAGCAGACATCGGATGAAGCATTCTATTGGCAAGATCGTCGACCTCTATTGCCAGCATTTCTGGAAAGCTTCCAGCTATGACGTGATCCTTGGCCTCGTCCCAGAGCCAGACACCGGGGTCATATCTGAGGATGATCTTGAGCCGGCGCGGGAAAGCGCCTGAAGGTGTCTTCAGTCAGCGATTGTAGGCTTCGCTGACATGTCTTTGTACCTCAAAGCGTCTTCACCATATTTATAGGTTTGTTTTCTTGTAGGTAACACCTGCTTGGAGAAAGGCCACGCTATTTTTTTCCCTGCCTTCGTTACGAGGCAGGGAAAAAAATAGCGTGGCCTTAAAAAACACGCGAAAAAATCTCGATCTCATTCAATCCCCTGATCAGTAAAACTGACGCAACCCAGAAGGAAAACCTGATGGTTCTGGACCGCTATACTCCGACCGAAATCGCTGACGGTGAGGTCGCACTCGCGCAAGTGCTCGCTTTTATGAAGAAACATGGCCTGACTGGCCAACCGCCCTTTGGAGCTTGTCTCGACGACAGGTGGAAGTACTACGGACCACAGAACTACAAGGCTTTTGTCGTGACCGCGCGCAACGGCGGTTGGGTAGCAGACGTGTTGCTGCGGACCGTACCGAACGGTTCTCCAGACGTTCTTGGCACGCCCGAAGGTCTCCCCTTTCCCACATACGACCAGGCCTTTGCGGCAGGTATGATGATCTTGGCCCGGCTCCTTGCAGTCGCGCAAGATCCGACCCCCTCAGAGGTCTAAAACTGCTCCATTGCCGCCACCGCTTTGGCAGCGCCCGGTGCGTTGTCAAAGCGTGTGAGAAAGCCAAGAAACCAAGGACAATACTCTTATGACCGCTCCTGACTATACGGATGAACAGTTTATCGAAGGTTTGCAGCGATTGCGGCGCCTCCAGGAAACCGCGTCGCGGAGTGACCATGCATTGGTTTTTCCTTCGACATTCACCGCCGAATCCACAGCGCTGCGACATGGTCTGCCACACTGGTGCCCAGACAATATCCTGGCCGTGCTTGTGTATCCGGTTCACGGTGGCTGGAATGCCGACATCGTGCTGCGAGACGCGCCAGACGGTTGCTCAGTCGTCCTCGACAAAGGCACAGGACAACCGTTCGCCACCAGAGCTCAAGCGGAGGCCTTTCTGTTTTACTTTGTGGTTGCGGTTGCTGCCGCTTGGGATCCGAACCAAGTTCTGCCTTCAGTTCCAGCGAGCCTGGCAGCCTGATCAGTACACCGGCGAGCTTTCTGCCCGCCGGTGTACACCTTCCAACTGGCGCACTGCGATGTCGGCGCATCAATCAAGTTCCCGTGCGCTGCACATATCGCAAGATTGACCTTGCATGAGCATAGGGCCTTCGTATCCGGTGGTGCTGTCACACCATCACCATTATATCGCCCACCACTTCGAACGGTAGTTCGGCGGAACCCGTGATGATCTCGCAGACCGTGGATGCTCCATATTGCAGGGCAGCGGCGGCAGTCGCAAAAGGTGTCAAAGCGGATGACGACATGGTGTCATGCCGCCCATCAAGGCACTTCTTGTTGAAGATGATATTCACAACCCATCCATGGGCGACCTTCTCGACGGTCAGATGTTTCAGGTTCTCCCTCAGGTGGTGGCAGCCCAAGCCTGCATCGGGCGTTCTATCGGGCAGACGGCCCTTTTCCTCAAGGGCATCAATGATGAGGTCGAGAAAGCAGTCATCCGGTGCGGGATATGTGGGAATGTGGAACGTCCAAAGTGTGAACACGTGGTCCTCCTGGTTGCTGAGCAGCGGGTTGCGTCCGCTGATTCAGAAATGCGAACGTTCCCGGATCGCCGGAAATCCGAAACACCTTGACGCTGCGTCACCTCAGGTGAGTGCACCATGCGAGGAAAGTCTGAATGAGCGAGAAGGGGCATTGCATACGCGAACGGATGGTCATCACCCCGTATCGGCCCAATCGAGCGACCTCTGTGCTTGCCGCCGGCAAACACGTCCCGTGAGTGCGGCGCAAAACTACGACACGTGGCGCTAGCAACGGTGTAACCGCCACCGAAGGCAGAAATGCGCCAAGATCATCTGTCGCACAATCGGGTAGGACAGGCAGATCACCATGTCGGACCCAAGGCACGACCGACTAGAAACCTATGGCCCCACCTGATATTGTGTCGAGTATGCAGACCTCACACAATATGAACGATAGTATCGTTGGGTTGGGCGTGGTTCCACCGAGCATCGATCTCAAGCGGATCGATCTGACAAAGAACATGCGGCGTTTCTATCGCATGAGCCTGCAACCGGACCTGTTCGGAGGTGTCGATCTGGTTCGGGAATGGGGTAGGATCGGGTTTCGGGGCCAGTGGCTGATTGAACGGCACCCCGGAGAAGATGAAGCTGTATCGGCGATGCTGAAGCTTGAAACTGCCAAGCGCAAGCGAGGCTATGGCCCAGGCCCCACGACCTCGAACAGCTGACTTTGTTCTGCGGCCCAAAGCACTGCTTTTGAATGTCAGTAAGCATCGCTGCGCGTGCGTAGAGAGTGTGACCAATGCTCTGCCGCTCAACCCTCGCCGCCGTTCAGAAGCTGAGCAGTCATAGAGAGCTGTTCCCGACGCGCTGTCTGGGAGACCGACTTGTCATTGCCCGGCATCGACTACTGCACGCTTCTATTGCATCCATCCGCACTTCTGTGCGCCGGGCCGAGGCTGGCCTGATCGACCGTTCTTCAGCGCCTGGGATCGCGGTTTCCCTGTCGCACTGTTCTCGAGCCATTGGCCCAATCGGTCGGTTGATCAGGAAATCTCGTTCTCTCGGTTCCGGGATCCGTAACTCAGACCCATTTACATTCCACGTGCCACTTCCGGTACGCAACCACCCACAGAAGGGGATACCCATGGGACTTGATGTGTTTTTCGGCGTGCCAGGAGAAGAAGACTCTGTCTTCTATCTGCGCAATCACAATGAATTTTTTGAGCTGATGTGCACGCCGGAGCCTGAGCCAATCGACTCAAACTATTCCGACTTCGCGGTCTCGCCAGAGATGATTGAACGAATGGAAGACCAGCTTCTGGATGACCTTGAGGAAGCAGGTCTGACCCTGGATGTGGTGCCGGAAACGCTGCCTTATGAGTTCCACGGCTGGGACGCGCGGGAGATGCTCTGGGAAGACCTTCTCCCATGCTATTTGCGTATCCTTGAGGATTTAGGGGATTTGGTGGATCAGCACGGCTACTTGATATGCGGTTGGAGCGCCTGATACCGACACTTACTCGGTCTATCGCAGTTCAAGAAGACGTTCTGCGGCTCGAATGCGATCATGTTTTCGGGCCGCGCGACCACAGGCATAACGTTGTAATCCGGGCATCGCCGCTGCGCTGGCTTGTCTGGGCTGGTACACCGGATTTCTGGACGCTGTTCGGTGCCTCCGTGATCGTGGTGAGCGGTATCTTCATTGTCTGGCGGGAAAGCCGCCTGGCGACGTGATTTGCAAGTCACCGCTGCTCCGCGCGCGTGTTCTCGGGTTTTGCATCATGGGCTGTAGTCAATGCGGTGCCAGTATGGCGAGCGGGGATTGAACGACTTAGTATCTTCGTTATCAAAAGGGCATATGTGGGAGCGACAATGGAGCAAGGCCCTAAAACAGCGCTTGTGCTTCAAGGCGGTGGTGCGCGCGGCGCGTATCATGTGGGTGTCCTCAGGGCTTTGGCTGAGATCACCGGGGCACGGCGCTCCCCATTCCAGATCGTTTGTGGATCTTCAGTTGGCGCAATCAATGCCGCGTCCATCGGTGTTGCGGCAAATGATTTTCAGCGGGGCACAAAGCACCTGTCGTCCCTCTGGCGCGGTTTGAGATGCGACGCAATCTATAACACGGACGCCTTGTCGCTGCTGCTGTCAACTGGGCGCTTGGCCAGCA
>NZ_JARAMP010000045.1:0-16692 GCF_028802875.1 Seohaeicola sp. 4SK31 | reverse complement strand
GCCTTGGCGGCGGTGCGGTTGTAGACCGTGACCTCATGCCCCTTGGCGGCCAGATGCCCCGCCATCGGATAGCCCATCACGCCCAAACCCAGAAATGCCAGTTTCGCCATTGTCCTTGTCCCTCCCTCGTTCTGTTCGCTTGGTTTGTGTCCAGACCAAAGCCCGAATGCAAGCGGTATGCGCTTGCGCGCTTCAACTGCGCGCCTACCGAAAAAGTATATCGGCGCGTCGGCTTTACAATCTTATGTTGCTGGCCCCAGATAGGCGGACGCTGAAGATGTCTCATGAACACAACCCCATGACGACGCAACACAACTTTGTCGACAGGCCGACTGAAACGACCGCATGACTGATCAAACAGGCCCTTCCCAGAGACCGCTGATGCGGCTGCTCCATGTGGTGATGCTCTATCTTGGCGCGCTTCTTTTCGGGGTATTTGCCCATTGGGTGCGCTTTCCGCTGCCATGGATGCTTGGGGCCATGGTCTTTGCTTCGACCGTCAGAATGCTGGAACAGCCGCTTCCGATTCCTGCCATGACCCGGCAGATCGGGCAGGTCCTGATCGCGACCTCGGTCGGGTTGTCCTTCACCCCTGAGGCTGTCAAAGCGATGGACTCCTTGCTGTTGCCCATGATCGCCGTTGCCTTGGCAACCATCGCTCTGGGCTTTGTGGTTGCAGCGGTTCTGATGCGCATAACCAAGGTCGATGTGATCACCGCAACGCTCGCGTCAATCCCTATGGGTCCGGTGGAAAGCGCGATACTTGCGGTGAAACACAAGGTGCAGCCGGGCCCGATCGTCTTTTCCCAGACATTGCGGATCGTCCTTCTGGTTGTTCTGATACCCCCTGCCATCGTCGCCATCGACGGCACCATCAAGGACCCGATAAAGGTTCTGTCGCAGACGCCGTGGACCCTGTCGGGAAGCGTGCTGTTGTGCCTTGCGGGTATCGCCGGCGCCTTCGCGGCCCGCACCGTTCGTCTGGCAAACCCGTTCTTTGTCGGCTCGTTGGGTGGAGCCACACTGGCCGCCGCCTTCAGTTTGCCGATCACTGCCTACCCCTATCCGGTGCTTGTGCTGGCGCAGGTGTTTCTGGGCGTCTGGCTGGGCGCTGTCTTCGACCGCGATCTGTTCCGTCGGGCGCAGGGGTTCATCCCTGGCGCGATCTTTGCCGCGATCCTTCTGATCCTGCTGTGTCTTGGGATGGGGCTGCTGCTGTCATGGCTGACCGGTCAGTCATGGCAGGTCATGATCCTGTCCACCGCACCCGGCAGCGTCACCGAGATGGCCCTGACCGCCAAGATCCTGCAAGAAGGTCTTGCCATCGTGACCGCGTTTCATGTGATCCGGATCTTCATCATCCTGCCTTTTGCAAGTTCGATCATTGCGGTCACGGCGCGGCTTGCAGACAGATGGGGCCTGCATCCGGACTAGTGAGCGTCGGATCAGCCCAGAACGAACGCGTCGATCATGTCCTGTGGGACACCGACAGAGCTTGCCGTCTCGATCAACTGGCCGAATGTTCCGTCATCCATGGGAATGCCGTGGATCAACCGCTCCTGCGTGCTGCGCCGTTCCGGATCGCCCGGAAACTGCACTGCATCCACGCCCGGGGCGGGTGGCGATGCCTTCACCCAGTCGGTGTATCTGTCCACCTCGTTCTCAAAGTCCTGAACCGAGCCGAAAGCCGCGGGATCAATCAGGATGGCCAGCATGTTGTTGAGGATTCGAGACGGCACCTCGCGTTCCGGAGCATAGGCACCCCCGCCGCTGAGCGCGCCGCCCAGAAGATCACCCAACAGGGCAAGGCCGAATCCCTTGTGCATTCCGAAGGTCGTCAGGGCGCCAGTTGGATCGTCAAACATGACGGAAGGGTTCGTGGTCGGATGGCCAAGGGAATCGACCAGCGCACCCTGTGGCACGGCTTTGCCGCTGAGATGGGCCACCCTGACCTTACCCATGGCGATGGTGCTTGTCGCCATATCCAGCAAGAACATAGGGGTCTTGTCGGTGGCCGGGATCGCTGTGCAATAAGGGTTCGTTACAAAACGTGCGTCACTGCCGCCGAACGGGGCCACCAGCGGTCTGGGACTTTGCACATTGGCATAGATGATGCAGATGAACCCGGCCTCGGCGGCCATGGCCCCCCAGTCACCAAGACGCCCCAGATGGAAACTGTTGCGCAGTGACAGAACAGCGAACTGGCTTGTTCCGGCGCTTGCAATCGCCATGGTCATCGCCTGTTCTGCGATGACATGTCCGAAGCCCTGCTGACCATCCACCAAAAGGAACGGGCCATTCTCGTGAACCAGTCTTGCCGCGGCATCAGGGATCAGATGCCCGGCCTTGATCCCCGCGACATAGGCGGGGATCATGCCGACACCGTGGCTGTCATGCCCGGCCAGATTTGCACTGACCAGTCGCGCGGCAACTTTTTGCGCTGCATCCGGGTGTCCGCCGGCATGACGCAGGATTGTGTCTGCCAGCGCAGTCAGTTGTTGGGCGTTGATCTGCATATGTTCACCACTTTCCTGGACAATCCAATATCCGCTTCGTCGCCAGAAGTGATGGGCTTTGGCTGTCTTGTAAATAGATTTGACAAGTTAAATTCGATCTGTTGGAGTGGCGTCATTGGATCCGGCGAGGAGGAACGCCCGGGCCTGATGGACACGCCTGCACCGACCGATGTTTCGCGGCCCGGGCACTTCAATACACTGACAGGGAGGAACTGATGCGTAGAATTCTTTTGACCGGAGCTGTCGCGATGGCGGCCATGGCCAGTCAGGCCAATGCTCAACAGATCAAGATCATGACCGGCCCGCAGGGCGGTGCCTGGTATCCGCTGGGCGGGGCGATCCAGTCGATGTTGTCCGATGACGGCATAGGCGTGCAGGTTCTGCCGGGCGGCGGTGTCGCCAACGCACAAGGCGTGCAGGGCGGACAGACGGATCTGGCGTTCGGAAACTCGATTTCGGTCGTGGATGCGCTTGAAGGGCGTGAGCCCTTTGAAGGGAAAGCCGATAACATCTGCCTGATGGCCACGCTTTATCCGCAATATTTCCAGATGGTTGCGCCATCCGATAGCGGCATTGCCTCGGTCGAGGATCTGAAGGGCAAACGTATCGTCACACAGCCGGTGGGCAATACCGCCGAGCAGGTCATGAGGGCCATCCTGCAAACAGCAGGCACCAGCTATGACGACATGCGCAGCGTTGACTATGTGTCCTATTCGGACGGTGTTGGACTTGTGCAGGACGGCAATGCCGATCTTTTCACCGCAGGCACCACGGCACCTGCTTCGGCGATCATGGACCTGGCAAACTCGACCGATATCACGATGGTCCCGCTGACCGAGGAATTCATCGGGAAGATGCGTGAAGAGATCAATCCGGGTTATGCCTCGCTGACAATCGCGGCTGGCACCTATCCCGGACAGGCCGAGGATGTGACGGTCGTGGGTTACATGACCCAGCTGATCGGGCGTTGTGATCTGGATGATGCCGTCGTGACAGCCCTGCTGGAAAACATGTGGGCCGAGCGCGGCGATCTGGCAACGATCAGTGCCGCCCTGCGCGATATCACGATCGAGAAGATGCGCGACGAAGGTGGCGTTCCGCTGCATGCGGCGGCCAAGGCCTTCTACGACGCTAACCAGTAACCGCATCGAGGACGGGCCGTCGCCAAGGGCGGCCTGTCCTTTCCTTGCCCTTGAATGACCGGATGAAAACCATGCTGACAGTAGATGTCTGGCTGCGACGCCTGACCATTGCGGTCGCTGTGTCGATGAGCCTCTTTCACCTATACGTGGCATGGTTCGGCCCACCCAATGCCTTTACCCTGCGCGCCACACATTTCGGGTTTGCGCTGGCGCTTGCCTATCTGGCCTTGCCGATGACCCCGTCGCGACGCGGCAAACCTGCCGGGATCATTGATTTCGTGTTCATGTTCGCAGCTCTTGCGGCGGCCAGCTATCCGATCATCAACCAGACCTATTTCAACACGCGCATGGCCTATGTCGGGCCTGTTTCCGTGATGGATCAGGTCTTTGCCGTGATGATGCTGGTCACCATTCTCGAGGCGACGCGGCGCGCCATCGGGTTCATCCTGCCGCTGACGGCGGTCATCTTTCTGACCTATCAGGTATTCTTCACGCAGGCTGATCTGGTTCGGCTGCTGGAATATCAATACATGACCACCGATGCGCTGTTTGGTGTGCCGGCGCAGGTCTCGGCCACCTATGTGGTGCTGTTCGTGATCTTCGGCGCCTTGGCGGAACGCTTTGGTATCGGCAAGCTCTTCATGGATTTCGCCTTGGCCCTGACGGGCCATGCAGCAGGCGGGCCTGCAAAAGTGGCGGTTGTGACATCGGGCCTGTTCGGCTCGGTCTCTGGCTCGGCCGTGGCCAATGTGATGACGACCGGCACTTTCTCGATCCCGCTGATGAAGCGGATCGGTTACCGCCCACAATTCGCGGGCGCGGTCGAGGCCGTGGCCTCGACTGGCGGGCAGATCATGCCACCGATCATGGGGGCCGCTGCCTTTGTCATGGCAGAGTTCATGGGGGTCAGCTACCTGACCGTCGCAGGTTATGCGCTGATGCCTGCCCTGCTGTATTTTCTGGCTGTCTTTCTTGCCGTGCATTTCGAGGCACGTAAACGGGGCATGAAGGGCCTACCCAAATCGGACCTGCCTCGTGTGGGCAAAGTTCTGAAGGATGAGGGGCATCTGTTCCTGCCACTAGTTGTGATCGTCGGCATGTTGATGGGAGGCTATTCCGCGCCCTTCTCGGCGCTGAGCGGAATCCTTTCGGTCATCCCGGTCGTGCTCATGCGCAAGACGACGCGGCACGAGTTCAGCTTTCCCAAGCTGATCGACGCGTTGCACTCGGGGGCTGTCAACTCTGTCGCTGTGGCGCTGGCCTGTGCGACAGCTGGTATCGTGATCGGTGTGATCGCGCAGACCGGGCTGGGCCTGACCTTTACCGGCTTGGTCAAGGCCGCGGCGGGGCAGCAACTGATCTTCGCCCTGATCCTGACGATGATGGCCGGAATCGTGCTGGGCATGGGGATGCCGACAACGCCGGCCTATATTGTTCAGGTCGCGCTGCTGGTGCCTGCGCTTGTCAACATGGGCGTGTCGATCCCGGCGGCGCATATGTTCGTCTTTTACTACGCGATCCTGTCCGCCATCACGCCGCCCGTGGCCATTGCCGTCTACGCCGCTTGCGGCATCGCGCAATCGCCAGTCATGGCGACGTCATGGGTTGCGGTGCGACTGGGACTGACCGGGTATATCATCCCTTTCATGTTCGTGTTCGGCCCATCGCTTCTGATGATCGGCACATGGACAGAAATCGTGCTGACCGCCTTCAGCGCCACGATGGGGGTCACCTTCCTCGCGGCGGGTCTTGCAGGTTTCCTGCTCAGGCCGACGGGATGGATCGCACGCAGCCTGTTGGTGGCCGCGGCACTTACCCTTATCAACCCGGGGCTGGTGACGGATGTGATTGGTCTCTCACTGGGTTTGCTTGCCCTGTTCCTGAATTCTCGGGAAAGGTCGGATGGCTGGGATGAGGAGAATAATGAGCCGCGTGTCTCGTTGAACGAAACACTGAGAGCCGAAGCCGCGCGGCGCGCCAAGCGTTAGAAGTTTCGACACCACCGCAAACAGACAAGCCGGGGATCTTTTCCCGGCTTTCTGCATTTCACAAGGCGTGCTGACTGACCCCAGACCGGAATCAGGTATGCACCTCAGCGGCCTTTATCCTTGCGCCATGCGGCAAAGGCTTGCGCATGTTCATCCTTGGTGCAGGGATAAAGTCCGATGATCGAGGCGCCTGCCTTGACCTGCTCGACCACGAAATCCTCGTAGACCGACATTTCGACAGCTTCAGCCGCAACATCGGCGGCGATATCCTGCGGGATCACGATCACGCAATCGGCATCCCCCACGATGATATCACCCGGAAATACCGGCGCATCGCCGCAGCCGATGGGCAGGTTCAGATCATAAGCCTCGTGCAGGGTCAGGTTAGTGGGGCTGGACGGGCGCGTGTGATAGGCCGGGATATCAAGACCCGCGATCTCATGCGCGTCGCGGAATCCGCCATCGGTGACAACGCCGGCCGCACCCCGCATCATCAGCCGCGTGACAAGGATATCCCCCGCCGACGCGGCGCGCGGGTCCTTGCGGCAATCCATCACCAGCACGGCCCCTTCGGGACAGGTATCGACGGCCACACGCTGCGGGTGATCGGGGCGGCGGAACACCTCGATCCCGTTGCGATCCTCGCGCGCGGGGATATAGCGAAGGGTGACGGCGGGGCCGACCATGTTGCGCCCCTTGGCAGCCACGGGGCGCACCCCCTGTATCACCTGATTGCGCAAACCGCGCTTGTACAAAACAGTCGACAGGGTTGCGACAGAAACGGTCATCAACTGGTCACGCAAGGTCTTGTCCATCGGTGTCATCCTTCTTGGAGATCTGCGGGCAACAGGGCCGCGGGCATGTTCTGATAGGCGACGGGTCGCAGGAAGCGTCGGATCGCCATTGTACCCACGCTGGTCGCGCCGAAATTCGTGCTGGCAGGATATGGTCCGCCATGCACCATCGCATCACAGACCTCGACCCCGGTCGGGAAACCATTGGCCAGCAAACGCCCCGCCTTGCGTTCAAGGACAGGCATCAGACGACGGGCCAAGACAGTGTCACCCTCATCCATATGGAGTGTGCAGGTCAGTTGCCCCTCCAGATCACGGGCGATCGCCTCCATCTGGGCAAGATCCTTGACCGTGATCAGGATACCCAGCGGACCGAACACCTCGTGATGCAGGTCAGGCTGCGCCTGCCACGTGTCACCGCTCACGCGGATCAACATCGGCAGAGCGTTGCGGCCATCTGCGAGTTTCGCTTTCACGGCCGACACCCCCGGAACGGACAACGCTGCCTCGCATCCCTTGCGATAGGCTGACGCGATACCGCCCGTCAGCATCGTCTGTTCCGAAACATCCGACAGCGCCGAGAGCACGGCGTCGGCGAAATGGTCAGCATCCGGTCCCTCAACAACCAGAGCCACGCCCGGATTGGTACAAAACTGCCCCGCCCCCATCGTCAGACTTGCAGCCCATCCTTGCGCGATGGCATCCGCGCGCGCAGCCATCGCCTCGGGCAGCAGGAACATCGGGTTGATACTGCCAAGCTCTCCAAAGAACGGGATCGGTTCGGGTCGCGCGGCGCAAAGGTCGAAGAGCGCCCTACCCCCACGCAAACTGCCGGTAAAGCCGACAGCGCGGATCAGCGAATGGGTCACCAAAGCCTGCCCCACGGCGTTGCCTCCTCCGTGGATCAAGGCGAAGACCCCGGCGGGCATGCCACTGCGGTGGATCGCGGCATGGATCGCTTCGGCCACGATCTCGCCCGTGCCGGGATGGGCGGCATGACCACGCAGCACAACGGGGCAACCGGCGGCCAAGGCCGAGGCCGTGTCACCCCCGGCGGTCGAGAAAGCGAGCGGAAAGTTCGACGCCCCGAACACGGCAACCGGACCCAAGGGCCGCTGCACCATGCGGATATCTGGGCGCGGCAAGGGTTTGCGATCTGGCAGTGCTGGATCGATGCGAATATCAAGGTGATCCGCCTTGAGGATATGATCCGCGAAAAGACGCAATTGTCCCGTCGTGCGCCCACGCTCGCCCTCGATCCGGGCTTGCGGCAGACCGCTTTCCTGTGTTGCGATTTCGGTGATGGCTTCGGCCCGTGCCTCGATTTCCTCTGCGATGGCGATCAGGAACGCCGCGCGTTCGGCGCGGGTGGTTTCTGCAAAGCTCCAGAAAGCATCCTCGGCGGCCTGACAGGCGCGGTCCACCAGATCGGGTGTTGCCTCGCTGAAATCATGGGCGGGGCCATGTGCCGGGTCCGAGCGAAACGTGGTCTCGCTGGCGATCCAGTCACCTGCGATCAGATGGCGGCCGTGTGGCGTATAGGTCATGAATGTTCGTCCTTCAGATCAGTTCATTTGCGCGCAGGAAACCGTCAAGCAGATGCTGCTGTTGCGCGGTCAGCGGCCATGCAGACGGCGGGCGCGTCGGTCCGCAATCCTGCCCCATCGCCGCGAGAGCGGCCTTGACCCCGGTGACATTGGTCCCGTTCATTTCAGCTGCGCGGATATCCTCGAAGGCTTTCATCCCCGCGATCAGGGCATTGGCGTGCACATAGTCCCCTGCCTCCAACGCGGCATGAATCGCCATCGAGCGTTCGGGCCAGACATTGATCAGACCAGAGGTGAAGCCCCGCGCGCCCACGGCATAAAAGGCAGGTGCCCAGATTTCAGCCAGTCCACCAACCCAGACGATATCTGGATCGCAGGCCGCCTGTGCCTCGGCCAGACGCATCGGGTTGGGCGTGGCCCATTTGACGCCGCGCACACCGGGCACAGCGCAGAGCGCGGCAATCGCCGCCGTGCCGATGGCGGCATTGCGCAGATACAGCATCATCGGCAACCCGCCCGAGGCATCACTGACCGCGTGCAGATAATCCACGATTCCGCGCGGCGCGACGAAAGGATCGGGCGGCTGATGCACCATCAACCCCGCAGCACCCGCATCTGCGGACATACGCGCAAGGCGGCACGCGTCGCGGATACCACGCCCGACACCCGCCAGAACCGGCGCGCGATCCCCGACCATGCCCACAACCTCGCGCGCCATGGTGCAGGCCTCATCCGTGGTCAGGGCATAGAACTCGCCCGTATTGCCGTTGACGACCGGGATATGCATCCCCGCCCCCAGCGCACGGTCGATGATCGGAACCAACCGTTCCGGCGCGATCTCACCCGCCGCATCATAGGGCGTCACGAGGATGCCCGATATCCCGGTCAGCGCTGCCTCAAGGGCCTTTGTCTTGTCCGTCATCTTACGCCTTTCGGATCAAAAAATATCAGGCTCGCCCGCCGCAGGGCCATGTTCGCGCGTCAGGAAATCAAAGTCGCAACCTGTATCCGCCTGCCCCACATGCTTGGAGAACATGTAGCCCCAGCCCCGCTGATAGCGTGGTTCCGGCGGTGTCCAAGCCGCGCGGCGCGCCTCGATCTCGGCGTCGGGCACCAGCATATCCAGCCGCCGCGCGGCCAGATCCAGCCGCACGATATCACCCGTTTTCAACAGGGCGAGTGGCCCGCCGACAAACGCCTCGGGCGCCACATGCAGCACGCAAGCGCCATAGGACGTGCCCGACATCCGCGCATCCGAGATGCGCAGCATATCGCGATGCCCCTGTTTCAGCAGCGCCTTGGGGATCGGCAGCATCCCCCATTCGGGAAAACCGGGTCCTCCCAATGGCCCCGCATTGCGCAGCACCATCACATGATCCGGCGTCACCTCAAGGTTTTCGTCATCCACCGCCTTCTTCATCTCGGGATAGCTGTCGAACACCAGCGCGGGGCCTTCATGGGTGTAGAACTTCGGATCACAGGCCGCAGGCTTGATCACCGCCCCATCGGGGCAAAGATTGCCGCGCAGCACCGCCAATGAGCCTTCCGCATAGACCGGGTTCGACAGCGGGCGGATCACATCGTCATTATACACCTGCGCATCGGCAATATTCTGGCCCACGGTCGTGCCCGCCACGGTCATGCAGGACGTATCCAGACGATCCGCGATCTGCTTCATCATCGCCAGCAGACCGCCTGCGTAATAGAAGTCTTCCATCAGGTAATTGCTGCCCGAGGGCCGGATATTCGCCAGCAAAGGCGTGGACCGCCCCAGTGCGTCCAGATCGTCCAAGCTCAGATCCACACCGGCACGCCGCGCCATGGCGATCAGATGCACTACCGCATTGGTGGAACAGCCCGTGGCCATGGCGACAATCGCGGCATTGCGCACCGCCGCATCAGTCACGATCCGGTCAGGGGTCAGATCCTCCCACACCATCTCGACGATGCGCCGTCCGCTGCCGCTGGCCATGCGGCTGTGATTGCTGTCCACAGCGGGAATGGACGACGCCCCCGGCAGCGTCAGGCCCAGAGAATCGGCGATGGCCGTCATGGTGCTTGCCGTGCCCATCGTCATGCAGACCCCGTGACTGCGCGCAATCCCGCCCTGCACCCCGTGCCATTCCGCATCCGAGATATTGCCCGCGCGCCGCTCGTCCCAGTATTTCCAGGCGTCCGAGCCGGACCCCAGAACCTTGCCCGCATAATTGCCGCGCAGCATCGGCCCGGCAGGCATGAAGATGAACGGCACCCCCGCTGTCAGCGCCCCCATGATCAGCGCGGGCGTGGTCTTGTCACAACCGCCCATCAGGATCACGCCGTCGAACGGATGCGAGCGGATCACCTCCTCCGTCTCCATCGCCAGCATGTTCCGATAGATCATCGAGGTGGGTTTGGTGAATTGCTCATCCACCGACAGAACCGGCATCTCGACCGGAAAACCGCCCGCCTGCAAGACGCCGCGCTTCACCTCCTTGGCGCGTTCGGGGAAATGGCCGTGGCAGGAATTGATCTCTGACCATGTATTCAGAACGCCGATGATCGGCTTGCCGCGAAACTCCTCCTCGGCATAGCCAAGCTGCATCATGCGTGAACGGTGGCCGAAACTGCGCAGGTCATCCGGCGCGAACCAGCGTGCAGATCGCAGGGTTTCAGGTGTCTTGGGCATCGGGTGATCCTTCGGGTCTTGGGCGTGCGTGGGATTGGGGCTATAGCGGTGGCATCAGAGGGAGAGGGACATGTCATGCCGCACAATCGACTGAAATCCGGGCTGGCCGCGGGGCAACCCATGGCGGGGATCTGGCTGTCGCTGGATGCGCCCGCCGCCACCGAGATCGCGGCTGGCAGCGGCGCGGACTGGCTTTTGATCGACATGGAACATTCGCCCACGCCCTTGTCGGGGATCGGGCATCACCTGCGCGCGGCCATGGCTGGCCCGGTCGAGGCGGTGGTGCGTGTGCCCAGTGCAGAGCCTGTGATGGTCAAGCGATTGCTGGATCTGGGCGCACGCAGTCTGATGTTCCCGATGATCGACAGCGCGGACGATGCCGCGCGCGCTGTCAGCTATACGCGCTATCCGCCCGACGGAATGCGCGGTCTGTCGATGACCACGCGCGCCAACAACTACGGGCGCAATCCCGACTACCTCAGGCAATATGCCGATGATCTGTGCATCATCGTGCAGGTCGAAACCCCGCAGGCCGTGGCCGCGATCCCGCAGATCGCCGCCGTGCCCGGCGTGGACGCGATCTTCATCGGCCCCGCTGATCTGTCGGCCGCGATGGGCCATCTGGGGGGCGCGCAACACCCCGAGCCGCAAGCCCTGATCGACAAGGCACGGGACATGGCCAAAGCCGCAGGCAAACCCATCGGCATCCTGGGTTTCGGCAGCGATCTGGCGCGTGGCTATTTCGCGCGCGGCTTCGATTTCGTTGCCGTTGCTGGCGACAGCTGGCTGTTGGCGCGCCAGTTCGATGCCCTGATCGCCAATGTGAAGGGCTGAAAGCCTCATACCCGCCGCTCCTGATCGGTGACCCGGCGACGGGCCTGCACCAGATGATAGCTCATGAGCAATGCGGCCCCTTCTGCATCGCGGTTGCGGATCGCTTCAAGGATCTGGCGGTGCTCGTCCAGAACGGCTTCGATCCGCGCATCGGTGCCTGCGCTGGTCAACTGCTGCGCGACACCGATGGCCTGCAGCATCAGCACGCGGGTGGCATTCAGCATATCGCAGAAGATCTCGTTGCCGCTGGCTTCGGCAACGGCCATGTGGAAGTCGAAATCGGCCTCGCGCACAGGCTTGCGCGCGCGCATCGTGTGTTCCATGTGCGCCAATGCCGCCTCGATCCGCTCGAGATCGCGCGGTGTCGCGCGCAGCGCGGCATGCCGGGCGGCTGCGGCTTCCAGTGACAGCCGCGCCTCCATGCACCGCATCAAGCCTGCAACATCATCAGCCCGCGCATGCTCGATCAAGCCCTGCGGCGGACGACGCCTGACGAAACTGCCAACACCATGCTGAGCCGACACAATGCCGTCGTCGCGCAGACGGGCCAGAGCCTCGCGCACGACAGGGCGGGAAACTTCGAAACGTTCGCTGATCTGATGTTCGGATGGCAGTTTGTCGCCTTCGGCCAACTGCCCCGATGCGATCAACTCGAGAATGCGACCATAGATTTGGTCTGCCAAAGTCTCGCGCTTGCGGATGGTCGCATTCAGCAGCGGATCTTCGGCCTTGCCCGGTGGTGTCATGCCCGCCCCCCCAAGTCTGAGGAGATGCCGGCTGTGGCAGTTGAGACAAACAGTGGCATGCGGTAGGAAACTCCTGACTCTGTGCCCGGCCAGCATGCACATAACGATCTATGTTGTAAATATTATTGACAACTTGTTGCTGTTCAGGCGAGACAGGGAAAAACCCAAGTAGAAAGCGGTGCAGCATATGACACAGGCTCCGACCCCGAATTCCCGCACGGCGGGCAAGGTTCTGGTGGACCAGCTTCTGGTGCACGGGGCCGATAGCGCTTTTTGCGTTCCGGGCGAAAGCTATCTCGAGGTGCTGGACGCGCTTCATGACGTGTCAGACCGGTTCACCCTGATCAATGCCCGTCACGAGGCTGGCGCCGCCAATATGGCCGAAGCTTATGGCAAGCTGACGGGCAAGCCCGGCATCGCCATGGTCACGCGCGGACCGGGGGCCTGCCACGCCTGTATCGGCGTGCATATCGCGCAACAGGACAGCACACCGATGATCCTGCTGATCGGTCAGGTCGGACGCGACATGCTGGACCGCGAAGCGTTTCAGGAGGTGGATTACCGCCAGATGTTCGGTGGCCTCGCCAAATGGGTGGCGCAGATCGACAGCCCCGAACGGGTCCCCGAATACATGGCCCGCGCCTTCCGTGTGGCCACTTCCGGTCGTCCCGGTCCCGTGGTTCTGGCCCTGCCCGAGGATATGCTGACCACAACCGTAAGCGTCGCCGATGCCCGTCCCTATGAGCCGACACAGGCCGCGATCACACAAGCACAAATTGATGATCTGACCGCCCTGCTGGCGCAGGCCGAACGCCCGATGCTGCTGCTGGGCGGCTCTGGCTGGACCGATGCAGCTGCTGCCGCGATCCGCTGCTTTGCCGAGGCCAACAAGCTGCCTGTCACCACATCCTTCCGTCGGCAGGATGCGATCGACAACCGCTCTGACAGCTATGTCGGCGAATTCGGCACCGCCACCGCGCCCGCCCTGCACAAACGCATGGCCGAGGCGGATATGGTGCTGGTCCTTGGCGCGCGTCTGGGCGAGATGACGACCAAGGGATATACCAACCTGACCCCGCCCGAGACGCGCCAGCGCCTGATCCATGTGCATCCCGACGCCGATGAGATCGGCCGCGTCTATGGCCCCGAACTGGGCCTTTGCGCCGCGATGGAGGGTGTGGCCCACGCCTTGGCGGGTGTCGATCTGGCGCGGCAGAACATCTGGGGCGATTGGTGCGCCACCTTGCGCGGCGAATACATGGCCGATACCGCCCGCCCCGCCGATGGCGGTTGGGCGCTGGATATGGGCCAAGCGCTCTGCGATATCCGCGACACGCTACCCGCCGACACGATCATCACGCTGGATGCGGGCAATCACACTGGCTGGGCGCAGCGTTTTCTGCGGTTCGGCAGACCGGGGCGCGAGATCGGCTCGACCTGTGGCTCGATGGGTTATTCCGTCCCCGCCGCTGTCGCCGCCAGCCTACGTCACCCAGACAGCCTCGTTCTGTCGATGGTGGGCGATGGCGGCTTCATGATGAGCGGTCAGGAATTGACCGTCGCCGCGCAATATGGCGCGACCCCCATCGTCTTGCTGTTCAACAACGGCATGTATGGCACGATCCGCATGCATCAGGAACGCGATCACCCGCTGCGCGTCTCTGGCACCGATCTGAGAACCCATGATTTCGTCCGCATGGCCGAAGGCTATGGCTGCCATGCCGAGCGCGTGACGCGGACCGAGGATTTTGCATCGGCTCTGGACCGGGCCCGCGCCTCGGGCAAGCCTGCTGTGCTGGAGCTGGTGACGGACCCCGAACAGATCACCTCGCGCACGACGATCACCAAGCTGCGGGCTGCCGCAGGCATCACCGCATGACCCGAAAGGACAGCAGTATGATCGACCTTTACACCTGGAGCACACCGAACGGCCGCAAGGTTTCGATCCTGCTCGAAGAGTTGGGCCTGCCTTACACGGTCCACGCGGTGAACATCGGCAAGGATGAACAGTTCGCCCCCGATTTCCTGGCCATTGCGCCCAACAACAAGATCCCGGCCATCGTGGATCACGATACCGGGGTCAATTTGTTCGAATCCGGTGCGATCATGATCTATCTGGCCGAGCGCGAAGGGCGCTTTCTGCCGACCGACGTCAAGCCCCGCGCCGCAGTGATGCAGTGGCTGATGTGGCAGATGGGTGGGTTTGGCCCGATGCTGGGACAGGCGCATGTGTTCCTGAAATTCAATCGCGGTCTGTCGCAGCCCGCAGAAGAGCGTTTCGCGAAAGAGGCTAAGCGCCTTTACGCCGTGCTGGACAGACAACTGGCCGACAATGAGCATGTCGCAGGCGACTATTCCATCGCAGATATGGCGATCTTCCCCTGGGCCGCGCGCCACGACTGGCATGAGATCGACCTGACGGCCTTTCCCAACGTGCTGCGCTGGTATCGTGCGCTGGCAGAACGCCCTGCCGTGCAGCGCGGCTACCAAGTGCCGAGCGATGTCGGGCCAATTCCGATGCCCGCATGAGCGCGCGAACCATCGTCGTCACCGGTGCAGGAAGCGGGATAGGCCGGGCCACCGCCCGGCTTTTTCTGGACAACGGCTGGCGCGTTGCGCTGGTCGGTCGCCGTGCCGACGCGCTGACCGAAAGCGCGCAGGCGGATCCGCAGGCGCTGATCCTTCCATGTGATGTCACGGATGAGGCAGCGGTCGATGCGGTCTTTGACACGGTTCTCGACCGCTGGGGCCGGATCGACGTGCTGTTCAACAATGCCGGTCGCAATCTGGGCGCAGACACACCAGACCGGATCGCCCCGGATGATTTCCGCGCTGTGCTGGATGTGAACGTGACAGGCGTATTCCTCTGCGCCCGCGCCGCTTTTGCCCGGATGCGCGCGCAGGACCCGCAAGGCGGCCGGATCATCAACAACGGCTCCATCAGCGCCCATGCGCCCCGTCCGGGCACGATTGCCTATACGGCGGCGAAACATGCGGTGACGGGGATCACCCGGGCCTTGTCTCTGGACGGGCGCGCCTTTGGCATAGCCTGCGGGCAGATCGACATCGGCAACGCCACATCGGGCATGGCGGACCGCATGGCCAAGGGTGTGATGCAGGCCGATGGCTCGATCCGACCCGAGGCGATGATCGACGTCTCAGTCGTGGCTGACAGCGTGCTGCACATGGCCAGCCTGCCCGACGGGGCCAATGTGCAATTCCTGACCGTGATGCCCATGACCATGCCCTTCATCGGGCGCGGATAAGGAGATTCCCACATGACCGAGGTTCTGAGCATCGGCACATATGCCGCCATGGACGCCGAGGCGCTGCGCGCGGAGTTCGGCGGCCCGGAACTCCCCGCCCTCGCCGATCTGGAGCTTTTGCCTATAGAGGCCCGCGCCCTTGTCCGCGCCGTCGCCTGCAAAAGCCATGAAGCCTTTGGGGCAACCGAGATGGACAAGTTGCCCGCTCTGGAACTGATCGCCCGCTATGGCGTGGGCTACGAAGCCGTTGATCTGGCCGCCGCCGCAACCCGCGGGATCGTCGTGACCAATACGCCCGATGTGCTGAACGATGACGTGGCCGATCTGGCCGTGGCCATGTGGCTGGGCCTGCTGCGCGAGGTCGAGCGTGGGATCGTCAATGTGCGTAGCGGTGCATGGGCGGCCGGCGGGCCGCCTTTGGCGCGCAAGGCCACGGGGCGACGGGTCGGCATCCTTGGTATGGGTCGCATCGGGCGCGAATTGGCGAACCGTCTGGCCGCGTTCAAATGCGATGTGCATTACTGCGCCCGCAGCCCCAAAGATACGCCCTCAGGCTGGCAGTTTCATCGGGACTCCGTGTCACTGGCCGATGCGGTGGACGATCTGTTCGTGACTGTCGTCGGAGGGGCCGAAACGGTGAACCTGATCAATGCCGAGGTCCTGAGCGCACTTGGGCCCGACGGCCATCTGATCAATCTTTCGCGCGGCACGGTTGTGGACGAGCCTGCCCTGCTGGCAGCACTGACCGACGGAACCATTCGCGGCGCGGCGCTGGATGTTTTCCTGAACGAACCGCAACCAGATCGGCGTCTGGTGGATCTGCCGAATGTCTTGCCCCTGCCCCATATCGGCACGGCCACGATTGAAACTCGCCGCGACATGGGACGTTTGCAGCGCGCGAATATCCGGGCCTTGCTTGACGGTCAGCCGGTGCTCACACCCGTTACTTAAGACGAAGACAACCGCATCTGCCGACGTGACAGGCCGCAATCTTATCGTCATGGAATCTGGCCACGCTGCATGACGGGCATGCTGCGAGAAACCGGCGTAACGCCCGACATATGGTGTTGTCAACGGCGGAGACAAAACCGGCCACGTGGCGGCGCAAAAGTAGGCCAGTGGCGGGGCACTAAGCGCCATGGCGCGTGCGCTCCCCAAATAGTTGGCATGTGCCATGGCGCATTGGCCCGG
>NZ_JARAMP010000044.1:0-16933 GCF_028802875.1 Seohaeicola sp. 4SK31 | reverse complement strand
CGCATCAACCATACCGTCGCGCTCATTCCGGAAGACCAGAGGGACAAGACGCCACTACGCGTCATCGACAGCATCCTACTCAGCCCCACAAAGGATCTGAGAACGATTGCCCAAGCACATGCGTCCGACCTGCCTCGCACCGTGCGGATGCTGTTGCGCAGCGCCGGGGCGTGGGGCGGTGATGGACGGCTGGAGAGTTACCTCTTGTTTGAACCCGGATATGTCGGGGATCTGATCGACTTGGGATATGCGGATACCATAGCGCAAGTTGAAACCATCGAAGGCTTCTTCGAAACCGGATGACAATGGGAAAGCGGTCTTGGCCTGACGAGGTCGTCCGTCGAGTTTGCCGGATAAGGAGCATTTTTTTGGCCAGTTGAGTGCGGCGAACAATTCAGTCAAGTTTCAGGGAAGATCCCATACGAGTTCGTGGCGCAAACATTGAAGGGACCTGATCATGCCAGACATCAATATTACCCGCTCCGACACAGCGACCAAGGCGCGGATTGTTGGCAGAGTGAAGGGGATCACAGAGGAAGCGGAACTCACGCTTTCGAAATTGTCCGCGAGGGTTGTCATTGCAGATCACACCTCGGTTCCTGATGCCATGCGGGGCTTGGGTGTTGGTGCTGCACTTGTCGAGCGCTTGATTGCCGATGCCCGTGCCGCGCAGCAGCGCATCGTGCCGCTATGTCCATTTGTGCGCGCCCAGGCCCAACGCAACAGAGAGGAATGGGCCGATGTCATTCAGTGGTAGAAAATTGAACTCACTATAACTGATGGGAAGAAAGTAGATTTCGGACCGGCCGGCTTTGACGCCGCTGTGAGCTTCGAGAAAAGCCTTAGGACGCGGCGGCTTCCAACCCTACTTGTTCCCGTCGATCCACTTCGACATCAACCCTTTGTCTCGGAAACACTCTTCAGGCACGGAACGGCGCTTGATGCGCGCGAGGCGCTCGGCGAAAGCCACTTGCCTGGAGGTTGGGCGACTGTCTGATGTGACCAAGGGTTTCAGCTTGGACTGTGCGTCGATCCACTCGCTGAGGGATCTTCGATCCTGCAAAACGTCCCAAGGCAACAGTGTCTGGTTGCGCATGGCCAGCGAGCGCGCATAGGCGACCTGTTTCGGTGTCGCGGGAAGGTTGAATGTGGCGTTGTTCATCGTAACCATGCCATTGAGACCGCAGCTTATGCGGCTTGATTTTCCATTGCAGTGGCCAGCGGCACCCAGTTCCACGGCAGCAATTTATCCAGCCTGTTGATCTTGTGATCGTGGATGCGGTCGAGGATGTCTGCCAGATAGGCCAGGGGATCGAGACCGTTCAGCTTGGCGGTTTCAATGACGGTCATCGCGCGCGCCAAGGTTTCCGCGCCGGTATCGGCGCCCGCGAAGAGCCAGTTTTTCCTTCCGATTCCAATCGGGCGCAGGGCGCGTTCGGCCGGGTTGTTGTCGATGGCCACACGCCCGTCGCTCAGGAACAGGCTGAAGGCCTCCTGCCGCGCGAGGCCATAGCGGAACGCCTTGGCCAGATCGCTTTTGCCCGGGATGCGCAGAAGTTGCTGCTCGGACCACGCAAAAAAAGCCGTCACCTTGGGCAGGCTAAGCTTTTGACGCGTCGCATGACGCACGTCAGCGGGCTGGCCGCTGATATCGCGCTCGATATCATAGAACTTGCCGATCCGGTCGAGCGCCTCGCGAGCGATCTCTGATTTGGTCGAGCTCCAGAAGTCATGGAAGTCACGGCGTAGGTGCGCCCAACAGGCCGCCTCGCGCAAACGCGACGTGCCATCGGGATCAGGTTCGTAAAGCTTGGCATAGCCTTTGTAGCCGTCGGCCTGAAGAATGCCACGGGCGTTGACCAGATGGTTGAGGACATGCTCTTCTTTCCAGTCTGGTGCAAAGCGATAGACTGCACCCGGTGGCGATACCCCGGCCCAGGGTCGCTGGTCGCGCACATAGGCCCAGATCCGGCCTTGCCTGACCCCTTTGCCAAGACCTTTGTCGCGCAGGCTGCGATCGAGCACCCGGATGGGTGTGTCGTCCGCATGCAGCAGGTCGCTGGCCATGATGTCGGCCTCGATCCTCTCGATCAGCGGCAACAGGGTTTTCATGGCCCGCCCGCACCAGCCGACAAGCGTGCTTTCGGGAATGTCAGCCCCCATGCGGGCAAAGATCTCGTGTTGGCGATAGATCGGCAGGTGATCATCGAACTTGGAGACCAGAACATGGGCCAGCAGGTTTGGCCCCGCCATACTGCCCGGGATCGGACGGCTGGGGGCCGGTTCCTGCACCATCCGCTCGCAACGGCGGCAGGATTTCTTGATCCGAGCGATCTGGATCACCTTCATCTGCGCGGCGACCATATCGAGCAGTTCGCTGACATCCTCACCCACCACGCGCAGATCACCACCGCAGTCCGGGCAGCAGGCACCGGGGTCCAGTTCGCGGCGCTCGCGCGGGGTCGCATCCGAGACACGTGGCCGACGAAGCAAAGCGGGCGCATCGGCAGCCTCTGGTGACGGCTCATCCTGCCCTTCGTCGATGAGCGCCTCATCGTCTTCGGCCACAGCAATCAGCAGGTCTTCAAGCGCCAGTTCAAACTGTTCGATCTCGCGCTCGATCCTTTCCGAAGATTTGCCGAAGGCCAGTTTCTGGAGTTTGGCGATCCGCAGGCGCAGAGCCTGAACCAGCTGATCATGGACGCGCAATGTCGCCGATATCTTGGCGTTTTCTGCCGCGATCCGGGCATTCTCAGCCTGCAATGCTGCGATCATCACTCTCAATTCAGCGGGATCATCGGGCAGATTTTCGGCAAGCTTTGACATGCAACTGACTACCAAAAATCAGGCCGAAGCACCATAGAAACAACGCAAATCTGGCGACAAAATCACCCCACCCGTGCAGGCGGAGCACCCCAATCTGGACGCCGCCAGTCGATCCCCTCCCACAGCATCGCAAGCTGCGCTGAGGTCAGCCGCACCGACCCATCCTGAGCGCTCGGCCACACAAAGCGGCCGCGCTCAAGCACTTTGTAGTAGAGGCAAAACCCCTGACCATCCCAGAATAGAAGCTTGATCCGATCACCGCGACGACCCCGAAACGCAAACACCGCACCACTGGCCGGCTTTTGCCGCAAAACATCCTGGGTCAGCGCCGCCAATCCCGCGATCCCCTTGCGCATATCCGTCACCCCGCAGGCCAGATACACACGCACACCGGTGCCGGGGCCAATCATGCGGTCTCCACCGCGCGGATCAGCACCGATAGCGCTGTCGGATCGATCGTGCTTTCAAAATGCAAGCTGCGCCCGCCACGCAGACGCAACTCAACAGCGATCGGTGCCTGCGCCACCGGCACTCCGGCCGCAACTGGCATGTCCATAGGAAAAAAGAGCGCCCCAGCATCGGGCGACCACAGGCCCTTCTTCTTGAGGTCATGCTGCCACGCATAAATCTGCTGCCGGGTCACCTCATGGCGCTGCGCCACCTGTGTCTCCGTGGCCCCGGCGATCCCAACCGACATGACAATCTCAAGTTTGTCCTCGTCACGCCAGAGGCGCCGCCGCTCCAACCCAAGAATTTCACCGCGCATCACGGACCGCGCATAAGTCACGTCGTTAACGACGTCTTTAGCGACGTGTCTTAGATCATAGCCCCACACTCAGGCAGGCGGTGCCAATGGGGTGGTTACTGTCCATCGGGGTTCTCCCTTCTTGACTGTACCCTCCACTATAGAACAAAGAGAGAACATAATCAAGCTGACCCTGCTCATCGACCTCCTAAAGAGCGGCTTAAGATGGATCAGATCCAATCTGCCAAGCTATTTGGGGGGGCGAGGAAGTGGCATTGATATCCTCAAGGTGGCTCACTGGGGAACTTTATCAGAAACGGGGGAGTTGAGGGTCGGAGCAAGTATTTGGTCGTGACAGGCACGGTTCTTCAGACCACCCCAGAAATTGCGCGGCTACGGCGCGATCGAAGCCCCGCCCGCGATCAAGAACGCCATAGCAGCCGGTTTCCTGCACAATCTGCAGTAAATCGTGTGTTGGCACATGAACACCCAGATAAATGGCTTTCTCCGGTGCGTGCCATGTCTGATCCACAATCTCGCCGGTCACCAGATCGACGCACCAGGCATGGTCATAGGGTAGAGGATCGTTGGCGTCCGGCCATCCCCAGCCCTCAAAATATGCAAGACCTTGGTCAATGGCAGTGTCATAAGCATTGCGGAAACACTGTCGTGGCATGGCCAAGGCATAGCCTTCCGGCAAAGCCGTCCCGACCATTCGGGTGCCTCGGGCACGCAGAAACCGCGCGACAGGAAGGCGTCCTAACGGGCCATCCAAAGTTTGATCAATGACGTCAAAGCTGCGCTGCGAAGAGCCTTCTTGCGTCATTCTGCGCACCGTTGCGCGCAGAAGAACGTCGTGGACAGTTGCGACAGGTCTGAACGTGAGCCGTCATGGCAATGGTGCTTGTCGATCAAGAGTGCTTTGCGCGCCGTGACTGGCAAGCTGGCAAAGCTTTTGGCACTCCAGACCGTTTTTGCACTGCGGATCCGGATTGTGAGCTCGTCGATTCCAATCCGGGTCCCTTCCGCGCGACAGATCGCCAGAAACTGAAGGTCAAAGATCGCGGCGGATTTCTGCAACGATGATATCAGCTTTGGCCGCAGCCTGGGCCATGTCAAAGTGCTGGGACTTGGATCTCTGTCAGACCCGAGGGAGAGATTGAGATCTGGTGCGCGACGGCGGCGTAGGATGCCGACTGTCTCATAGATCAGGAAGTCCAATGGCGTTGAAAGATGTTGCACCTGCCGGATGTCGAACAGCCCGTAGGGCACTTGGTCAAAGAGGCAGTCGAAGGCATTGGCGGCGAGTTTGAAGTCCAGCCATTGGTTCGCGTTCCGTAGCTCGCAATGTTCAAAGAACTGCAACGTCAGAAGGTCTTGGAGACCCGCCCTGAGAGCGGCGTTTCCGTTTGCCCGCTCAAGGCCGAGCTTGCGGCGAAGATCGAGAAGGCGAATACGGTAGCCTTGCGAGGGTTGCACAGCGATTCCGTGATGCCAGTCTGTAGTCTGACGGCAGACATGGTGAACAATGCCGTGGAGAACACGAGAGCCGTGCAATGTAAGGCCAGTGCGCTCGAAGGACAGCCTCAACGCCTCCGACATGCGATAGAGCGAGGCGCGATCCTGGCCGGGCAAAGCCGGGTCGATGGGTAAGTTGAGCGTCATGGAAGACTCCAAGTTGGACAGTGTGGGAAAGGAAGGGCAGAGACGCGGCGGTCAACTGAACCCTTCAAGGGGTGTATGATCCGATAGCCCGCCACTGGTCAGTCGATGTGATGTCCACGGTGCGGCAGGCCCAGAGGTGGGTCTCAGAGTTACGCTGCCTGAGTGGCAGGAGCGCCCGCTGCGTGATCTGGCGATGCAGCGCGCATCCGGGTTTCGAGTGCGACCGGACATTCCTTGATTGATGGGCGCGGGGATGCCGTCTTGGGGCAGGGCGCGACGGCTGCATTCACCGTTGTGTCCATAGCGTTGGAGTAAAGCGCGACGAGGTCAGATTTCGAGACCGAAGGGCTGATACTTTGTCGGCGCAAGTCCACAAGATCGAGCGCTTGGAACCTTTGGCGCAGCACGTCCGGATCAATGCCCTGTGCCTTGACGTAGAGGTTCGATTGAGCCGAGACGCCGCATGCCGGATTGCCATCCAACGGCACGGATAGAATTGCCCCGGCACGCGCGCCCACGCGGCGTATGACAAAATCGGCGTCCGCCAAACTCTTCACGAACTGGAAGTCGGGGTGGGTCGTGGCGCGTTTGACTGGCTTTGCTCGGTCCACAGCTTGGCGGCTCCAGATCTGGAACACGGCGGACACGTTGTGCGGCATGTCTTCGAATAGAAACGGCTCATCGATCAGGGGCAGTTCGCTGATCAGATGGAACTGCGGGTCAAGGCGCTTCTGTCGCTCGGTCTTCATGAAAGACGCGGGCATGATGAAGGCGATCGTTTCAGCGAAGCCGGCGGCATGATTGAAGAACCGTGCGGCCTCCGCACCATTCCGGCCAAACGGCGGGTTGCCGATGACGACGATACGTCCAGCGCCAGCTTGTGGCTGCCAGTGAAGAAAATCCTGTGCGTCGATCTCGGGACCGTCAGGAGCGATGTCGAGACCCAGGCGCGGCGTCGGCATCTGGTGCAGGAAGGCACCTGTACCGGCGGAAGGTTCGATAAATAGGTCTGCGTTGAGACCGGGAAGAGTTTCGGCCAGATGTGCCAGACAGGCTGCGGCCGTGGGCGGGCTGGTGAAGAACTTGCCCAGTTTGTGGGCGGGTGAGTGTCGTGCTGTGGTTCCCATTGAGGATCTCCTGTTGCTGATGAACGGGAGATCGGATCGACTGAATCGGCGCGGTAACCGAAATTGTGAGAAAGTTTGCGCAGGCCAGAAAAGTGACTCAGGTCTGCGTCTTGCGGCTGAAGAACCCAATGCTCTCGCTAGATGGGCTCGGCCCAGGCGCAGCGGGAATCGGGTACAGTGCGGTTGCGTGACCAGACCAGGATCGGCTGGCTTCCGAAGCGCATTGGCCGGTCGCCTATCGTGTCGCGGAGTATCACGCGGGAGACGCGGGTGAGGCTCGGTCTCTGTCAGATAGGGAAGCAGCGCTGTAGAAGGGGGGCAGCGCATGCTCTCCGACAGAGCACCCTGGTTGCAGAGAAAGACGTGATTGCAACCGAGGGGGCCAGTGAACGCATCCGGTAAACGTCGGCAAAAAGGTTTACCGATTGCTTCGGTTAACCAAAATATATAGGTTTACCGAAAATCCGAACGGTGAGGTTCACATGGCAAATCTGAGTTCCGTCGCGCGGTCCGCCTACAGCGATCTCTTGCGTCTGCTGAAAGACGACATGGTCACAAATGTCCGTGGCTCGCTGATGACCAAGGAGAGGGGCGGCAAACTCTATTGGTATGCGGCCGAGAAAATCGGGAATGCGGTGAAGTTCTGGTATATCGGCCCGGATAGCAATGAGACGCGGGATCGCGTCAAGCGCATGAAGGTGCTTCATGAGCAAGCTGGCGAGCGCAAGAGGGAACGCGCGCGCTTGGCGCGTCTGCTCCGCGCCGAGGGGATGACACCAGTTGATCGCAGTACCGGTGGTTTGCTACTCGCCATGTCAAAGGTCGGGACTTTCCGGCTCGGCGGTACGCTGATTGGGACCAATGCGTTCCGTCTGATGGAGGGAGAACTCGGGGTCACTTTGCCGCTCGGCGGTGTCGCAAACACAGGCGATGTCGATATTGCGCAGTTCGAACGCCTGTCCGTTGCGCTTGAGGATACGGTGCAACCGTCCCTTGCTGAGACCTTCTCAGCCCTCAAATTCGATCCGGTTCTGGGGCTCGATCGAGATAGTGTCTGGCGGTGGCGACAAGGCGGGCAGACCGGCATGATGGTCGAGTTCCTGACACCTTCTTTTGATGCGGAGGAAGGCATTCGTGATCTGCCAGCTCTGGGCGTCAAGGCACAGGCGCTGCACCACCTGAACTATCTGATTGCGGACCCGATCCATGCGGTTGCGCTCTATCGGGATGGTATCCTGGTCCAGGTCCCGCGGCCTGAGAAGTTCGCGATCCACAAACTGATCGTCGCTGACCGCCGTCGAGATAGGGCGGCCTCCTTCAAAGCTGAGAAGGACCGCGAGCAAGCCGCTTTCATCATTGCGACGATGGCAGAGGATCGGCCGTCAGATCTCTGGGACGCGTATGAAGACGCTATGGCCCGCGGACCTCGCTGGCGCGAGCGGATAGCGCGGACGCTCGAACGGATGCCTGCAACGCGCGATATTCTGGCGGGCTGCGGAGCGGCGTAGCCCATCACGCAAAACGCGAGGACACGCGCAAACTGTAACGGTGACTTGCACATTCACGTCGCCTGGCGGCTCTCTCGCCAGACAATGAAGATACCGCTCACCACGATCACGGAGGCACCGATCAGCGTCCAGAAGCCCGGTGTATCCGCCCAGACAAGCCAGCCCAGAAGCGATGCCCAGATCAAAGCAGTGTAGTCGAATGGGGCCACTATAGCCGCGGGTGCCAGCCGGAACGCCTGACCGATCAGGGTGATACCGAGCGCCCCCAACAAGGCTTGGGCAGCGAAGAACGGCAGATCATCGAGACTGATGGGCACCCAGACTGTCGCGGCCAAAGGAGCTGCATAGAGCATGGGAAACAGCATTACATAGAACATCATGGTCCACATGCTTTCCCGCGGGCCAAGCCACCGCGCCGAGATCATGAAGAGCGCGTAGAGAAGGGCTGTGCCAATCACATAAAGTGACGCTGGCTGGAAGGTCGCCCCGCCCGGGCGGACAATGATGAGGACGCCGACAAACCCTATCACCACAGCCAGCCAACGCCGCCAGCCGACCGCCTCACCCAACAGCGGCACGGACAGGGCCGTGATGAAGATCGGAGCCGAGAAGACCAGGGCTGTCGCCTCGGCCAGAGCCAAGGCTTCAAGCCCTTTGAAGAACGTGTAGGCGCCACCGAGCATCAGCAAGCCGCGCGCCGCATGGATCTGCACATGCGCCGTTTGAAAACCCGACCAACCGTGCAGGTAGAGAACAACGGCCCCCACCATGGGAAGTGCAATCAGATTGCGGAAGAAGATGACCTGGATCGGGTCGTAGCGCTCCACCAAAAGCTTTGCGATGGCGTCATTGCTGGCAAGAAACGCAACCCCGGCACAAATGGTCAGGATGGCAAGCCGCGTGCGTCCACCTTCGATGGCGGTTCTGCTGTTCATGCTTTTGTCGGCCTCCTCAGCTTCGGGAAAGGCTAACAGTCCGGTGCAGAATGCTCCAGACGCATGGGACTTGATAAAGAAACTTCGACGGGCTCAGGACTTAGCTGACGAAGGGAATATCCGAGCCGATCTGTTTCTTTAGGTGAGCAATGCCTACAAATTGCAGACTTGGCCTCAGCGCTCATGCCGTGCCGTCCCATCGTGCCAGAATGAAACTGCATAATGCCAAACTAAGGGTCCTGATGGCGGCAGAGTAAAAGGATGACTGATCCTGAGCAAATTGAATCACGCCAACATGTGTTGCGGAACTATACTGCAACGGGCTATCGAGACCGGAATATTCCGAAACAGAGGCACCACATGGCTGATTGCGATCTCGAAGCACTGTCGCTCACCGAACTGAAAAAGTTGCAAAAGGACCTCGCCAAGGCGATTTCCACCTTTGAGGATCGGCAGAAGGCCGACGCGCGCGCCGAGGTGGAGGCTTTAGCCAGAGAGATGGGCTTCTCGCTCACCGACCTTGTCGGCACAAACGCAAAAACGACCCGTGCGCCTGCTCCTGCGAAGTTCCGCCATCCTGAGAACCCGGCCCTCACTTGGTCTGGCCATGGGCGCAAGCCGCGGTGGTTTGTGGACGTAATCTCAGCAGGCAAGACGGAAGACGAGCTGACGATCACCTGACTTTATTGCGGCTCCGCGAACGGCCCATTGCTGCCCGTCGGGACATCCGCGACGCTGCGGTGCAGCTTCCCCGAACCAGTCATTTAGGATCGCCGCAGCGCGTATTGCATGCCAATATCGTAAGCGTTGCATCTGACCCCGGTCGCTGTGTCTAACCCGACGGTTCCTAGTCTGCTAGTTTGTCCCACATGAGCGATGGAGGACATAATAGCAGAGCGGATCGTTTGGGGTTTCCCGTGCCCATTGGGCCATTGGGCCACCACATGTGGCCCCCTGAGCTAAAGCAAGAAGCAGTTCGTCGCGTCCGAGATGAGGGCGCAAAACCAAAAGACTTGGCCTTCGAAATCGGCGCGAGGGAAAATCTGGTCCACAAGTGGGTCCTCATCGATCGGCGAGCGCGCGGTGAATAAGCGAACCGATCCTGACGGCGTTGTTCGCCAAACTAGAATTCTTGCGTGGTCAGTGCCTGGCAAACTCGCCTCTTGGGGAGGCCATCGCCTATACACTGAGGCTCCGAAAAGGATTGCTGGTCTTCTTGGCGGGGGGCACACCCAGGCCAAGGATGTTCGACTCTCACCCCCTGAAGCCCTTATCGTGTCTTGTGGAGTCAACGATGATCGATCAGAAAGAAGTCAAAGCGAAGTCGATTGAGTTCGATATTCATCATACGAATGTCGAGCGAGACTACGTTTTTGGTTGGCTGCTCAAGTCTATTTTCGAAAACGATTATCTACGGTCAAAGCTCGTATTCAAAGGTGGCAACTGCCTGCGTAAAGCCTTCTATCCAGACACCAGATTTTCAGCCGACCTCGATTTTTCCGCTGGCGACACCATCGATGCTGAGAATATGGGCGAACAGATAAATAATGCCTGTCGGGAAGCTCAAAATGCCTGCGGTGTCGAATTCCAGATCGACCGCAATACTTTCTCGGTGGGCGCCTTCGTGGACAGCGCACGACGGTCATACAAGGGTCGCGTTTATTTCACCGATTTCTTTGGAAACCAAGACGATTTGACGATCAGCGTTAAATTGGACGTTACGGAATTTGACCGCCTCTATCTCCCCTCGACCAAGCGTCAGCTTATCCACCCTTACTCAGATGCCAACGACTGTAGGGCGGAGCTGAACTGCATGGCGCTGGAGGAGGTCGTGGCTAACAAGCTAAAATGCCTGATCCAGCGCAGGCACTCACACGACCTTTTCGACTTCGTGTATTCGACCTTCATCGACCGCTCGATCGAGCTGGATCGCGGCTTGGTCCTGCAAACTTTTCTGAACAAGACTATTTTCAGCGCCAGCCCTGGCGCGGCCAAAGGCATTTTACTCGGCATCCCGTTGGCCTTCTTCGCCAGCGTGTGGGAGAAATATATCCGGTGCCCTAAATCTACACGTTTCAGCTTCGACCGCGCCGTCGAAGGGTTCCAAGACAGCATTGAACACCTGTTCGACGGCGTGAGGAGCGGCGGTAGAGGCGAGCAGCTCTACTTCGGTGGAGAGCATCGGCACATGATCCTGGAAGCAGGCGCCGAGCGCAGGCTGATGAGGCTAACCTATCACGGTGTTGAGCGGATCATCGAGCCGTATTCACTCGCCTATAAACAAGCAAAAGGGAAACCCGCGCGCGAATATTTCTACGCGTATGATACAACAGGCGGGCAAAGCAGAGGCCCGAGCATCAAGGCATTTCTCAACACCGACGTTGAGGCGCTGTCACTCACCGACGACAAGTTCGAGCCGCGCTATGAAATCGAGCTATCTAAGGCTGGAGAAGACGCAAGGAATGCCTATTTCGGCAGAGATTTCAGCGCGGGGCGGGCTGGAGCCACTGCTCCCTTCGGCAGGACACGTATCCGAAGAATGCCAAAGACGAAAGCGTTTCGGGGCTATGAGCCAACTTACAAGCTTCAGTGCCCATACTGCCAAAAGACGTTCACGCGTAAAACGCAATCTCTTGACTTGAACGAGCACAAATCGCCAGACGGGTATCGATGCGGCGGACGGCGCGGCTTTCGGGTTTACTGAGCCCTCGCTTTTCGCCCCAAATATCCGCAAACCGCCAACTGTGACGGGTAGATACCCTTGCTCACTGCGACTTGATCGGACGGCCGCTTCAAAATGATGCTGCGGATGCACTGCCGCGCATGCCCCAGTCGGCTCTCCGCCCTTCGCGTCGATCCGATCGCGCAGCCGCTGCGCAGGGTTCGAGCGCCAGCAGTGTCTTGATGCTGCATCTGATCGGCCTCGTCGCCGTCCGTCTGCTCTCCGCCCTTCGCCACTGAGGCTGCCCCCTTTCAAAGAGGATTCCTGATCAACAAGTTGCATGATGACTGCGTGACAGGGGTGGCCCTCATGGGGCTTGAGCCCTCCAAAACAAAGCCCCGAACCGCAGAGGCGATCCGAGGCAAGGTGCGGGGTGTCAGTGCTTTGGGAGCAATCTCTCGATTTGCTCACGATGCTGCGCGAAGACATGCAGGACATGCATCAGCAGTTCGGTTTGGCACGCGTCGCAAAGAGGGGCGATGTCGATGATTTCAGTCAGCAACTTCTTTGCGGCAAGATAACCGCCCTGATCGTCGATGTCGATCACGGCAGGTCCGCGATAGCCGAACGGCGTGTCGACGCGCCGAAACCCGGCATTGGCATGCGCCAGAACCACCAGCGCGGTGCAGGTGTCTTTCAGAGTATCGAGCGTCCAAGCTGCATCGTTTGCATTTGCGACTTGCCCGACCCATTCGGTGATCTGGGACTTGGCAAAGTCTGGCCCACGGCATTCGCTGGCCAGAAACATCAGGTCGGGCAGCAGGGGTGAAAGGGTGAGAGGAAGGGTCTCGAAGGTCATATGTGGTCTCCACTTGAGACTGAGGGAGTTCAGTCTCGTCAAGCACTGCCGGCAGTCAGGAACCGGCAGTGTGAAGGGTGCCCCCGGGTCAGGCTGCCGGTTGGAGTTGGTCCAGCATTTCCGGTTGCTCCGACAGGGTCTGCTCCAGCACATCGCGCAGACCGTCTGTGAGCAGGCATATCTCCTCGACCCTGGGGTCCGTCGGTTCCAGCACTGCGAAAAAGGCGCATTCTTCGCGATCGGGATCATGCACATGCTCGAGCGTGAGGATGCCGAGCAGATGCCGAAGCGCGGCCCAGGTTCTGCGGCTTGGCTCGGCACACTCTGTCAGACCCGCTGCCAATAACTCGACGGAATGGGCACCGCGTGCGCCGGCCAGAAGTGCCGCTGCATTCGCCAGGGCCTCTCGATAGGAGAGAACGAAGTGGCGAAGATCGGTCAGGTCGGGGATGCCCGCAAGGGCGGTGGTGGATTGAGCCGTAATGGCTTTGGGAACGAACATCGGGAACTCCTGTGTTGGGTTGGGCCCTGCCGCTCGGGGCAGGGGTCAAGCAGGCCCGTGTTCTCTTCACCTCAGGACGCGGAGTGGTCCGCGTCTCTGCTGCCGGGTCTCATTCTGAGGGCCCGGTAGCAGAGATGCGCGACCCAGAGCGCATTCCAATTAGGTAATCTCTCATTGTCGGAATTTGGGGGCAAAACGCACAGCTTGGCGTGGGTTTTCAAAATTTCGCACAAGGGTCCGCAGACACTACGCCGATATATGTTTGCGGCCCAATGTGCGGCTGGCACAGGAATGCCACGGTGGCGCGATTTTGCATATCGGTCTGTGCGGACGGACGACTAACCGTGCAAGGATCAGCAGTGTCCTGGTGTTTTGAAGAACAACACGCCAGGGTGGCAGGATCGTGCCCGTTGCGGCCATAATCGTCGTGGCCGCCAACACCGAAGGTCGCAGGGAAATCATAGGCCTCGGCATCGGTCCGTCTGAAGCGGAGACGTTCTGGACTGAGTTCCTACGTTCGTTGCGCGCCCGCGGCCTCGGCGGGGTCGGGCTGGTGATCCAGCTGTGCCCATACCGGCTTCAAGGCCACCATAGCCCGGGTCTTCGAGGCCACTTGGCAAAGGTGCCGCGTTCACTGGATGCGGAACGCGCTGGCCCATGTCTCCCGCAGCCAGCACACCGTCGTCGCTGCCGCGATCCGGCAGGCCGTCGACCAGCCCGACCGCGCCCATGCCGGCGAAACCTGGCGCAAGGTCGCCGAACAACTGCGCCCCCTCTGGCCAAAGCTGGCCGACCTAATGGACGCCAGCGAGCACGACGTGCTGACCTACATGTTCTTCCCTCGCCAGCACCGCACCAAGCTGCACAGCACGAACCCGGTCGAACGTCCGAACAAGGAAGTGAAGCGGCGCGCCGATGTTGTCGGGATCTTCCCCAACCAGGCATCCATCATGCGCCTGATCGGAGCCGCGCTGTTCGAACAGAACGACGAATGGCAGACCGCCAGCCGCTAAATAATGGTCGAAGCCTTCGCCGAGATTGACTATGAGAAGATCGACCCCATTCTCAGCATAACTACGAAAGCCGCCTTAGCATGCCCTCAGGCTAGTCAAACTATCGGAACAAACGCCCAACTGAACGAATATATGACCTGTTCAGGAGTGGTCACATCAATCTAGTCAAAATCTACAAAGACATAAAGTCTAACCCGCCTTCGGAAGACAACATATCGTCAGCGTCCGCAAGAACACGTTCCCAGACTTTCGCTTTCTTTTTTATGTGAAATATGAACTCCGCCAATTGATCCGTATTTTTCTCTCCACTCGTTAAAAGGGCAGCGATGATTACCATGGATGCAATTTTCAGTGCATCTCTCTTTCCGAAGCCTTCTTCCATTGCAATCGTTTTGATAGTAAGAAAGCCGGAAGAACCAGCTTCCACAAGCATCTCCAACGGTAGTTGATCAACTATGCCTATCTGATGTTCTTTTATCTCCTTGATTTGAAATGCAAAATCCTCCGAGATGAGGATTGACTGCGCTTCTTCCGCGCACGCTTCAAAGATCTCGGCGAAACTTTCGGTGTTGTCTGAGTTTTCGGATTCAGGGTAGTTTTCCTGAAGTATTACGCTCGCGAACACGATGCCGTTCACGAAACTGTCGATCTGGCGTATACCATTTTTCGACATTGATTTTCTGAGTCCGATTGCAAGCGAGATAGCAACGTGCACAATTCGATTGCCTACAAAGTGGGTGCGTTTTTGACTGTTCGACACAGCGCCTTCAGCTCTCATGGTACACTTGCTCCAAGACATGTTTCTGATTCAAACATCGTTGCACAAGAGTTTCAGGAAGATTTATGTAATTTCTATGTTTTCATTGTGGCTTTTGCTCGGGTGGTGATCCAAAAGAAGGTGATGTCAACGAGAAAAAGAGCAGCATGAGATTTCGACAAGGCTGAGAACTCTTGATGCCAGCATCTTGTGTCAGTTCGTCCGCATTCCGCCTGAAGACGCCGTCAGCGGAATTCTGGACAGGTCCACTAAAGCAAACGTCCATCTTGGGAATCGCATCAAAATCATCCTATCCCGAAAAGCTGGACTACTGCGGTCTGCTAGAAGCTGTGCGGAATCTGGACTGCTTGGGTTCGAGCGGCTGCGACCGACGAAAATTGCGTCGTGGCTTCTTTCGGCCAGCTAACGAGAATGACAGCTGGATTTTCCAGCCGTTCATCCTGCATGACGCTGGCCATGCTCCCCAAAGTACAACGGGCTAACTTTTCTCTTGGAGTCGAGGCTTGGCTGACGATATCGACTTTCAGCGACATCGGGACACCAGCGTGCCGAAGAGTTTCCACGATCAATCGCGCCTGGCGCACACCCATGTAGACGGCAAGTGATGTGCCGGGGTGCAGCATTCCGGCCCAGTCAGGCTGTGGATCGCCAAGTTTGCACGCGGCTGTTGCCAGCATCAACCGGTCGGTTGCGCCGCGTTCAGTCAGGCCGCGCCCAAGGCTGGCTGCTGCCCCGCTTGCGGCAGTTATGCCGGGCACGATCTCAACTGGGATACCGGCGTTGCGGGCGGCGTCCAGTTCTTCGGCGATGCGGCCAAAAATGCCCGGATCACCGGATTTCAGCCGCACCACCGTCTTGCCCTGTTTGGCTGCCGCGACAATGACGGTGTTGATGCGGTCTTGCGGCCAAGAACAGACGCCCACCTCTTTGCCCACAAAAACGCGCTCGGCCTCGGGGCGGGCCATATCCAGAACGGCCGGGTCGACAAGGCGATCATAAAAAATGATGTCGGCTTCTTGCAGCCTTTGCACCGCGCGTAGTGTCAGAAGGTCTGCGGCCCCCGGACCCGCGCCCACAAGGGCAATCCTGCCCTGAAGAGCGCACGGGCGGCTAGCCGCACATGGGGACGTCAGGGACTGTACCTCCCTTTGCGCGGGGGCATGGCGTGCAGGACGAGGGAGTATCCAAGTCAGAAACATCGGAAACTTTTTCATGGGACGAACTCCTTCAGGCGGCGCGGGGTTGCGGGCGATTGGCCCAGAGCGTTGCGGCATCGGTGGACTGGCCCAGTGCCAGAAAAGCAGCCTGTGCGGTGCCAAGGACAATGGATGTCGCAAACCTGTCTTGCAGAGCGCCGGTCCAAAGATCCCAGAGGGCCTGCGGTGGATAGGGCAGATCTGATAGGCGTTGTGCTTCGGGGATGAGCGGTGGCAGCGAGGTTTCTTGCGGCACGCCGTCTGTCAGGCGGAAGAGCGTGACGGGTTTCGAGGGATTGCGCTCGAACTCGCCACCGCCGCCCTTCAGGATGCAGAGGTTGCGCTGACCCAACGCCGCGCCCGCCGCCTGTTGCAGCCCGAGATAGGGCGGGTGGAACACGCCTTGCACGGCTGCCGGGGCGAGGGCGGGGTTCATCATCCGGCACAGGGTATTGATGCAGGAACGCAGACCCAACACCTCGCGAAGGCGGAGCAAGTCCAGCGCGCGTGGCACGACATGTTCCAATGGCAGATAGGTGATGTTGTCACGGTCCAGAAGGCGGGCTGCCTCGGAAACGGAGCGGGCCAGAGCGATCCCGGCGAGGGGGAGCGCAGAACGGACATCTGCTTCATCCGATTGATGCGTATTCCAGCCATGCAGCAGAACACGTTGCCCCGAGAGCGCAACCAGACGCGCCGCCAGCAGGAACCACGGCAGCCCGCGTGTGCGTCCTGCTGCATAGCTGGGCCAATCCAGATCGGCTTGCGGCAAAGGCGGCAGTGTAGCGCGCAGGCCGCGCGTGAAGCCTGCGATCTCGTCGGGGGTCTCGCCGCGATAGCGCATCAGCATCAACAGCGCGCCAATCGCGTGAGGGTCGGCTTGACCGGACAGGATGAGGCGCATGGCATCCTCGGCCTCGGTCGTGGTCAGGTGGCGCGCGCGGCCCGGCCCGCGACCTATAGCGTGGATGTAGGGGGCAAGTGTCATTCAGCAGGGCTCTGTTGCACAAATCGGCTGATCGCCGAAGTTCCCCTTTCCCTGGACAGACTTATCCCACGGTCTCTGTGACGGGTATGCCGAGTGCGGTGTAGCCGTTCAGGATGGCGATGCGGACCT
>NZ_JARAMP010000043.1:0-17039 GCF_028802875.1 Seohaeicola sp. 4SK31 | reverse complement strand
CTGACTCTATGAAACCCGTTGGCCAGCCTGCCCGAGGGCGTGAAATGGCTGCCCGCGATGCCGTGAAACGCGTGCCCGAGATCACGCGAAATCACTGCCCAAATTCCGCGAAATGCGCAGCCAAGCTGACGGAAACAAGGGACACTGGCGAAATCGCATACCCAAACGGGTCGAAAAGGAGGAAGTAAGTGATCATCGGCTCCTGTCATTTTGTATTGTCGGCGTATCGACGGATACCGGTGAAAGTCGGGATGTTCCCACAGCGCCACCCCGGGCCAAGGACAGATCAGTGGACATCGTGAGATATTTGCCCTGCATCCACATGAGAAAAAGGTTTTCATAGAAACGTGAGAGCGGGTGGCCGGACTGACCGGCTGGCGCGATGAAATAGGATCCGGCTTCTTCCGAAAACGACATGACCGCCTGAAAATTGGTGCCCGCGCTGGCCGCGAAGGGGCGGTCATTGTCAGAAGATAACAGCGTTGCAATCAGTGTGTATGGATCGCCCGAAGATGGGGCTTCGAGAGACAGCAGATCGCTGATGATCCCACTCGATCGGATTGGCGCCCACCCCATATTCAAAGCGTGTGCTTCGCCCCAGACCCAATCTGACGGATCGGGTCCGTAGCGGTCGACAAGCCAGCCGATGGCATCATCCAGGGCCGCACGAACCTGATCCTGGCAGGTCTCGATGCGGGTGGACGGGCGGATGTCGCACCAGATTGCGCTCCCTCCGCGATCTGAAAGCACCGCAAATAGGATATCGGCATTTGGCCTGGCCCAGACCGTTGTCGCGGATGGAAATTCATCCTGAAGTATCCGTTTTTGCAACGCGCGCGCCCAGGCCCAGAACACGAGCGGTTCCGGTGAAAAGCGATCCATGTCGCCATTCCATTGGGCAAGTTGACCCAGAATATCGCTGCGAAACTCATCTGCGCGGTTCTCTTCGAGAGCGCCTGCGGAACCCACGAACCAGAGCTCTTTTGCCATTATAGGAAGAAGCGCCCGCGCGGCAGTGCTGACCGTGTCGCGCTGCGCCGCAATCGCGCCCTCGACCGAGAATATCGGTTGCCGCACATCAAGAGCTGCCAGACGGGCGTCTCGAAACGAGAAAGGCGTTTCGACCTCCCTGTCAGGCCAGCGAGCAAGGATTTCTCGGCCGATGGCAAGAATCTCCAATCCGGCTGGTGCCAGGTTCATGCTTGCGTCCATAGCATCGTTCACATCGGCGGACCGCGCCAGACGGTCAAGCATCATCAGAAAATTGCCGGCCTTGGCAGCGGTGGGACTCACTGGCTCTTTAAGGGCAGTCAGTGACAGAGATCGGAACGCCCAAGCGACGCGTTCGCTGCGACCGACGACAATGAAGGGCACACCCGGCATTGTAGCCCCAATCGCGGCTCCGGTCGGGAGTTGAATATCCGCCAGGTACCATTCAGAAGGCAGCGATAAGGGGCCACGTATATCGGCGGCGAGAATTGGTGCTCCCGAAGCTGTTCTGTCTCCAGGCAACGCCCAAGCATCGAGGCTGACCTTGGGCGAGGTCACAAACAGCTCGGGCAAAAGAGGTCGATCTGACAAGCCGGACAGGTCACTCTGGCGTCTCTCGGGTTGAAGATCGTTCAGAAACGCTTGGGCAAGTCTGAGACTATCGACGGGTCTCCAGGCAGCGATCATTCTCTCATCCGCGATCAACAGATCGGGTGAGCCTCTGCCGCGCCCGCCTTCGGATACCAGACCAAGCCACGCGTTGACACCAGCGGCATATGCGTCGAGCGCTTGGGCTGTCGAAGGCTCGACTTCGATCGTCTGGTCAAGTGGCAACAAGGCTTGCGCTGCCCGCCTTGCCCTCAATAACTGGCCAAGCCTGTCCTGAGCGTGAACGAAACCAAGCGCGAAATAGGCGTCCGCAGCGGAGTCTGCAGAAATGTGCGGTATGGCCGCAGCATCTCGCAGAATATCGACTGGACCTTCGATTCCCGCAACACTGAAATCCTCGTCATAGTCGGGGACGGAGGCGCGCAAAAGAAAGTAGACGACACCGGATACGGCCAGTCCTGATGCAAAAATCGCCAGGAGCAAGTACAGTAATATGTTGAACAGTCGTTTCAATTCGTTGCCGGTGCCAAAGCAATCTCAAGACGTGATGCGCAAGAGGATCACCGAGGCGAAAAAAGCGAGTAGGCCGAAAGCAATACCGAAGCCTGTCGCGTATTGAAGTATATCCAGGCGGTTCCCTTTCTGCCGTTGCGCCAGATAGCCACCCCAGAGCGCCCCTCCGACAAAGCCTGCGAGCACCAGCATCACGATTCCTCCGATTTTGATTTTTCTGAATTGAAACGTCGTCTGGCCGATCCGACGGTAAAGGCTAAGGCCCAGACCGCACAGATGAGCGCCAGCGATGTCCAATCACCGAAACGTGCGTAAGGTGTAGGCGCAAGCGCTGTCGGCAGGGTGGCATCTATGACTCCAGTTTGTCCGGTCTCGAGGCGCGCGATGATCTCTCCCTTGGCGTCGATGATCGCGGAAATCCCCGTGTTGGCCGCCCGGACCACAGGAAGCCCTTCTTCGACCGCGCGCATGCGCGCGGAGGCGAGGTGCTGCTCGGGGCCGATGCTGGTACCGAACCAGGCATCATTTGTTGCGTTGAAAATCCAGTCGGGGCGAAAAAGGTCATCGACCACCTGGCCCGGAAAAATGATCTCGTAACAGATCGCCACCGCGACCAGAGGCGCACCCGGGATCGCCAGCGTGCGTGGCCCTGGTCCTGGCGTGAAATCGCCCAAACCTTCGGTGAGCCGCTCGATCGGCAGCCAGCCTCTCAGGGGCACATATTCCCCGAACGGAACAAGATGATGTTTTGCATATCCCGTCAGAATTTCGCCGTTGCCGTCATAGGCTTGAACCGTGTTGAAATATCGGGTTTCCCCATCGCCCTCTACGCGGTCAGGCACTCCTGTCAAAAGGATCCTGCCGTCTGGCAGAACCGTGGATAACCGCCTGCGCGCCAAGGCGTCCTCGTCCAGAAAACCGGGAAAGGCCGTTTCCGGCCACAGCAGCAGGTCGAAGCGTCCAGGTTGCGCAGACAAGCTCAAGTATTTTTCCAGTGTTCGCTCGCGGCTGCCCGGTGCCCACTTCTCGACTTGCGGCACATTGCCCTGGACGATGCGCAAAGCGATGTCCGTCGGCGGCACATCCGTCCCTGAACGCAGCGCGCCGCCACCCCAGAGGCCCATCACCGCAGCGGCGAAGAGCACGAGAACAGGCACGCGTCTGTTTGGTGCCGCCACAATCAACACACCGGGCAACAGCCCGATAAAGACCGTGAGAAAGCTTAGCCCATAGCTTCCGACCCAGGCGGCCGGTTGGCGCAGGGCGGCATGTTCGACAAGAGCATAAGCGGCAAGGTTCCAGGGAAACCCCGTCAGGACATGACCGCGCAGCCATTCTGCGGCAACCCAGCAGGTTGCAAGCAGAAGACCTGCCGTAATGCCGCCGACAGCACGGCGCTGCATGATGGTGGCAAATAACATCGCCGCAATCGCTGGGAATATGGCCAGTCCGGCGGACAGTCCCGCGACTGCCGGGATCGCAAGGGCACCGAAACGTTCGGCATCGACGTAGAAGCTCTCGGCGATCCAGGAAACTCCAAACCCGAACTGGCCCATTCCGAAGACCCAGCCGATGAAGAAGGCGGGCGCTGTCGAAACCTGCCGGAGGACGAGAAAGAGTGCTGAGAAGGCGACCGGAACAACGATCAGCCATGAGAATGGTGGAAGGGTTAAAACCGTTAAACCGCCCGCTGCAAAGCTAATCCCTGATCGCAGGGGAATGTAACGGCCACGACCCGTCAGTGGTCGCAAGCCCGCCATCATGTGCCAGTTTTCAACTTGGCGCTCAACCAAGGGGCTATGAGCAGTAGGCCCACGCCACTGACCACGAAAACATCCGCCATGTTGAAGGCGGGCCAATGCGTGGATCCGACATAGAAATCGAGGAAGTCCGTCACACCCCGAAACCGGATGCGGTCGAGGACGTTGCCGAGCGCGCCACCGATAATCGCACCATAGGCGATAGCCTCGGCCCGGTTGTCAGTGCGCACCAACATGACGGTCAACCAGCCGCAGACCGCGAGGGCCAACACTGTAAGGCTCCACCATGGCGCTCCACCAAGTAATCCAAATGTCACGCCATCGTTGCGCAGGTAGATGAGATTGAAACCGGGAAAGACCGGAACTCCGGCGCTCAAATCTGCCGCATTGGCGACGACAATTGCTTTTGTCACCTGATCGACAAGAAAAGCAGTTCCAGCCGCAAAGAAACCTTGGAAATGGGACTGTTTCATCTCATCCTCCCAGCCATACATCGAGGAACAACATGATCACCAGGCCAACCGCGAGACCGAGTGTCGCCCTGTTTTGATGGCCAGAACGGTGGGTTTCGGGAATGATTTCGTGGCTGATGACGTAGAGCATCGCCCCGGCGGCGAAGGCGAGGCCCCATGGCAACAGCGGCTGCGAGATGCTGATGATCCCAGCCCCAAGAAGCCCGCCTACCGGCTCGACAAGACCTGTCAGGGCGGCAATGCCCCACGCACGGCGCCTGGAATATCCCTCACCAAGCAATGAGACCGCTACGGCGAGACCCTCGGGAGCGTTTTGCAGCCCAATGCCAATCGCAAGCGGCAAGCCACCAGAAAGACCGTCAGCCCCGAACCCGACACCAACGGCGAGTCCTTCGGGGAAATTGTGGATCGTGATCGCGATGATGAAGAGCCAGACGCGGCGCAGCGAAGCAGAGTCAGGGCCTTCCCGCCCCGACTTGAAATGCTCATGCGGCAGCCGTTCGTTCATCAGAGCGACCGCGCCCATGCCAAGCAAGATAGCAACACAAACGATGGCCGCCGGGAGAGCACCGTTGTCGAACTGTCCTTCGGCTGCATCGAGAGCCGGGATGATCAGCGAGAAAAACGATGCAGCGAGCATGACACCCGCTGCAAAGCCAAGTAGCAGATCGCGTGTAGCCCGGGATGGGATGCGCCCGAAAAGAACGGGGATCGCCCCGACCGCTGTCAGCGATCCGGCGGCCAGACTTCCTAGAAAGCCAAGGGTAATTGGGGAGAGGGGTTCCAAGCGTTGAGGTCTCGTCGATACGTCAGTCAGCGGCCGAATAACTGCTAAAGATCTCGGTCGATCCATCGCCGCGGATCAGGAAGACCTCATAAGCCTCTCGATCGTCTTCCGGTCCCATGCCCGGCGATCCATAGGGCATTCCGGGCACCGCCAACCCCACTGCATCTGGACGCTCATCCAACAAACGCTGAATGTCTGATGCCGGTACATGTCCTTCGATCACGTAGCCGTCGACCAAAGCCGTATGGCAGGAGACCATGCGCTGAGGCACGCCATTGTCGAGTTTGAAGCGCACAAGAGATCCCCCGAACATGTCCTCGCCTGTCGGCGCGAATCCGCTTTCCTCGAGGTGCTTCATCCAGGACAGACAACAGCCGCAGCCGTTTGTCTTCCGGACATCAATCTGGATCGCATCGGCGACCGCTTGCGCTGCGGGAAACAAGGCCAGCGTGACTGCAAGGGCGGGAGCCAGTCGTTTCATGGATTAAAGCCTTTCGGTTGTTGTTTGCACAAATTCGCTGGTGAGCCTCTCGGCCAGTAGCGAGCGTGCCTCAGCCAATCGCTCAAGTGCAGCCGTGTCATCCGCATCCCGCTCGGCCGCCTCTGCCAGTCTGTCGTCTGAGAGAGGATCGGTCGGGCGACCATCGACTAGAACCTCATAATGCAGATTGGGGCCGGTCGCGGTGCCGGTCGCACCGACGCGACCGATCATGTCTCCGGCCAAAACGCGCTGCCCTTGTTCGAGTGTGTCCGGCACCTCGCTGAGATGTGCGTATCGTGTCAGGGTGTCGGATCCATGCGCTATCTCCACCACCCGGCCATATCCACCACGACGTCCGATGAAGCTCACGCGTCCGGGTGCTGTCGCTTTCACCGGCGTACCGCGGGCCGCAGCAAAGTCGACCCCGGTGTGCATGCGCACATTCCCATAGACCGGGTGTGTGCGACGGCCAAAGACGGAACTCAGCCGCGCTCCTTCCACCGGTTGGGCAAAAACACGCAGGACCTCTCCATCGACATAGATCGTTGCTTCACCGCTGCCGTCATCCGGCCAGACGATCTCGTAGACCGTTTCACCAAGGTCCAGTGTGGCAAAGGCAAGTTCGGGCTGACCGATCCTCTCGTTTCCGTCGCGGGCTTCGCGCCAAAGAATACGCATCGTCTCGCCACCGGAAAGTTCGCGTCGAAAATCTACTGTGCCGCCCAGCATCTGCGCCATGTCGACCGCAAAACGAGCAGGGATGCCTGCTTTGTCCAACGCCGCGAAGACAGAGCTTTCGATCACTGCCTCGCCCGCGAACGTCACCATTTCAGGGTCTGGCTCCAACACGCGTGTGACAAGTTCTTGACCAAAGACCGTTTCGATCCGCACCCCATCGTCAACTGCCAGTTCCACGCGGCTCGGATTTCCGTCCACCTTTGAGATCACAGTGATCTCATGGCCCGGGCGCAATCGGCGCAGGTCATATTCTGCACCAAGCGCGAGCGCGATTTCGGCACGCGCAGGCGCAGCGATACCCGCGTTCGCCAGGACCGCATCCAGCGTCTCGCCCGACGCGATCTCACGCGACCAAGTGATCAAAGGCGGTTCAATCTCGGGCAAGGCGGTTTCTGCGAAGACAGATTGCAAGAGCGGCAGAGGTCGCATTGGGCTAGCATTGTCGGCGTGAAATGCAGCGGGCGGTGTCACATCGTAGTCGGCGATCTGAGGCATCGAGAGCGGATCGGGAGTCCAGAGGGTCGCTTCAGCAATCGCAGGAGGCACTGGCTCTTTAGAAAGAACGCCAGAAATGGCGATGGCGGTCAGCGAAAAAGCGCCTGCGACCACAGCGCTCGCCAAAACAATTCTAATCTTCATGTTGCCCCCTCTACGTCTTCTGTCAGTGCACGCCGGATCTTCGGCACTGCGAATTCTCTTGGCTCGTGATAGTCAATCATGGTGACGAGTTCACCCTTGGCATCGAACAGGAATACGCTTGCCGTATGGTTCATTGTATAGTCGCCGCCTTCGGTCGGAACGCGCTCATACGAGGCACGAAATCCTTCTGCAGCGCGGGCAACCTGGTTTGCCGGTCCCGTCCAGCCGCGAATGGCCGGATGAAAATAGCCGACATATTCGGCCATGGCCTCGGCCGTGTCCCGCTCTGGATCGACTGTGATGAAGACCACGTTCATCCGCGCGGCGTCGTCCCCGAGATCTTCAAGCCAACCTGAGATATCCGATAACGTCGTGGGGCAGACATCCGGGCAGTAGGTGAACCCGAAAAACACCATGGTCGGGCGTCCAATCAGGGCTTCTGGGCCCACTTCATTGCCTTCGTGATCGGTCAGTCGGAAATCCATCGCCGACAGGGGGAGAGGCCTTTGGCCGGCCGGTTTTGGTGCGCCGGGACCGTCTACCCGCCACCAGCCGACCCCGAGCATCAGAGCGACAGCGCCTACACCGGCTGCACCGTATTGGACCACATGCCGACGCTGCATCAGCTCTCCGGCCCGCGCGCGGCGATCCCCAGAATTGGGACCTCAACAGTCACTTCACCACCGTCCGAGAACGTCAGTGTCAGTGGGAAGGTCTCGCCTTCGATCATCGGGTTTTGCAGCTTCATGAGCATGGCGTGCAGTCCGCCCGGTTCCAATGCTACGCTTTGGCCCGGTTCAATCGTGATTTCGTCAGCAGGCGCCATAGAACTGACGCCGTCGGCGTTGGTTTTCGTCTCATGGATCTGGGGCATCACGGCCAGTGGTGTTGTAAGCCCGGTCAGCGTGACCGTGTCTTCACCGGTGTTGCGCACAGTCATATAGGCGGCACCAGGGCGGTTGACCCCGATTGAAGCACGGGACCACGCGTTTTCGACGACCACATCCTCCGAACCGGCAAATGCCGGAGTCGACATGCCCGAGAGCAGTAAGACAAGGGTCAAACCGTTGATGTAAGATAGTTTTGTCATGAAGAATTCTCCTGTATCTGGCCGAGCATCAACTTTGGCTGGCCGCAACTTCCGCCGCCACCAGTCGCCGCAGTTCTGCCTCACCAAACGGGTCCAATGGCTTGGCGTTGACGAAGAACGTGGGCGTTTGTCGAACGCCAACCGCTTCGACATCAGCGCGGTCCTGATTGAGCACGGCCACGACACCGGGGGCCAGCATCTGTGTCCGAGCAGCTTCGACATCCAGACCACCGCTTGCGGCAATCTCAAGGATCAAACCCGGTGCCGGAGTGCCATGGGACGCCCATCGCGGCTGCTCGCGCAGGACCGCTTCCAGCACGGGTTCGAACACATGCTGCATCCGCGCAGCTTCGAGAACACGGATCGCTTCCACCGAAGCGTCCCCGTGAAAGGCAGTGTATCGAATGACGACACGGACCGCATCACCGTGCTCAGTCATGATATCCTTGACCACGGGATAGAAGGCGCGGCAGGCCTCGCAAGCTGGATCGAAAAACTCGACAATCGTGACAGGTGCCGTTTCGGGGCCGAGGATCGGGGAATAGGGCCGGATCAGCACATCGTTCACTTCAGGCGCGACAGGGACTGCCTCTGCAATGGGTTGGGGGCGGGTGGCATACCAGGCCGCGCCGCCAAAACCTGCGGCACCAACAGCCAGAACGGATAGAACGAGACCGCGTCGATTCATGTTTGTTTTTCCTTCAGTGAAATGGCCGACAGCACCCCGATCATCGTGAAGGCGACAAGCGCCATCAGCGGAATCGGAATGCCGAAGACCACCTGGTTGTCGTCGGTACAAGAGGGGCCGGTCGCCTTGCAGGGCTGGATCGCCTCGGGGATCAGCCCGACATAGAGGCCGATGTGATACAACGCCACCGCCGCCCCCCCAAGCGCCAGCGCAACGCCATAGCGCCCCACGCGAGGATCTTGCCACCACAGCCCGAGCCCAAGAACGACAGCCAGGGGGAACATGAAGGCGCGCTGGAACCAGCAAAGGACGCAAGGCGTTTGACCAAGAACCTCGCCAATAAAGAGCACGGCAAGCGATGAGATAAGCGCAATGATCCAAGCAAGAACAAGGGCCGTTTCTCCGGAAAGTCGGGTCATGGCGATCAGATCCTCTCTCTCAGATCCGCAAGGATCTCTTCGGCGGGTGTGCCGTAGGGCCAGGAATCGGCGAAGCCCGCCTGCGGATCAAAAAGGAACAGGTGCGATGTGTGCCCCATTGTATAGCCATCCGGCGCGCTGGCCTCTTCGATCCGTTCGAAGTAGATCGGAAAGGTTTCAGCGGTCTCAGCGATCTGATCGGATGTTCCGGTCAGACCGATGATGCCTGCATCAAAGCGCGGCACAAAGTCGGCAAGAGCCATTGGCGTATCGCGTTCGGGATCAATCGAGATGAAGATCGGCTGCACTTTTGCGGCATCCTCGCCAAGTCCATCCATGACCGCCGCCACCTCTGCAAGCGTCGTCGGGCAGACATCTGGGCAATTGGCGAACCCGAAGAACACAAGCATCCAGCGACCCGCAAAGTCCTCTTCGGTGCGGATCATGCCCATATGGTCCGTCAGTTCGAACTGCGCAAGGAAAGGTGGTTCGGTCTCGGCTTGGGAAATATCGGCGCGGTAGTCCGCCCACAGTAACAGCCAGATGAAAACGAGCGCCGCGACGCCCGCCAATACCCATAGCACTTTTTGAAGACCTGAAAGCTTCACGCCGCTCCGCCCGAATTTGATTCTATATTTTAAGCGCGTTTACACCCTCTAGCTACTGTAGGTTCAAGCGTGATTCTTGCCCTGCGGCAGCACGTCACGCACCTGTGAAGCTAATGCTCTCTATTCAGCGCTTCAAAACCTGCCGTCACTCAATGTTTCGCTGCTTCGTCTGACCCTGCAGGTGGCCATCAAGGGAAGGCAACGGCAATTTCCGCTAAATCCGACGCCTGCGGAAACCGGGCCTGCAGATACAAAGCTGCTACGCAGATGCACTGCAAGCATGGGTCATTTTTTAAGGTATCAGTCTAAAATAACGCTTGAACCTACAGCGACTACAGGAACTACAAAGGACGCGAATCAACTGTCGGATCCTGCTCACGGCATGCACGCGCAAAGAACTTCATCCCATTCGGTTTTCCGCCCAACCCCAACTCGGTTGCGATTCACAGAAGCGAACACAGGCGGAAAGTGGAGAATGTCGCGATATGATCTCACTAGAATGGACGATGAACATGCTGAACTATCCCGATGCGGAAACCTTGTCCGGCTCGGATGCAGAAGCGCTACTCAGGAGGACGCAAAATGACACCTGAGATCGGACAATTCGCCCTTACCCTCGCGCTTGCCGTCGCGATTGTTCAAAGCATCTTGCCAATTGTCGGAGCAAGCACGGGACGCGTGCTTTGGATGGAAAGTGCAAAGACAACAGCGGTGCTTCAGGTGACGTTAGTTGCAATTGCGTTTGGCGCGCTCATGCGCTCCTTTGTTGTCAGTGATTTCACGGTTCGAAACGTGGTTGAAAATTCCCACTCTCTGAAGCCGATGATCTTCAAGGTTGCCGGCACTTGGGGCAGCCACGAAGGGTCTCTAGTTCTCTGGACCTTTATTCTCGTACTTTTCGGGGCTGGGGTCGCGCTGCTGGGCAGAAACATTCCGGTTGGTCTCAAAGCGCGAACTCTATCCGTTCAAGCCTGGATCAGCGTCGGTTTCCTGAGCTTCATGCTCTTTACATCCAATCCGTTCGAGCGGGTGTTTCCGCCGCCTCTGGATGGCACAGACCTTAATCCTCTGCTGCAGGACATCGGGTTGGCGATGCATCCCCCGCTCTTGTATTTTGGGTATGTCGGCTTCTCGATCGTCTTCTCCTTCGCGGTCGCGGCTCTGATAGAGGGTCGGGTGGATCCCGCATGGGCGCGTTGGGTGCGGCCTTGGACTCTGACGGCCTGGATCAGCCTCACTGCGGGGATCGCACTCGGCTCTTGGTGGGCCTATTACGAACTTGGCTGGGGCGGCTGGTGGTTTTGGGACCCGGTGGAAAACGCATCCTTCATGCCATGGCTGCTGGGTACGGCACTCCTGCACTCCGCTATCGTCACGGAAAAGCGGGACACGTTCAAAAGCTGGACCATTCTTTTGGCCATCCTGACCTTTTCACTGTCACTTCTGGGGACATTTATCGTCCGATCCGGCATTTTGACATCCGTTCACGCGTTCGCGGTCGACCCGGCGCGCGGCGTGTACATTCTCGGCCTTCTTGGCGTAACCATTGTCGGCTCACTGACACTTTACGCATGGCGCGCGCCTCAGCTTGGATCGGGTGGCGTATTTCGGCCGATTAGCCGCGAGGCGGGGCTTTTGCTCAACAACCTTCTGCTCGCGACCGCAACGGCGACCGTCCTTTTTGGAACACTCTATCCGTTGTTTGTGGAAGCGGTGACTGATGAAAAGATCTCTGTAGGACCACCGTATTTCAACGCGACGTTTATCCCTTTCATGCTGCCGCTAGTCATCATCATGGGAATTGGCCCATTCCTGTCTTGGAAACGGGCCGATCTTCCCGGTATCTGGCAGCGGCTGCGTTTGGTTTTTGGTATCGCGATTGGTGTTGCGGGGATCGTTTGGTACCTTCAGACAGACGGGCCCCTGCTTGCAGTGGTCTCAATAGGGATTGCAGCCTGGGTTTTTGTTGCAACGTTGCGCGAATGGGCGTTGCGCATCAAGCTCTTTGATTTACCCCTTTCACAGTCGCTGCGTCGCGCGCGGAACTTGCCGCGCGCTGCGCACGGTATGACGCTCGCGCATCTTGGCGTTGCAATGCTTGTGCTTGGGTTTGTAGGTTCCACAGCCTGGAAGGAAGAACGTGTTCTTTTCGCAGAACCGGGGACGACCGTGGAAATCGCCGGTTTTGAGGTAATATTCGACGGTGTCGAACGGTTGCGTGGTCCAAACTACATCGCACAACAAGGCCAGCTTCGCGTCTTGAAAGATGGACGGGAGATTACGCTTCTTCGTCCAGAGCGCAGAAACTATCCAGTTGCGGGGACGTCCACAACCGAATCTGCAATCCGATCAACGCTCAGAGGTGATCTCTACGTCACCATCAGTGAGCCTGCGACCGAAAAGGCGTCGGGCCAGTGGAATTTGCGCATTCTCTACGAACCACTGGTTAATTGGATATGGATCGGAGCGACGATGCTGGTGCTTGGCGGGTCCCTTTCGCTATCGGACCGCAGATTGCGGGTGGGTGCGCCGTCGCCAAAAAGCCGGTCGTCAGCGCTTCAACCGGCGGAATGATATGATGAAGAAAATCCTTCTCGCGATGCCAGCGCTGGTCGCAGTGGTCTTGGGTGGATTTTTGTTCTGGGGGCTCAACCCAGACCGAGATCCTAACGCAATTCCTTCCGCTTTGGTCTCCGAACCAGTTCCGGATTTTGAGCTTCCACCGGTAGAGAGCACGCAGACCCCCGGACTGTCGGCCGCAGCCCTTCGTAGCATTGGCGAGCCGGTTTTGGTCAATGTATTCGCTTCATGGTGCGTGCCCTGTCGTGCTGAGCATGCGGTGCTAACCAGGCTTGTTGAACAGGACGGTGTTCGGCTGATGGGGATTAACTACATGGACAAACCAGCAGATGCCGCAAACTGGCTGGAGGAGCTTGGCAACCCCTATGAGAGGATCGGATCAGACAGCGAGGGCCGGGTCGGTATCGAATGGGGTATTTCGGGGGTGCCTGAGACGTTTGTGATCGATGCGAACGGTATCGTAGTCTATCGCTACGTTGGTCCCATTGTGACGCCAGAGGCACAGGATGAAATTCGTGCTGCGTTGGCCGCAGCAGGTGGTCAATCATGAAGAGTTGGCTCTATTCACTGGTGCTGATGCTTGCCGCAACAACCGCGGCATGGGCTGTGGAGCCAGATGAGTTGCTGGATGATCCGGTGCTTGAGTCGCGCGCCCGGGAGCTCTCAAAGCAGCTACGCTGCGTTGTCTGCCAGAATCAGGATATCGATAGCTCAAATGCGGGTGTTGCCCGAACGATGCGCACCTTGCTGCGCGAACGTCTGATTGCAGGTGAAACAAATGACGAGATCATTGCGTTTTTCGTAGATCGATATGGTGACTTCGTCCTGTTCAGGCCGCGACTGAAACCCGCCACGTATCTGTTGTGGTTCGGACCAGCGGTTCTTTTTGCCGTTGGGATTGGCGTTGTCTTTGTCACAATCAGGTGCCGAAGCAGGGCCGTTCTTGATGGCACTGCTGATCCACTGAGCCCCGATGAAGAGCGTGAGTTCGAAGCCATTTTTCATGAAAATGAAGGACGGAGAGACCCATGATTTGGTTGGTGTTAGGCGCGATGGCATCCATCACTGTCCTTCTGTTCTTGTCCGGTCTCTATCGAACGGGTGAAGTCCTGAACAGAAAGGATGGAGCGTTGGTTATCCTCAAGGATCAGCTTTCCGAAATTGATACTGATCAAGAGCGGAATCTGATATCCGTTACCGAGGCCGACGCGGCCAGGGTTGAAATCAAACGCCGCATTCTGGCTGCCGGTCGGCTTGCGACACGTGAATCGTCGCGCGCAAGTGGGCGAAGCACCATCTTCGCGTCCGCCATTGCCACGCCATTGGTAGCCTTCGCTCTGTATTCTCAAATCGGCTCGCCACAGATCGAAAGCCAGCCTCTGGCGTCTCGCGCATCTGAAACCCAGGAAGCCGCAAACCTCTCAGAGTTGACCCAGAGACTAAAAACCCGGCTTGAAGCAGACGAGTCTGGTGGACCAAGTGATGGTTGGGTTCTGCTCGGTCAGACCTATATGCGTATGGCTCGTTACGATGATGCCGCCGATGCATTCGAACGCGTCACTGTCCGCGACAATGCAGATATCTCAACCCTATTGCTATATGCCGAGGCCTTGATCGCAGCCGAGAACGGGATCGTGACGCCGCAAGCGGAAAGCGTGATCGAACGCGCATCGGAGATGGACCCCGATGATCCAGGCCCAATTTTCTATAGAGCCCGGATCCTCGAACAGGACGGGGTTCCAGATGAAGCGAGGACGCTTTTGATCGAGCGCCTCAAGAGAGCGGATCGCGCCTATCCGTGGATGGAACTTTTCCTGTCTGTCGCCAACCGATTGGGGGAACAGGTTGGAGAGAGCCCTGTCACCCTAGCTGATTTCTTTCCGGACTCTCGGGACGCGCGTAGCCCCGGTGCGGCCGATATCGAGGCCGCTCAGGACATGTCGGTCGAGGAACGCAGCGCTTTCGTCCGCTCCATGGTTGACCGCTTGGCGGCGCGATTGTTGGATGACCAAGACAATCTTGAAGGATGGCTTCGGCTTGCGGAGGCGTACAGTGTATTGGGTGACTTTGATGCTGCCCAGAACGCCGCCGACAATGCGCGCACCTTGGCCGAAAGCCTTCCGGAAACCGACCCTATGCGTGCCGCCGCCACGGCCCGATTGGATCGGATCAACAAATAAATTGGGGCCGCGTGGTCTCAGATACATAACAGCTTTCCTTTCACCTGAAACTAAACCACTGTAGGTTCTGCCTCCCTTGAGCAATGCAACGGCACTATGTCATCGTTTTCGGACAGCGCTGAGATTGGCAGCCGACAGTGCTTCGAGAACGGCATCCGCAGATAGTAGTTCAGATAAAATGATACCTTCAGGAGCATCTGGACCGTAGACGATGTTGAGCGGAATTGCGTATCTGCCGTGCGCCTCGAGATAGGATTGGATTTTCGCGTCCGGTCGCGTCCAATCCGCGCGCATCGCAATCACGCCTTCCTCGCCAAGTGCTCCCAAAACTGGTTCACGATCCAGGACCAGGGTTTTGTTTGCTTTACAAGTGATGCACCAATCCGCAGTAACGTCCACGAAGACAGTTTTGCCCTGCGACACTTCACGCGCGATCCGGGACCGGTCGAACTCGACCCAGTAAGAAGTGATCGAGGCTGTTACATCATCGGAGCTTTTTGGCAGCAGTGCAGGGGCCGCCAACGTCATGCCCAAAACCGCAGTCATTCCCCACAGCAAACCGTTACGAGGCTGAACCTGATAGGCTCTCGCCGCCAGTACGATGAGCCCAAGACCCAGCAGCACCAGGCCTGTGAGAGTTGGCGACGTCACACCAATCAAGACCCAGCATAGCCATGCAACGGTTCCGGCAAGCAGCAATCCGAGAACGATCTTCACGCTTATCATCCAGGGTCCCGGTTTGGGCAGTCGAGACAGGAAACCAGGCCAAGCGGCAACCAGAATATATGGCAGTGCAAGCCCAATCCCCATCGCTGTGAAAACCGCAAGTATATCGCCTGTCGTGCCAGAAAGGGCGAAGGCAATGGCTGTCCCCAGCAACGGGGCTGAACAAGGCGTTGCAAGTATCGCAGCCAGAGCGCCGGTGGAGAAGTCTTCGGCATACCCCCGCCCAAAGCGGCCAGATAGCCTAACCATCCAGCTGCTGGGCAAAGAAATTTCAAAAACTCCAAACAAATTTGCCGCAAAGAGTCCGACAACGAGAATGAGTGCAATTAGGAAATATGCATTCTGAAACTGCACACCCCATCCAACGGCATATCCGAGCGTCTGCAGCGCTATGACCGCCAAGGCCAGCACCCACATAAAAGCAACAGTTCCCACAGCCGTAGCGAGAAATCCCGCGCGCAATTGTGAAAGGGAGCGATTCTTCATTCGGAGCGCCGACCCGAACTTAATCGATAGAACTGGCAAGACGCATGGCATTGCGTTCAGTATCAACCCTCCCAGGAAGGACAGCAAGAGAATCGGGAAAAACTGACCCCTATCTTGGCTGGTCTCGGATGCGTAAGGTGGCGCAGGTACAACGTCGGTAGTGTTCACATCATCGAATGTAACCGCGACACCCTCGTCTACGACCGTAATTCGAAGGGAGGTTTGTTCCTCGCTTAACGCGAGAATCGGGATACTTGCCCAGAGACCGGTGCGATCACTTGTAAGGCGGATGTCGGGTGCGCCGAATGCAGAGCCTGCACCAAACTCTGGAAAAAGATCGGGATTGTTCCAGCCAGAAGGCCGCGTCATTTGAACAACCAATGCCTGATCCTGCTTCAGCGATGCGCCCGAGACCGCTATTGCACTTTCTGGCCCTGCAACAGGTACGCGAGCGGCCCATGTCGCGATATCGGTCGCGGCTTTCGCATCGACGCCCGTTCCCAATGGCACAGGGAGTGTCAATTCAAACCTTTCCGGAATGCACACATTGGAGCAGATCAGCAGATCGACGAGTCCCTTCAGCTCGGCCGCTCTATCAGAGTTCGCAAGCCGCAACTGCAATGGAAATATTACTTGTTTGGCATAGCCGAAATTTTCAATTCCGAAGGCGCGGAAACGCGTGGGTGCGGGCCAAAGCATGTCGACGGATTCAAGGTTTGTGGACCCCTCCCAATCGATCTCTGGCGGCAGGCCAACCTCGCCTGGCGACCGCCAGTACGCTTTCCATCCTTCCTCCAGTTCAATCTTCAAACCCGCCGAAAGGAACTGCGATCCTGGGGCGATTCCTGCTTCCGCGACGATCAAACGTGCCGTCAGAACTTCGGAACGATACGCATTGGATTCCAAGGCGCGAACAGGGCTTGCCACAAAAACAAGAAAGAGTGCGAGACTGATAAGCAATCCCTGATACCCTGCCAAGGTTGTACGCATATTCTGACCTCTTTTTCTTCGCGCTCAGTCTCGGGAAGTTACAGCAACGTGCTAGTCCCGAACGCCTTTGTGACGGCGTCGACCCCTCAAACAGTGGGCAGAGCCAAGACTCCGACCAACTAGGCGACAGCGATGCTCGTCTGGGCTTCCTACAAAACAGTTCTCTGATTGCGGCTATGTCAAGTGGGCTAGCGATCTGTCCGTTCGGGGTCATGGTTCTCTCCGAGGTCACGCATTGCGCCTCATGATGGTTTTCGGTGGTGGATCGTCTCCAATGTCGTT
>NZ_JARAMP010000042.1:0-17895 GCF_028802875.1 Seohaeicola sp. 4SK31 | reverse complement strand
CGCTTCATTGTAGGCTGGCCAGTTCGTGGTCTTGTAGGTCGGGGGTATGTGTCTGCTCATGCATCCCAGCTACCACGCTGGATTCACGAGATGAATCCCTCACAGGATTTGTGCAACAGAGCCTGTTGAGGGGCATGAGGCAAAGGTTTTGCGTGGGATGAAGGATACAATATCGCGCTGCGACGTCTTTTTGCAAGTCGAGTGCTATCCTCAACATGAATTAGAAATATCTACTGCCTGTAGCGAACTAGGCCTCACCAAAGTTCATCAAATTGATGTAGATGCATATTACACAAATATTAAGGATGATGACTTGAGCCGGGTTATGAGTTTCTTTGACGTCCACTCCTAGTTCAATAATCGCCCGCCCCCTTCACAATCCGCCATGCTTCTTTGCGCGCGGCCCCGCGCACTACTGTCCCGGCTTCATGACGCACAAGCCAACCGTGCTGTTCTAGGATGCCCAGCGCGGCCCTTGCCTTTGGGCTTTCGCGCAGCGGGTTTGGCCCGAGTCGCACTACGTCGCGGGTCTGCACATTAGGTTCCGCCCAGCTTTCCAGAAGCCAGCGCCGCAAGGTTTCGGCCCGGTCGATTTCAGCCGATACGGTCGCAGCGTTAGAAAGCCGTGAAGCTTCGGACAGGTAGTATTGCGCCAAGACGATTGCGTCGGCCATGTCGCCCAGTTGCACGTCTCGGGCGTGAAGGTCGCGCCAGAGGGTCAGCACGCCAGCGATGCGCGCCGCCTGTTCCGCCACCTTGGAAGCCGTGCCCGAGATATGGGTCAAGTCACCACCGGGGGCTTGTGCCACTTCCAATGCGTCGGAAAGTCCGACTAGAAGCGCCCGTGCACCGGGCGAAAGGTCCAGGATGCGCGGTTGCAGTTCGCGGGTTTCGGGATCCATCGGCAAAGGCGTTTCCAGAATGTCGCGCAGCCGGTTCCCAAAGCTTGCCAGCGCCGCATCATCGTTCTTCGCATTGGCTTGCATCCGCGTTCCGATAGCGCTGGGCGGTTCGCACATTAGGAAGCGGGGCAGAAAGCCCGTGTCAGCGGCCATAGGGTCAGCCATGAAGCCGCGTGCCACGCCGGGTTGCACCATCAGATGCACCGCCAGCCGCCGCCCGTATAGCGTCGCGTGCCCGTCGCCCGAGCGGGTGCGCCGGATCGGGTTGCGGTGCCATCTCTGCGCATCATGCCTGATCTGGTGTGGAGCATCAGTCGAGGGCGCGTGGGCAGGATTGTTCGGCGCGTCCGTTTTCAGGGCGCGGATGGGGGAGGGTTCGCGCAGTGCCATTGGTCTGTTGCGCCCCGCCGACAGCCAAGCCCCGTCTGGAGGTCAGCCCGTGCCGGCGACCGATACGATGCGCCCATCCTCCAGCGTCAGGATGCGGTCGGCGCGGTCAAGGATGCGGGTGTCATGGGTGACCAGCAGCGTTGTGGTGCCGCGTTCCGTGCCAAGCCGTTTCAACAGGTCCACCACATCGGCGGCGCTGTCCTTGTCCAGCGCGGCGGTCGGCTCGTCCGCCAGCACCAGCGCCGGGTTGCCCGCCAGCGCGCGGGCCACTGCCACACGCTGCTTCTGCCCGCCCGACAGGTTCGCGGGCAGGTAATCCATCCGGTCCGACAGGCCGACCAGCCCAAGCGCCCGCGCTGCGGCCTGACTGGCCAGCGCATCGGACACGCCGGGGCGCACCTGCACGCCCATCATGACATTCTGCAACGCGGTCAGGCTTTCATGCAGGTTATGTGCCTGAAAGATGAAGCCCAGACGCTGGCGCAGACGTGTCAGGGCATGGTCATCCGCGCCGTTCAGTTCATGTCCCAGCAGGCGGACCGAACCGTCCTGCACCGACCGCAGACAGCCGATCAGGGTCAGCAGGGTTGTCTTGCCGGACCCGGATGGGCCCATCAGGACGGTGAAACTGCCGCGCGGCAGTTGGAGCGTGATGTTTTCCAACGCCTGTTTGCGGGCATCACCGCTGCCGAACCAGTGGTTGAGGGCGCGCACCGTGACGATGGGATCTTCGGCTGTCATGTTTCGCGTCCTCAGAACAGGTCGGCGGGGTCAGCCGCCGCCAGCCGCCGCGTGGCGATGATCCCCGACAGGGTCGAGAAGACGACCGTGCCCATGAAAACCGTAACGGCCATACCGGCAGTCATCGTCAGCGGCAGGGTCGTGACCGCTGCCATCAGCGTCAGGATTGCCGTGCCGATGACAAGCCCCGGCAGAAAGCCAAGCACGCCCAGAACCAGCGCCTCTTCGGTCACGATGCCAAGGAAGAAACGCGGGCCATAGCCCATCGCCTTGAAGGTCGCGTATTCGCGCAAGTGATCGGCCACATCGGCGGAGAGCACCTGATAGACGATCACAAGCCCTACCAGCACCCCGATCAGCACACCAAAGCCGAAGATCACGCCGGTCGGACGCTGTGTCTGCTGATAGCGCAGATCCTCGGCCCCGGCGTCGGCATAGCTGCGGATGCGCAGGCTCTTGTCCGAGATCAGGCCGCGCAGCCGCGTGATCGTGGCTGCCACATCCGCGCCGGGGCGCAGGCGTAACAGGATGTGATCGGGTGCCGCCGAACTGCGCGCGGGGAAAAGCGACAGGAACGTCTGGTCGGACAGCATCATGAACCCGTCCCCGCCAAAGCCGCCGCCGCCTGCGAATGTGCCGATGGCGGTCAGGGTGCGGCCCTGGGTTTCGAAGCTGCGCGGGGTCTGCGACCGGATCGCCGCGGCCTCCTCGCGCGGCAGGCCACGGGCCAAGCGGTCGAGGATGGCCGCACCCTGCACTTGCAGCAGGTGAAGATCCTCGATCACGCCGGGGGCCACGAACGCGGGCCGGGCCGGATCGATTCCGAAGGTGGTGAAGGTGATGTCCCTGTCGCCCCTGTCCCATGGCACATTACCCACGAAGAGCCCCATGCCTTCGACCACATCGGGGTCGGCCAGCGCCTGCAGCATCCATTGGCGCGCGACATTGCCGCCATCGGACAGGGCATTCGCATCGCTGGCCGAGATCATGATATCGGCCTGAAAGAACCCATAAGGTTTCAGCGTCGCGGCCCCCATGGCGTTCATCAGGCCAAGCTGCACGAAGACCAGCACATTGGCGAAGGCGACGCCCGACAAGGCCGCCGCGAAGCGTCCGCGCTTGTGCGTCAGTTGCAGCCAGCCGATGGGCAGCCGTCCCAACAGGCGTTGCAACAGGCGGGTCATTGCGCCGCCCGCGCGGCGGCCCCGGTGTCGATCCGCGCCACCGCTTCGAGATTGGTGAAACGCGCCGCGACGACCGAGGAGGCGGCATCCAGGGCGACCAGGATGCGGATCACGCGTGCGTCCGAATTGGCCGCCGCATCATCCGAGATGAGGCCCTGCCGCCCGACGGTCAGGCCGATCCGGGCCACCTTGCCAGAGAGGGTCTGCCCCAGCGCATCGGCCACGATCTCGACCGGTTGGCCGGGCCCCACGGCGCTGATGCGGTCCTGCCAGATCTCGACCTCGGCCATCATCTGGCCCGTGTCGCCCATCTCCATGATCCCTTGGGCGGGCGGGCGCTGGCCCGGGGTCACGTGGATATCCAGAATGGTGCCGGCGATGGGCGCGCGCACCTCGGCGCGGCCAAGATCCATCCGCGCGCGGGCGAGTTCGGCCTTGGCCGCGTCCACATTGCGGTTCGCGACAACGACATCGGGCTGCGCGTCGATGGCCAGTGCGGCAAAGCGCGCCAGTGTCGCCTCGGCCCGCGCCACGGCCTGGGCGGCCTCGGTCGCGCGGGATTGCGCCGCGTCCAGCGTCGCCGTTGTCGCCACGCCGCGCGCGGCCAGTTCCGCTGTCCGCGCAAGGCTTGCAGCCGCCTCGGTGGCGCTGGCGCGGGCCTGATCCAGCGTGGCCTGCGCCTCGGCGCGGCTGGCCTCGATCGAGGCACGGGTCTGCATCAGCGTCGCTTCCCGCACAGCCAGATTCGCTTCGGCCTGAAGAACCGCGCCGTCCAGCGCCTGACGGTTGTCCAGCCGCGCCAGCGTATCGCCACGCGCGACCCTGTCGCCGATGGAGACAAGGATCTCGGCCACCCGCGCATCGCCCGCACCATAGGGGGCGGCCACCACGGCCACATCGCCACGCGGCATGAGGCGGGCCAACCCCACGACATCCGACGGCAAAAGGGTTTCGGCCAATTGTGAGGGCATTTCGATTTCAGGCGGCAGGGCGATCGGGCTTGTCGTGCCACCGCCCGGTTGCAGGCCCGTCAGCGCGTAAAAGCCCTGCAGGCCGGGGGGCTGAAAATACATGCCGATCACCGCGCCCGAGAACATGAACACGGGGATCAGCAGCACCAGCAGATAGCGCTTGCGGAAATGGCGACGCTTCTGAACCGCAGTATCGTCAATCTGCAAGTCGATGGGCAGTGTGGGGTCGTCCTTCAGGGTCATGCCCGTCCTCCTTGACCTTGCGGGACAGGCTGGCACCTTGGTGCCCGCCCCTTGCGGCAGGATCCGCCGCGCAGTGCGATCGGCCTGGTAGGGCAACCCCTACCCGCTGTCGGCCAGCGGGTCATTGACATGTGTCAAGCGCCGAAAACAGGCGCCAGACCCCGGCCATGCCCAGAGCAGCACGCCGGGTTCTCAGGGTGGCGCGGGTCAGGATCAGGATTTGTGGGCCGCATCCTTTTGCCAGCCAGTGAAGAGGGACGCATACTCCGAGAACATCATGTCTTCCTGCATCGCTTCAATGGCGGCATCCTGCGCCAGAAGTGGTGTCACGTGCAGGCGCAGCACGCGGTCCACGGGGCGCGGCGGCTTGATGGCGGTTTGCCCGAATGGCGCGCGGACGGGCATCCGGCGCTGACAGAGCCTGCATGAGACAGCTGGTTGCTGCGGGCTGTGCCGTGGGATCATGCCCCGCTTGGCATTGCGGCGCGGAAGTGACTGGCGATGGCGCCACGTGTGGTGATCCAGAGATCGTCACGCGCGGCGCATCGCCTTGCCATCTCGTCAATCGCCCAAGCGGCGGCGGGGCGCCCGTAGCAATGCCCATGTGCGAAGATATCCAGAATGACCGTTTCGGCGGGCTGGGCGACGATCGCATCGAGCGCCTCGAAGAACATGTCCACGAACTGGCGCGGGGTTCGGCCAAAGCGCATGGCATGGGGCAGATCGTTGAAGTCGATGGTCATCGGCACGGCGACAATCTCGCCTTCCGGGAATCGTTGCAGATAGGGCAGATCGTCGTCCAGCACATCGCCGTGCCAGGCATAGCCATGCTGCACCAGACGGCGCTGCGTGTCCGGGCCCGATGTGACGCGCGGGCTGATCCATCCGGTCGGGCGTGCGCCGGTCGCTTTTGCGATCAGGTCGGAACTGTCCCGGATCAAGCTGTCGTCCTGCGCGGGGGACAGGGTCGGGCAGAGCAGGTTCTGCGCGTAGCCATGCCCGACAATCTCGTGCCCGGCCGCCGCGTATTGCCCAAGCTGGTCCGGGTCATGCGCGGCGACCATGCCTGAGGTCATCACATTGGCGGAAATCCCATGACGCTCCATGATCCGCATCAGGCGCTGCGTGCCCACCGTCGCGTTGTAGCGGCCATAGGATTCGGCATTCGGATCGAAGATGCCATTCGCCAGCACATTCCCCATCGGCCCCACGCCAGAGGTGGCATCGGGCGTCCACATTTCATAGGCGATGTTGAACACGACGGCGATCCTGCGTCCGTCCGGCCAGCACAGGTCAGCGGGGGAACGAACGATCTCGGGGTAAGTGCGGGGTGTCGTCATCGTTCCTCGGTGTCCTTTCTGTGAAGCGGTTCTGCCGCCCGATGAGGACGCGTCCCGCTGGTCTGGCCGAAGCCTGCCCCTGTGCAGGTTAAGCTGGTGTCGCCCCTGATAGAATTTCATTCTTTTCAGGCGATGCTGCATCCCATGCAGGACATAAGCTGAATTCTGTGCATGATGTGCTGCTAAGTATGCACTTTCTTAATGCTCAAGTCCTCGACTACGCTGATCGGGACGGTCCGATTGATCCGGCAAAGCAGCCTTGCAAGGGGCAGGTCGGGACGGCCCGGATACCGACGCAAGGACAAGCCGGCGTGGTTCACGATCCAAGGGAGGATACCGACATGAAGAATATACTGGTGGCAAGCCTGACAGGCGCAGCCGTGGCTGTCGCGGCGCAAGGCGTGGCGGTCACGTCCGCGTATGCAGCCGAGATCGAGTTGAAACTGGCATGGCTGACCGCCGACAGCCCCTCTGATCCCTATGCGATCACGGCGCATGCCTTCAAGACAGAGATCGAGGCCGCGCTGCCCGGCCGGGTCGAAGTCGCCCTCTTCCCCAACCGCCAGCTTGGCGACGACAAGGAAATTCTGGAAGGCTTGCAGTTCGGCACGATCGACATGGGCATCATCACCAACGCGGTCGTGGCCAATCTTGAACCGACCTACCAACTGCTTGACCTGCCCTTCCTGTTCGGCAACGCGACCCAGGCGCATGATGTGCTGGACGGCCCGGTCGGTCAGGACCTTGCGGCCAACCTTGCCGATGATGGTATCGTCTCGCTGGGTGCGGCCGAGGGCGGATTTCGCAACATGATCAACAACACCCGCCCCGTGCGGACACCCGAGGATGTGACCGGCGTCAAATACCGCACCATGCAGAACCCGGTCTTCATCGAGATGTTCTCGTCCCTTGGCGGAAGTCCGGTTCCGATGGCCTGGGGCGAGGTGTTCACCGCCATGCAGCAAGGCACGGTCGACGGGTTGGAAATCCCGGCTTCGGTCGTCAATTCCAACAACTTTGCGGAAGTCGCCAAATACCTTAGCTTCACGCGCCATACCTATTCCGCGATCCATCTGCTGATGTCCAAGCGGAGTTTCGACAGCCTGCCCGAGGATGTGCAGCAAGCCGTGCTTGATGCGGGCGAGGCCGCGATTGCCGCGCAGCGTGTTGCCGTGGCCGAAGGCGAGCGTGACGTGGTAGAGGCCCTGACCGCCGCCGGGATGGAGATCAACGACATCGAGGATGTGGGCGCCTTCCGCGCCAAGGTCGCCCCGGTCTATGAGCAGTTCGAAAGCACCATCGGCAAGGACCTGCTGGACCGCGCGCTTGCCGCCGTGTCGGATCAGTAAGGCCGCCGGATGCCAATCCTGACCACGCTGTCACGGGTCCTGTCGACCACAAGCCGTCTTACGGGGCGGCTTGTGGCACATCTGTGCGTGATGATCATCTACTTTATCCTCGGCCTTCTCGTGACGCAGGTGGTCATGCGCTATTTCCTTGGCGCGCCGCCCAGCTGGACCGAGGAACTGGCGATCATTCTGTTTGCATGGCTGGTGCTGCTCTATGCGACCGAAGGCGTGCGCGAGGGCTTTCACGTCATGATCGAAACGATCCCCGCACGTTGGGCCGTGCTGCGCGCGGCCTCGGACCGGATCGCCGCGCTGCTGATCATCGGCTTCGGGCTGGTGACCCTGACGGCGGGGGCCAATTATGTGCAGCGCACCGCCGGGCAGCGCTCGGCAGCGCTACAGATCCCGATCGAGGCGCTATATCTGTGTGTGCCGGTCTGCGGCGGGTTGCTGATCCTGCATGCGGCGGCCCGCCTTTTTGAACCGGCCCAACCGGAGAGCACCGACACCGCGGCAGGTGCGGCATGAGCCCCACTGTCCTTGTCCTGACCATCGGCCTGCCGCTGATGATCCTGCTGCGCGTCCCGCTGGCCTTTGCGCTTGGCCTGTCGACCATTGCCGCCCTGTGGATGGCGGATATCGACACGATGATCTTCGCGCAGCGGATGGTGTCGGGCACGCAATCCTTCAGCCTGCTGGCGATTCCGTTCTTCATCCTTGCGGGTGATCTGATGACGGCGGGCGGCATTTCGCGGCGGCTTGTGGGCTTTGCCGATGTTCTGGTGCGCCACCGGACCGGCGGGCTTGGCATGGTTGCTGTTCTGGCGGCGGCGTTTTTCGCCGCGCTATCCGGCTCTGCCCCTGCCACAACCGCGGCCATCGGGTCGATCATGATCCCCGAGATGGAGAAACGCGGCTATTCCCGCGCCTTTGCCACGGCTTTGGCGGTGGCGGGCGGGATCATCGGGCCGATGTTGCCCCCGTCGATCCCGATGGTTGTCTGGGGTGTGATGTCCGAAACCTCGATCAGCCAGCTTTTCCTTGCGGGCATCGTGCCGGGGCTTCTGCTGGCGCTGGGTCTGATGGTGCTGTGCTGGAACCACGCCCGCCACAACAAGATCCCCACCCAGCCCAAGGCCACCCGTGCCGAGGTCTGGCAGGCCTTCAACGCGGCCAAATGGGCGCTGACGGGGCCGATCGTGGTGCTGGGTGGCATCTATGGCGGGATCGTCACCCCGACCGAGGCGGCCATCGTCGCCACCGTCTTTGCCCTGATCCTGGGCTTTGGGGTTTACCGCGAGTTGACCTTCAGGACGATCGTTCCGGTCACGCGCAATTCCCTCAAGACCATGACGATGGTGATGTTCATCATCGCGCTGGCCAATGGCTTTGGCTGGATGATCGCCTTTGAACGCATCCCGATGCAGGTGACCGGCGCGCTGGAAGGCTTTTCCGACCGTCCCGTGCTTTACCTGCTGGTGATCAACCTGCTGCTGCTGGTGATCGGCTGCGTGATGGACAATCTGGCGGCAATGATCATCCTTGCCTCGTTTCTGGTGCCCATCGGCGCGCAACTGGGGATGGACCCGGTGCAGTTCGGCGCGATGGTGGCGATCAACTTCACCATCGGCATGGCGACCCCACCCTTCGGCTATACCATCTTCGTAGGGGCGGCCATCAGCGGCTTGAGCATCGGAAAGATCGCGCGCCCCCTGATGCCCATGCTGGGCGTGATGATCCTTGTCCTGCTACTGGTGGCGTTCGTGCCGGCGGTGACGCTGAGCGTCGTTCAACTGTTGCGATAGTGAAAGGGTAAAGGAATGGTCAATCTGCGTAACTTCGATCTGAACCTGCTGGTGATCTTTCGCGCCATCATGGCGCGCGGCTCCATCGCGGGGGCGGCCGAAGAGGTGGGGCTGTCGCCCTCTGCCGTCAGCCATGCGCTGGCGCGTCTGCGGGTCATGCTGAACGATCAGCTGTTCCATCGCACCGCGAATGGTGTCGAACCCACCGAGCGGGCGGTTGAGCTCAGCACCGATATCGAACGCGGGCTTGGCTTTCTGTCCTCGGCCATCTCGCTCCAGCATCAGTTCATCCCCTCCGACGTGAAACGCGTCTTCACGATGCAGGTGGCGGATTATGTCTCGGGGTTCCTGCTGCCGCGTCTGGCCGAACGCCTCCAGCATGAGGCGCCGGGGATTTCGGTCGATATCCTGCCATTCTCGGTCTCGCCCGTCAGTGTCTGGGACCGCGTCGATCTGCAGATCCGCCTGACACCCGGACGGCTGAAACCCGAGATGGTCCGCAGTCAAAGGCTGATCGCCGATGATATCGTCGTGCTGATGCGCCCGGATCATCCCGAAGCGGATCAGCCCATGACGGCCGCGCTTTACGCGGCGCTGCCCCATGTGAAACTGTCGCAATCCGCAACCGGCACCACGGTCATTGACGATGCTCTGACAGCACGCGGGTTGAAGCGGCATATGGCGATGACGGTCTCCAGCTGGTTCGACATTCCCGATATCGTGGCCAGTTCCGACCTGATCGCCATTGCCCCGTCGCGCCTTCTGAATCTTGATCCGCGCCTGAAGCGCCTGAAATCCGCCCCGCTGCCACTGGAGGAGGTCGTGTTCTCTTTCGACCTGTGTTGGGATCTGCGGACCGAGCGGGAGCCGGGTCAAAGGTGGCTGCGCAAGACCGTGTCCGAGATCTTTCAGGACATCGACAGTGGCGCTTCACAACAGTGACCTGCACCACATGATCAAATGGCGGGGCCGTGTTGAACCGGCGCCTTGTCCTCTGTCTGATCTTGTCGTCGGGCGACCTGTTCGGCAAAGGGTCGTCCATTGTCGCAATGTCCCATGCGATCGTCGTGAAATACTCTCTCAACTGCGGAGAATGGGCGGCTTGGACGTGCAGAAGGCGCAGGGGCCGCAGATCGGTTTGATACATGCAAGTCAGCGCGAGACACGACAACCCGCAGCGGCCAATCTGATTGGGATGAATGTCGTCGGCAAACAACGCCTGCATATCCGTGTTACCGAAAACATGTGCAGATGTGCTGCCCCGTCTTGTCCGGGGTAAACCACCGGATCATTGCAGGAGGAATGCGGCGGTCCACAGAGCTGGTGCCATGCAATGCGTGACGCTTTGATTGGAATGATCTGTGCCCATTCTGGTGATGCCTGATGGAGGTCCTTGGCCGGACTGACCAAAACACCGTCTTTGAACAGATCGTGTTCTACACATCAGAAGATGGTTGATAGCACCTATTCGACCCTGCGTGGCGTTCTCGGTCGCCAACAGGATCACAAACGAGCGGATCATCATCAGAGTCGGTATGATCCCGGTCAGGCCGCACCGTTCGTCTTCGCGACAGGCGAACAGCACTTCTGCCTTGCTTCAGCATGCGTCCGGATCGCGTTCACGCGCACAGTGATGGACACCGCGGGTTGCGGATGGCGGCGCCGACCTTTTGATTTGCGCACCGCTGGCCAGAGATGGGCGACGTCTCCAACGCCCGGCGCAGAGCCATGCGGCGGGTCAAGTTGTTTTCGGGGCGCGGCCTTCTAGGCATTTCCCAGACGTGGCGCCTTGGTGGCGTCAAAACACCTTTCCACCTGTGGCAAAGGGTGTGCAGAACGTCGCGGGAGTTCCAAAAGACTGCGGTTCTTGATGGCGTGTCGCTGGGAAAGCTTGCGCGCCTGTCGCCCTGTAATCAGCAGCCTCGCACCTTCTGGCCTGTTTTCCGGGATAGGCTTGCGCAATTCCGGGAAAATCGAGAAGATTTCTTCTCGGGCCGCAGGACTGACGGATTTAAGGGCCTCGTTTCCGGTGTATAAGGATTCACTGGGGGCTCCATTTGCCCATACGATCTCGTGCTTCTCGAAAAGAATATGCCAGTATTCCACGTCGGACACATCTTCCGCCACCTCGATACCTTCGATCAGCAGAAGTTGTTTTGCAGCGGCCAGAACTTCTTCGCGACCGAACATATTCAGCGCGATTTTGGACCGCACCAGAATGCGATGCTGCGGGGAAACGAGCAGGTCCTGATCCGGAAGCCCATCGCCCAATGCGCCGGCCCGAATGCGAATAGGACGGAATTTGGCGTGGACGCGCAAATCAATAGCATCCAGTTTGCGTGATCCCATCCAGCGAATGGGCTGAAAGCCGGAATCCATCGTCAAGACCAGATCCCCGACGCGCAGGTTTTCGATGTTGATCCGGCCACGGCTGGTGACGATCTGGGTTCCAGAGACAAAACAAATGGGCGGCGGATCAACAGCGATAATACCAGTGTCGTATATGCGCAGCCGACCACTCTGGTTTGAGATAACGTGAAGCGTGCCATTGATGACAAGGTTGTCGGCCTCTGTATCCGGAATCGTGCCGGTCGCTTCAACGTTGATGGTTCCATCCGCGTTGAAAGACACAACCACGCCCCCCGTGAAGGTGCCGTATTGCGTGCCGATGCCATCAACGTACAAATCCCCGCTGACCGAATATTCCGTCACGCCGGGGACCGTCTGGTTTGCCAGGAAAACAATATTTCCCGAGGCATCAATCTCATATGTCGCGAGAGACCCGTTGTTCGAGACATAGAGGAACGTGCGATCAGGGCCGGACGCCTGGGGCATCCGGACGGACATCATTTCATATGGGTAATACGCACCGCCAGCCACAGTTTGCGGCGTGGTCGCACTTGGCGCCGACCCATCGGTCGGAACTTCGGTCACGTAGAAATTATCGTAACCCCACTGATGGCCCACGTGGAAATAGGTGGTTCCGCCAGCTCCGTCATCGACCGAAACCAGATCCCCTGCCCAGACATAGTTGCCGTCATATAAGGTTGTCTTCGGCTCCAGAACCGTCGCGCCATCGCCGCTCAACAGGATTGTCTGGGTGTCTCCAGCGTCCCATTCTTCCCAGATCAAGCGAATGGACGTGCCATCATCCGAAGGCTGAACCGAGACGTTGTAGTTATCGCCCGCGCTGGCCGCATTTACGTTGATCTGGGTGGAGCTTCTGAGTTCCAAATCACCTGTGGCGACATCCAAAGAAAAGACGTTCAGATGCGTGTCATTCAGGTCGAAAAATAGCGGTTCACCATTTATTTCGATGATCTTCAGATCGCGGTCATAGTTTGTGTTCAGACCGCCGAGAGAAATACCATCATATGATGTCCCGAAATTGTAATTGGACACCACTGACGTGGTATAGGTCGTCCCGTCGCTGGTGATATTAAGAACGCGGTAGCCCGTAAGGGTCGAGGCGATGACCCAGTTATTGAGGCCAGCGTCATATGCGACAAGACCTTCGCCATCCAAAGGGGCCTGGTTACTTGTTGAAACGAGTGTAATTGGCATGAACTGGTCCGCATTTACTATTTACCACACATGCTCGCGGACAACTTTCAGGCAACATCCTGAAAATCAAACACTCCGCTGAGCAGTTAACGTTAATGTGGATATGCATTGTGGCTAAATTGCAGATCGAAATCTGGCGGAAAGAAAGCAAGTTCTGGTCTTGGTGCCCAATTCCAAGGCAGGACTGCGCCTATGCCCATCGGGTCACAGGAAGGTCACGCGCAACGGTGACCGTCAGGTGAACGCGCTTGTCAGGCGCCCACGCAGGCAGAACAGCGCTGCCGCGCAGGGCCATGCCGCACCGGATCGGACGATAAGCCGCCCGACCCCGGCGTCAGGTGTTGAACAGGAAATGCAGCACATCGCCATCCTTGACGATGTAGCTTTTGCCTTCGGACCGCATCTTGCCCGCTTCCTTGGCGGGTTGTTCACCGCCCAAGCTGACGAAATCATCGTAGGCGATGGTTTCCGCACGGATGAAGCCGCGTTCGAAATCGCCGTGGATGACGCCTGCGGCCTGCGGGGCCGCGGTGCCCTGACGGATCGTCCAGGCGCGGGCTTCCTTGGGGCCGACGGTGAAATAGGTTTCCAGATGCAGCAGGGCGTAGCCCGCGCGAATCAGGCGGTCCAGACCCGGCTCCTCCAGCCCCATCTCGGACAGGAACATCTGGGCTTCCTCGTCATCAAGCTGGCTGATCTCTTCCTCGATCCGGGCGGAAATCACCACATGGGAATTGCCCTGGGCAGCCGCCATTTCGGCGACTTTCGCGGATAGGGCATTACCCGTGCCTGCGTCTTCCTCGGCCACGTTGCAGACATAGAGCACGGGTTTCGTGGTCAACAGTTGCAGCATACGCCATGCTTTCGCATCCTCGGCATCGACCTTGACGGTGCGGGCGGGCTGTCCCGCCTCCAACGCAGCCAGCGCCTTGCGCAGCAGCGTGTCCTGCTGCACCGCGTCCTTGTCGCCGCCCTTGATCTTGCGGACCAAACCTTGCAGGCGCTTTTCGATGCTTTCCATATCGGCCAGCATCAGCTCCATCTCGATGGTCTCGGCGTCCGATACGGGGTCAACGCGACCCTCGACATGGGTGATGTCGTCATCCTCGAAACAGCGCAGCACATGGGCGATGGCATCGCATTCGCGGATATTGGCCAGAAACTGGTTGCCCAGCCCTTCGCCCTTGGACGCGCCCTTCACCAGACCGGCGATATCGACAAAGGTCATCCGCGTGGGGATGATCTGCTTGGACCCGGCAATCTTGGCAAGCCGGTTCAGCCTGTGATCCGGCACCGCCACTTCGCCCACATTTGGCTCGATGGTGCAGAAGGGAAAATTGGCGGCCTGCGCGGCGGCCGTTCTGGTCAGCGCGTTGAACAGTGTCGACTTGCCCACATTCGGCAGCCCCACGATCCCCATCTTGAAACCCATCACCGGCCTCCTTTGTTCAGATGGCCGCTCATAAAGCGGCAGGGGGCGCGGGGCAAGGGCACAGACCGCATGAAGGATTGAGTTTACCGCGCGTTTGCGGCACATCGGGGCGACCGCAGGGAAGGACAGCCAGACATGACTCGGATCGACGCCAAATTCGCCGCCCTCACGGCCGATGGGAAAAAGGCCTTCGTGGCCTATGTCATGGCGGGTGACCCGGATTACGCCACCTCGCTGGAGCTGATCAAAGGTCTGCCGGGTGCCGGCGTGGACATCATCGAGATGGGCCTGCCCTTCACCGACCCGATGGCCGATGGCGAGACGATCCAGCTGGCCGGACAGCGCGCGCTGGAGGCGGGCCAGACCCTGCAAAAGACTCTGGATATGGCGGCAGAGTTCCGCAAGACCGATGACACGACCCCGATCGTGATGATGGGCTACTACAACCCGATCTTCAATCGCGGCGTGGACCGCTTTCTGGTGGATGCCAAGGCTGCCGGCATCGACGGGCTGATCGTGGTGGACCTGCCCCCGGAGGAGGATGACGAGTTGTGCATCCCCGCGCAGAGGGCCGGGCTGAACTTCATCCGGCTGGCGACCCCCACGACCGATGACAAGCGCCTTCCCAAGGTTCTCCAGAATACCAGCGGTTTCGTCTACTACGTCTCGATCACCGGGATCACCGGGTCGGCCGAGGCCAATGCCGCCGATGTCGCCCCCGAGGTGACGCGGATCAAGGCGCAGACCGACCTGCCGCTGATCGTGGGGTTCGGCATCAAGACGCCTGAAGCCGCGCAGAGCATCGCCTCTGTCGCCGATGGCTGTGTCGTGGGCAGCGCCATCGTGGCCGAGCTGGCCAAGGGTCGCCCCGTGGCCGATGTGCTGGCCTTCGTGCGGTCACTGGCGGACGGCGCGCATCGCGCCTGACGGGGTGTGCTGATACATCAGCCCGTCTTGCGGCGCAGAATATGGATGGCCGTGTAGCGCATGACCACTTCGTGCGACTGGTTCTCGACCTCATAGGTGATAGTGGTGCGTCCGCGGTCTGGCCTTGATGCTGACGGGACCGCGGCCATAACTTCGGCCCTTGTCCGCAATGTATCGCCGGGCCTGACCGGGCGCAGCCATTGGATATCCGTCATGCCGGGCGATCCCATGGACGCCTCGTTCCAGACATTCGCGCCCAGCGTCTGCGTGAAAGAGGTCAGCAGCGTGTGAAACCCGCTGGCGATGATCCCCCCATAGGGCGAGGCGGCCGCAGCCTCTTGATCCATATGAAACGGTTGCGGGTCCCATTGCTGCGCGAAAGCGGTGATCGCCTCCAGCGGCAGGGTGCAAGACGCGGTTTCGAAGCGATATCCCACCGGCAGATCGTCAAAGAACATCCTATCCTCCTTGCCCTTCTTGCGCAGTCTATCGCGCCGGATCCGAGGCGCAAATGAGTGATTGCCCGCACGTCAGCGGATTGGTAACAAAAGCTAACCAAAAACACGAAAGGCTGCCAGAATGCCCGTGATCACGAATATCGACGATCTCAAGCGGATCCACCGGCGCAAGACGCCCAAGATGTTCTACGATTACTGCGAAAGCGGCAGCTGGACGGAACAGACCTTCCGCGAGAATACATCGGATTTCGACAAGATCCGCCTGCGCCAGCGGGTGGCTGTGGACATGACCGGGCGCAGCACCGCCAGCCAGATGATCGGGCAGGATGTGGCCATGCCCGTGGCCTTGGCGCCTGTCGGCCTGACGGGGATGCAATGCGCCGACGGCGAAATCAAGGCGGCGCGGGCGGCGGAGCGGTTCGGGGTGCCGTTTACCCTTTCGACCATGTCCATCAACTCGATCGAGGATGTGGCGGGGGCGACCAGCAAACCGTTCTGGTTCCAGCTTTATACGATGAAGGACACCGACTATGTCAGCCGCCTGATCCAGCGGGCCAAGGATGCAAAGTGTTCGGCCTTGGTGATCACCTTGGACCTGCAGATTCTGGGGCAGCGGCACAAGGATCTGAAGAACGGCCTCAGCGCGCCGCCCAAGCTGACGATCCCGACGATGATCAACCTTGCCACCAAATGGTCCTGGGGGATCGGGATGCTGTCGGCGAAGCGGCGGCATTTCGGGAATATCGTGGGGCATGTGAAGGGGATTTCCGACGCCTCCAGCCTTGGGGCCTGGACGGCGGAGCAGTTCGATCCCTCGCTGGACTGGGGCAAGATCGCCAAGATCAAGGAAGAGTGGGGCGGGAAGGTCATCCTCAAGGGGATCCTGGACGCCGAGGATGCGAAGATGGCGCTGAGCGTGGGGGCGGATGCGATCATCGTGTCGAACCACGGGGGGCGGCAGCTGGACGGGGCGATCAGCTCGATCCGGGCGCTGCCGTCGATCCTGGACGCGGTGGGCGATCAGATCGAGGTGCATCTGGACAGCGGTATCCGGTCCGGGCAGGACGTGCTCAAGGCGGTCGCGATGGGGGCGAAGGGGACCTATATCGGGCGGGCTTTTGTCTATGGTCTGGGGGCCATGGGGCAAGAAGGCGTGAAAAAGGCGCTGGAGGTGATCCACAAGGAGCTGGACATCTCGATGGCGCTATGTGGAAAGCGGCGGATCGAGGAACTGACCCGCGACGTGCTGCTGATCCCCGAAGGCTTTAAGGGCCGCTGGCAAGCCTGAGGGCGTGCCAAGGGACTCCGGGGGGTGTCCCACGTTGGGACATTTCGGGTTTTGAATGATTTCAATTGGTTACGCGGGCGTGTTAAGCACTTTTTAACGATTGGGGGGGCGCTCATTACGGCCTAAGCCATTGCCCGCTTTGGCAGCGATCAATCGATCGTCTTCGACCCTTTGCGGTCGTTCGTCTTCAGTTTCTGGCGCTAAAGCGCGACCCTGCAGAGAAGACATTCGCGACGCGCGCAAGATAGAGCAGGCGTAGGGTGCGTGCTTGCACGCACCAGTCGCCCGCCGTATCAGAAAATGGTGCCGCTCGCCGTATCAGAAAATGGTGCCGCCCGCCTTATCAGAAAACGGTGCGTGCAAGCACGCACCCTACGGCTCGCTTTATTGATTTGCGGGAAAAATCGAAAAATCTATCATCTTCTCTGACCCCACATACAAACCCGAAAATTCCAGGGCATTGCAGAGCTTGGCCAAGCCTGTCTTCAGCCGACAAAAAAACCCGCAAGTGCGGGTGATTTTTTGTTGCGTTTCAGCAACTTAAACGAGCGTCTCTTTCGACTTGAACATATCCGGCCCCTTTCGCATCAGGTTTAGTGGAACTCACTATGGTTCAGACATAGTCCTCACAGGACCAAGAAGCAAACTTTTCGATCGCGCTAGCCAATCTTGATCAATCCTATGGTAAATCCGTCACCCGGCAAGATCGGTGACGTACAACGGGTAACGTAGTCCGATGGTCTCGCATCCTTGGCATCGTTCGGCTGGACGAAGAACTTGTCATGCAGGTGATGCTCTTCGAAGAACGGCCTCAAATTGTCTTCCAAACAGTTAATTTCGAGTCGCAACGATTCGACGATGTGTCTTGAAACAAAGACAATGAGAGGATCAGACTCAAGATTCCATCGACGCACCGATTTCTTTGAGACCTTGTATAGATCTCGTCCGTCCATCGTATAGGAATATTTGATCTGTGCGCCGGAAGCCCCGCATTCTACTGAAGGCTCGACGGGTTCTCCGTCAATAGTGACACCGAATTGCGGGGAATAATCTTCACTTGTCGTGTTATCACCTGCGGTAAATATGTGTTCCCAATGAACCTTCCCGCCTTTTCGAAAAGGAACAAACTCCTCGATCGACGTATCTGTAATTTCAACGATCGTATTATCCCTATCGAACAGAGGTGGTTCGGTTGATCTGAACAGTTTCCAGGCGTTTCGTAAGTGGTTTTCCGCCTTGGTTATGCCGCTACCGCCTCGGGGCGCGGCTGGTTGAAGTAGGCCTGATCGGGGGTTTTCCCG
>NZ_JARAMP010000041.1:0-19670 GCF_028802875.1 Seohaeicola sp. 4SK31 | reverse complement strand
GGCCGCCTTGAACTCGGGAAGCTCATGCATGATCAGGGTCTCCATTTGTCCAGAATATACATACATTCTGGATATTCTGCAAGAGATGGGTTGAGCCCTTCCATGTGTCATCCGAACCGCCGCACGGTTTCAGTGTAGGTGTACTCATAGGCGGTGTTGCCGTCTTCAATGGACTCGTCCGAGGTCAGGTGGTCGTAGCCGCGAGAGACTGCCAACGCGCCGTAGCGGTCAAACATGACGAAGGCCCCTGCCCGTCCGATGTCTGTCGGATTGAAGGCTATCGGCCGGATTGTTGATCGGCGCGCACTGTCCGGATGTGAAAGGGTGCCAACTTACATCGACCCGCTCGCGAGAACCTGGTGAATCCTGCAATAGGAGAGGGCGCGTGCCGCTTGGCAAAAGAGATCAAGGCAGGGCCTCTGCTAGTGATGAAACGACCGCAACCGTTTAATGGTATGGTGACGCCCGAAGACGACCGCGACGATGGTTGCAGCCGACCTCGTGTATCGATCACAGTCTTAGATCGGCGGCTCTGTTCTTATCCGGTAGCTACGCAAACTTCGAAACCAGTTGTGGCGCGACTGCTGGCGAGATTTCTGGAGCCTGGTCCTGTTATATCAAAATGACTTTCCGGGCTGTGTTCGGCATGCTCGAGAGGCTCTTGTTGCTCCAGAGCGTTCCCGCGCTGCTCATGCTAATTTTTACTTCATCGATGCCAAGACGCGATCCGCGCGCTTCAGTTCGCGATAGACCGTGGACGGAGCACGACCCAGCCGATCCGCCATCTCTGGAACCGGCAATTTGGCTTCACGCCACTTGGCAAGCTTCCGGCGCTCTTCCAAACTCATGTGAGGGTAGCAGCGTCCCATTCGACATCCTCCATGCAACATTCTGTTTTGATACAGAATTTGCACTTCGGATGTGAATCCACCGCTACATATTAAGGATACGCATAAGGTTTATTATGTATATTTTATCAACCGTTCGGGTCGTTGGTCAAAGAAGGTGGGATCATAGTAAGCGGCCTGGCTGAAAGATCTTGCGGATCTGCTCAGCGCGTTGAGCGGCGAAAACTGGCAGCCGTATGGGTGCTTGCAGATTGTAGCAGATCCAGCGACGCCAGCGGCGGGAGTCATCGCAACCTTCCTTATACTGGCGTCGTAGGGATCCGGCGCAGGATGTAAATGTCCATGATCCAACCATGCGCAGCTTTGGCCTGCGCGCGCACCGTCTGGATCTGCTCTGCCACATCGGCAAGCGGTCCTTCAATACAGATCTCGTTCTGCATGCCGACGTAAGCGCCCCACCAGATATGGTAGTGTGGCATATACAGCGACGTGAAGGCACCGCCTGCATCGAGCATGACCACAACCGTGCCAGGCCCGTCTGGCCAGCCACCGTCTCGCAGCTGCCGCCCTGTCGTGATCATTACGGACGCGCCCAGTTCGTTTAACGGGATCGCATGTGCGGCACAAAGCACCTGGATTGAGGTCAGCCCGGGAATAACATCTAGCATTATGGGTATATCGCGGCCCACACGTGCCGCGATCCGCAGTGTACTGTCATAGAGCGAGGGATCACCCCAGACCAGAAGTGCGACACGCGGCCCGCCGCCCTGCTCCAGATGCGCGTTGATCCGGTCGCGCCAGACGGCCGCAATCGCATCATGCCAGTCGTTCACGCGTGTCAGATAATCGGGCGTGGCCCGGTCGCGCACGGGCAGATCAAACCCTTCGATTCGCGTCGCGGGATTCGTGACGCAGCTTTCGCAGATCGCCTGACGCAGACCGGCAAGATCCGCCTTGTCATCGCCTTTGAGCGGAATGAGGATCAGATCCGCCAAGTTCATGGCCCTCACCGCTTGTGCTGTGACGTGATCGGGATTGCCGGTACCGATACCGATCAGGGATACGGTGATCATCGTCGCCTCGTCGCAAAAAGGCGCGACCCTATCAGGGACCGCGCCATGTTCGACAGTTTTGTCAGATCAGGACGCGCTGTAAAGGCGCGGTGTGACCAGTGCGGACGGTGTCTTGCCACGCAGAGCTTTCGCACCCGCGAGCACGGCCAGATCGGCCAACGGCTCGAGGATGATGACAGCCATATAGGCAATCGCGAAGGTACCAACCGGCGCCAGCGCTTCGCTGCCCATGCCGTAGATCGCCCAGAAAGCCACCCATGCTACAACGCCGCCCTGATAGCAGACCGACAGTGCCAGAACCTGGCTGTATTTCAGGTCAACATAGGCGGTGTCCGGCGCGATAATCCGGCGCGCCATAGCGGTTAGCGCGAAGAGCGGCACCAGCAGCGTGGTGATGTTCATTGCGAATTGCGGCAGGTCGGAGGGCGAGAAGAACATGCCTTGGATTAGCAGACCCAGTGCCAGACCGATGGCTGACGGCCCCGCGCCAAGGATCAGGAAAAGGGTCGAACCAAGGATGAAATGCACCTCTGATACGCCAACGGGGAAGGTCGGTAGAACCTCGAAAAACACGAAGGTCAGAACGGCGGCAAGCAAGCTGCGGATCGCCAGCGAAACAGAGCCGCGCTCCATAATGGCGTGGCGCGCGTACCACAGGCCAGTGGCACCGGCGGCAGCGGCGGTCGCGTAGCTGAGAGTGATTTTTGCCCCGTCAACGAGGCCCGGTTCGATATGCATAGTGGTCTCCTTGCCGTCACACCCGACGGCGGATGGGTTACATTTGGCAAGGCCGGTCTCCTGGCTTGCGGGTCGACACGACCATCCACCTTCCCGGCCCGGTGAGTGGCCAGTGGCATTTTGGATGGCCGCTCTCCGCTGACAGTCGCGGGGGCGGCTGGGGTGGGGGCGCCGCGATTTGGTCCGCCCTTCCCCATTCCCGTTTCAGCCCCTTGCCTTTCCGGTTCGGAGCACCTTTGCAGCTTTTGTTGTGCGCCTAACTAATTCCTCGGTCAAGCCTGCTTACGACAGATCGACGCCTGAAAATACCTTGTGTTCAGAATTCGGCCAGCGGACCATAAAGGATCAGCGCCGGATGATCGCTGCGCGCCTCTGCAAGACTATCGGCCAATTCCGCAATCGTGCTGCGCTGCAAACGCTGATGCGGATGGCCGACCGCTTCGGCCAGTAGTGAGGGCGTGGATGCGGGCAGACCATGGGCCACCAGATCGGCGACCAGCGCCGGAAAGGTCCGTTTGCCCATGAAAACCACAGTTGTCGCCAGCGGATCGGCCAGTGCCGCCCAGTTCAATCCTTCAGGCAATTGGCCGGTTACATCCGCGCCCGTGATGAATTGCACCCGCCGCGCGGTCAGGCGCCGCGTCAGCGGAATGCCCGCCGCCGCCGCAGCAGCACAGGCCGAGGGCACGCCGGGGATGATCTCATAGGGGATACCAGCAGCCATCAGGGCTGCGATCTCTTCTTCAAGCCGACCGAAGATGCCGCTGTCACCGGATTTTAGCCGCACCACCTTTGCGCCAGTCATGGCGTGATCCACCAGCAGGCGGCTGACATGGTCCTGTTTGGGCGATGGGCGACCTGCCCGCTTGCCAACAGCGAGCAGATCGGATTGCGGCCCAGCATGGGCCAGGATCGGCCCCGAGGACAGATCGTCGAACAGTATGATATCGGCCCCGCCAAGACGGTTCACCGCCTTGAGGGTCAGAAGTTCCGGATCACCCGGGCCCGAAGACACGAAAGAGACAAAGCCGGTCATGTTTGAGGTCCATCCGTAAGACTTGATTCCGCGATTAGATGAAAGAACGTGCCGCTGACGCGCCCGCCGCTAGCACCATCGCGGTAAGATCCCGTTTCGGCAACATCTTGCCCGTTCGCATCAGTTACATGGGCCAAGGGCGCATCAGGCTGTGACAGGATCGTAGCATAGTGGAATTCATGCCCGCGCAAGCCCTGCGCCTGATCCATTCCCGGCAAAGGGCGTTGGGGCCGCGCAAGACGGTAGCCCAGATGCATGCGCCGCTTGGCAAAGCTGGTTTCCAAGCCTAATAGCCCCGCCATCCGGTAACGCGTGCCATCTGCGGCCACCAGCCCTTGCCCCAGCGCCATGTAGCCCCCGCATTCCCCGTGCACCGGACGTGTTTGTGCGAATGCAACGATCCCCGCGCGGAACCCCTCGCAATCGGCCAGTTGCCCTGCATGCAATTCGGGATAGCCGCCCGGCAGCCAGCAGACGGTGGCAGAAGGATCGGGCGCCTCATCCGCCAGCGGGGAGAATGGCAGGATCGTCGCACCCTGCGCGTGCCAATCGGCCAGAAGGTGCGGATAGATAAAAGAAAACGCCTTGTCCCGCGCCAGTGCGATCCGCTCGCCCGGTGCAGGGGTGGCTGTGACCTGCGCCACCTGCCCTTTCGTCATAGCCGCAACCGCGCGTATCACGTCAAGATCGCAATGTGCGGTCACAAAAGCCGCCGTCTCGGCAAGAATGGCCTCAAGCCGTGGCAATTCCTCAGCCTGCACCAATCCCAGATGCCGTTCTGGAAGGGCAATCTGGGGATTGCGAGGCAATGCACCCAGAACGCGCAGGCCCGCCGCCTCCATACCGACGCGGATCAGCGCTTCGTGGCGCGGCGATGCGACTTTGTTCAGAATCACGCCTGCCAGGTTCAGCCCCTTGCGGAACTGCGCCATACCATAAGCGACCGCTGCCGCTGTCTGCGCCTGACCGGATACATCCAGCACCACAATCACCGGCCAGCCCATCATCGCCGCCACATCGGCGCTGGCGCCATTGCCCGCCTCGCCAGCTTGCGCCACCCCGTCAAACAGTCCCATCGAGCCTTCCGCGATAACCAAATCGGCCCCTTGCGCCCGCACGGCAAGGTTTTGAAGACGCGCAGCGTTCATCGCCCAACTGTCCAGATTGAACGATACCCGCCCTGCCGCCGCCGCATGAAACGCGGGATCAATGTAATCGGGACCGCTTTTGAAAGGCTGCACGGTCAGACCCTGCGCACGGAACGCCGCCAGCAGACCCAGCGTTACCGTGGTCTTGCCAGTGCCTGACGCGGGCGCAGATATCAAAAGGCCGGGAATCATACGCTGTCCGGAAAACGCGGATTGGTGCCGACGGGGCGGTAGCGCCGGTCATAATCACCCGCATAAAGGCGGCTTTCGTCGAAATCCTCGGACCCGATCGCGTGGCCCACAAGGATCAGTGCCGTCCGCTCGCCCACGCCGATGGCAGGATCCAGCGTGGCCAGCGTCGCGCGGATCACCCGCTGGTCTGGCCAGCTTGCGCGGAACACCACAGCAACGGGGCAATCCGCGCCGTAATAGGGGTTAAGCCGCGCGGTCACTTCTTCCAGCAGATGCACTGACAGATGCAGGGCCAGTGTCGCGCCCGTGCGGGCAAAATTTTCGAGGCTCTCACCATCCGGCATCGCCGTGGCACGGCCCGATGTGCGTGTCAGGATCACCGATTGCGCGACACCCGGCAGGGTCAGTTCCGCCCCCAGCACCGCCGCTGCCGCAGCGAAGGAAGGCACACCAGGCGTCACGTCATAGGCAATTCCCAGCGCGCGCAACCGGCGCAACTGTTCGCCCATCGCCGACCAGACCGACAGGTCGCCAGAATGCAGCCGCGCCACGTCTCGGCCCGCTGCATCGGCGGCTTGTATCTCGTCCATGATCTCGTCCAGCGACAGCGACGCGGTATTCACGACCCGCGCACCGGCAGGGCAGTGCGACAGCAGCGCTTCGGGCACCAGACTGCCCGCATAAAGGCAGACCGGACAGGCCGCGATCAGATCGCGCCCGCGCAGGGTGATCAGATCAGGCGCTCCGGGGCCTGCGCCGATGAAATGAACCGTCATTCTACCTCTCCTTCACCTATCGCCACAGCGCAGGTCGCCATACCATCCACCGACGCCATCCGCGCCACGACAAGACGCGCGCCAGTGCCTGCCCCGGCTAGCGCCGCCGCTTCGGCCACCGAACCCGTGCCATGCAGCGCCATGATCCGCGCCGATTGCGTGGGCGTCGCCACCCCATGAACCGTAACCGCATGCACCGACAAGCCGCGTTCCGCCGCCAGCGTTCGCAATGCAGGCGCGCAGGCCTTGGCAGTCAGTGTCGCCAACGCCGTGACAGGCCCGCCTAGCAGCTCGACCTGCGCCAGCAGGTCACGCAGGCTTTCTATCGTGGCACCTTCACGAAAACCAAGGCCCGCAACCCTCATTTTACCACACTCCACTGCACAACGGGACGCGCAGCAGACCAGCCGCGAAACCCGCCCAAGGCGGTAGCCTCGGCCATATAGGCACGCAGCAGATGCCCGCCATACCGCGCATGGCAAGCGGCAAGCTGCGCCTCGGTCTCAAGGGTGACCCCGTTTGCAACAAGGCGGCAGCCGGCAGGCAGAAGCGGCCAAAGGGCTGCATATAGTGCCGCATCGCCACCGCCGCCCACGAAAACCGCATCCGGTGCAGGCAGGTCACGCAGGGCTTCGGGCGCGCGGCCCTCGACCAGCTGAATCCGCTGCGACACACCAAAACCATCTGCATTGGCACGGATATTGGCGACCCGCGTAGGCTTGGCCTCGACCGTGCAGGCCTGCCCCCCCGCCAGACACCATTCGACCGAGACCGAGCCAGATCCGCCGCCGATATCCCACAGCAGCAATCCGGGGCGCGGCGCCAGCGCCGACAGGGTCAACGCGCGCACCGGCCGCTTGGTGATTTGACCGTCATGCGCGAACAGATCATCCGGCAGCCCCGATGCGCGCGGCAGTCCTGCGTCACGGGGCAGATCGGCCCCGTCCAGCGCCACGGCAACAGGGGCAATGACATCATCCCAGGCTGCGCCCTGGCGTATCCGTTCACGCGGGCCACCCAAAGCCTCGCAGACAGTCATCCGTGTCGCAACAAAGCCGTTGTCGCGCAGCCAGATTTGCAGCCCCGTCACCGCCGCCGCGTCGCGCAGGGTGCAGATCACCCGCACACCACGCGCCAGAACCGGCCGAAGCCGCGCATAGGGCGCTGCATGCAAGCCAAGACAGATCACATCCTCAAGCCGCCAGCCTAAACGCCCTGCCACCAGCGAGAACGTCCCCGCCACCGGAAAGGTGTGCCATTCATCAGGCGCCAGATGCGCCGCAACCGATCCGCCAGCGCCGAACCAGAAAGGATCGCCCGACACCAGCATGGCGACAGCACGCCCGCGCAAGGCTAGCAAAGGCGCCAGATCAAAGGGCACCGGCCATGCCTGCCCCTTCGCCCCGACCTGCGCCAGTTCCAGATGGCGCGGCCCGCCAAAGACGATTTCCGCACGGTCCAGCGCGGCACGGCTTGCACCTGACAGCCCTGTCAGTCCATCCTCGCCCATACCGATGACCGACAACCAGGGCTCAGCCATGACACGCATCCTTCTGCTCGGCGGCACGACCGAGGCTTGCCATCTGGCGCAACGACTGGCGGACGGAGGCGCGGATGCGGTGTTCTCCTATGCGGGGCGCACCGACGCGCCCGTGTCGCAGCCATTGCCGACAAGGATCGGCGGCTTTGGCGGCGTTGATGGTCTGGTGCGCTATCTGCACGACAAGTCCATCACCCATGTCATCGATGCCACCCACCCTTTCGCAGCCCAGATGAGCCGCAATGCCGTGCAGGCCTGCAACCTGACAGGCACTTCGATGATTGGGCTGGAGCGTCCTGCGTGGCAGGCGGAAGCGGGCGACAACTGGACCCATGTGCCGGATATCGATGCCAGCGTGACCGCCCTGCCCGACCAGCCTGCGCGTGTCTTTCTGGCCATCGGCAAACAGAACCTTTCCGCTTTTGCCAGCAAGCCGCAGCATCACTACCTGTTGCGCCTTGTCGATCCCGGCCCGGTACCGCTGCGTCAGGCCAGCACGATCATCGCGCGCGGACCCTTTGACGTGGCGGGCGATACGGTGTTGATGCGTGACCATGCGATCACCCACATCGTCGCCAAGAATGCAGGTGGCACTGGCGCTGCGGCCAAGCTGGGAGCTGCGCGGGTGCTTCATCTGCCGGTCATCATGATCGACCGGCCCGCCCTGCCCCCGCGCCATCTGGCGAGCAGCGTGAACGAGGTTCTGGCGTGGCTGGCTCATTCCGGCACCGGATCGGGCACAGAGCGCGGGGTATAAAGCCAGCGCCCGACCTTCCGCGTGGCCGCATTGCCCACGATTACAACGGTCCTCATATCGGCCATTTCTGGCCCCGCCTCCGATAGCGTCACAGTGCGCAAGGCCTCGTCCGCTGTGCTGACCGCGCGGGCAAACAGGATCAACCGCGCCGGTTCGCATTCCTCGCGCAAGATATCCAGCACGCGGGAAAACTGGTGCGGGCGCGATTTTGAACGCGGATTGTAAAATGCCATCGCAAAGCCGCCACGCGCCGCATGACGCAGACGCCGCTCCACCTCGGCAAAGGGTTTGAGATTGTCGCTCAGATTGATTGCGCAAAAATCATGGCCCAACGGCGCACCCGCCCGTGCCGCCGCTGCCAGCATCGCGGTAATGCCAGGCAGGATACGGATATCTGTTGCGTGATACTCCGGCCTGCCTTCCAAAGCTTCGAACAAGGCCGAAGCCATGGCGAACACCCCCGGATCACCGGAAGAGACGATCACCACGTGGCGGCCTTCAGACGCCATTCGCAGCGCCAGTTCGGCGCGGTCCAGTTCCACACGGTTATCTGACGGATGCAGGGTCAGCCCCTCGCGCGGGGCCACCCGTGCGACATAGGGAATATAGCCGACGATATCCGTCGCCTCGGCCAAAGCCGCGTTGACCTCGGGTGTGACCAAGGCGTCAGAGCCCGGTCCAAGCCCTGCAACTGTTATCCACCCCGTCATTCCGGCCCGACCGTTTCAGGCCGCCGCCCCTGCCCGTGGACCAGCACAATCGCGAAATAAGGGCAATCGGAGTCATCAACCTCGGCGAGGCGGGCAATCCGCTGGTTAGGCATTGTGCCCCGTTCGATCAGCCATGCATCTTCAAGCCGTCCGGCTGTCGCCAAAGCGCGGCGCACCCTTGGCAGGTTGCGCCCTGTCTTCATGATAGCCAGCGCATCCGCCACCTGCATATGCCGGACCAGATCATCCTCGGGTAGCGTGCCCATCAGCACGGTCAGCACATCGTCGCCCCATGTGATGGGTTGGCCCGCGGCATTCCAGCAGCCGACCATGCCGGGGATCGCAGGGATCACATCAACCGGCACATGATCCTTCAGACGCGTGTAAAGATGCATGAACGAACCATAGAAAAACGGATCACCCTCGCAGAGCACCACCACATCTGCCCCGTCGGTCACTAGCGTTTTCAAGCGCTGCGCCCAATCGTCATAGAAGGCGGCCAGCAAGCGGATATAGTCGGGGCTGTCAAAGGGCAGTTCTGTCGTGACAGGATATTCCATCGGATATTCTACAGCATCCGCCGCCAGCATCCCCTCAACGATCCGGCGCGCCTGTCCGGGACGACCAGCCTTGCGAAAAAAGGCGATATGGCGCGCCGCACGGATCGCGCGGTCTGCCCTGACTGACATGAGTTCCGGATCACCGGGGCCAAGCCCTGCACAGATAATGCGGCCCTCAATATTTTCTGTCGGACTGTCCATGTTCATTCCTTGCGGCTGGCCAGCGCATTGACAGCGGCCACCGTAATCGCCGAGCCACCCAGACGCCCTGCAACAATCACCGATGGCACAGGCGGTGCAGCCATCAGCGCCTTTTTCGACTCCATGGCACCCACAAAGCCGACCGGACAGCCGATAATCGCCGCAGGGCGCGGGCAATCGGGGTCTTCCAGCATGTTAAGCAGATGAAAAAGGGCGGTCGGTGCATTGCCGATGGCCACTACAGCCCCCGCCAGATGCGGCCGCCACAGTTCCAGCGCGGCAGCCGAGCGTGTATTGCCCATCTTGGCCGCCAGCGTTGGCACCGCCGGATCGCGCAGCGTGCAGATCACTTGATTGGCGGCGGGCAGCCGCGTGCGTGTGATCCCTTCGCTGACCATATGCGCGTCGCACAGGATTGGCGCGCCTGCCTCAAGCGCTGCGCGCGCGACAATCGCCATACCAGGGGTAAAGCGGACATGCGCCTCAAGCCCTACCATACCTGCGGCATGGATCATCCGAACGACAACGATCTCTTCCTCGGGTGTGAATCGCGCCAGATCAGCCTCGGCGCGTATCGTGGCAAAGGATTGCAGATAGATTGCGGCCCCGTCGGTTTCATAGGTATGCGGCATCAGAACGAACCTTTCGCAATCACTTGGGCTGTTGTCAGGCCTCTGATATCAGCCGCATCCTGCGCGCAACCCCCTTGGATCAGGTCAAAGCCCTGCGGGGATGCGACCAAAGTAACATCCGCCCGCGTGGGATGAGCGCACCCCTTGGCGCAGCCCGATACATGAAGCAACTGCCCCTCAGCCAACTGCGGGGCAAGCTTGCGGGCTAGATCGCGCACGGGACCATGCGCCTGCAAACATCCGGGTGCGCCTGTGCAAGCCATAACGCGGCGCAACGGATCATCCGGCGTCACGATCAGCCCCGCGATATCCGGCAAAACCCTCAGCCCCTCGACCAGCAGCATCCGCCACGGCGTCACCCGCAGATCACCCAAGGCGGCAAGTGCTGTCAGCGTGTCAGCCTGCATCTGCCCGAAGGCAAAACCGACCAGCGCACCCTGTGCAACCAGTCCCGGTGCGGGGGATGCGGCCGCTGTCGCAGGGCGCACTGTCCCTGCCAGAATGCCCGCCGGCAATAAGCCGCGCCAGGCCAGTGCCGCCATCCGCCCGCGCCCATCTGTCACGCCGCCTGCATCTACAAACCACTGCGCCAAGGCTATTGCCAGCGCCGGAGCTTCGGCATCGGATACGCGTGCACCAAACTCCGACCCGTCACAACGCAGGATTAGCCCGCCATCCGCCGCGCGTTCTAGCCGGATATCGGCGGCAATATCCTGCATCACAGGGGCTGGCCCGCAGTCTACCGCAAAGCCGAATTTAGCGGGCAATGCAGGTGCGTCGCCTAGCGCCTGCCCCAGTCTTGCCGCTAGGTCATCGGTACCTGCATCCGAAAAGGGTGTCACCAGCACATTGCGCCGCGCCTCGGCCTGCGCGTCTGCATCTATTAGATCGAAGGCACGAAGATCGTCGATCAGCGGGCCGTGCGTCGCCTCGGACACGCCGCGCAACTGCACATTGCCGCGCGATGACAGATCAATCAGCCCGTTGCCATGCGCAGCCGCCGCCGCTGCGACCCCCGCCGCCTGCGCCTGAGTCAGCCGCCCACCACGTGGCCGCACGCGCACCACCAATCCGTCGCCCGACATCATCGGGCGCAAGGCTCCAGGGCACCAGCCCATCACGGCGAAATCCTTCGCGGCGCTCATGCATCCGCCTCCAGCGCAGCCGCAATCGAGTTGCGCCGCGTCACCCATAGCCCCGCACCGCGCAACCTGTGGAACACATCACGCATTGCAGCCAAGGCGGTAGGATTCTCGCGCTCCATGAAAGCCACCAAGTCCTCGCGGCCAAGAGTGGCCTCGTGATATGCATCAAATAAGTGCGGCGGCACGACGCCTCCCAGATGAGCGAAAGCAGCCATGTTCTCTAGCGTTGCGGTAATTTCGGCTGCTCCACGGAAACCATGCGCCATCATCCCGTCAGCCCAAGCCGGATTGCTGGCCCGCGCCCGCACCACGCGAGCGATCTCTTCGGTAAGCCCGCGCGCGCGCGGGCGGTCGGGCTGCGAGGCGTCCAGATGATAAAGCGCAGGCGCAGCCGCCCCGATCCGCGCCATGGCAGCGGCAAATCCAGCCTCATGTGCTGCATAGTCGCCCGCCAGCAGCAGATCACTTTCCGGCAGGTCTTGCGCATGCACAAAGCTGTCGGCCCCTTGCAACCGCGCCTCAAGCCCCGCGCGATCATCACGCGATAGCCCGTCCGCACCGATGGCCCAGCTTGACGCGGCAAGCCATGCCTCGCCCGCAGCCGCACGCGCCTCTTTTGTGAATTCGTCCATCGCAGCGCCCATTCCAAGGCCGTACTGTCCGGGCTTGGGGCCGAAAACGCGGGCTGCCTTGGCGCGGTAGGGGTTGAAATCATCAGCCTCGTCCCGTTCGGCCAAGGCCGCAGCCCCTGTTTCGAACATGGTCGCCAGCCCTGGAAACACATCCCGGAACAGGCCCGACACCCGCAATGTCACGTCGATGCGCGGTCGGTCCAGTAGCGCCAGCGGCACCACCTCGACCCCCGACACCCGCGCTGATCCCGCATCCCAGACAGGCGCCAGCCCCGCAAGATGCAGCGCCATCGCGAATTCCTCGCCCGCAGTCCGCATCGTGGCACTGCCCCAAAGGTCAATGACCAAGCCGCGCGGCCAGTCGCCGTGATCCTGCAAATGCTTGCGCAACACCTCTTCGGCCAGCTTGACGCCTTGGGCATGGGCCCCCCGCGAAGGCACGGCGCGCGGATCGACAGCATAGAGGTTGCGCCCCGTTGGAAGCACGTCCGAGCGTCCCCGCGCGGGCGAGCCGGATGGCCCCGCCGCCACACGCTTGCCCGCGAGCGCGCGGATCAGCCCGTCACGTTCCGCATCGCCACAAGCGCCGCGCCCCAGAACATGCAGCCCCTCTCCATATTGGCTTTCCTTAATATCGCAGACAAAACGGTCCAGCCGTGTCAGCGCCTCGGCAGGGCTTGCGCCTTCCGGCAGGCCAAGATCAGCCTCGACACCTGATGCCCGCGCTTCGCCCAGAATATCCCCGATCAAACGGTCACGCCGTGCAGGGTCCAGCCCGTCAGCGGTGGAAAACTCATCCAGAAGCCGCTCCAGCCGCTGCATCCCTGCCGGAATTTCAGTCTGCGCCAAAGGCGGCGGCAGATGGCCCAAGGTCAGCGCCCCAATGCGCCGCTTGGCCTGCGCCGCCTCGCCGGGGTCGTTGACGATGAAAGGATAGATGACAGGCAAGGTGCCGATCAGCGCCTCGGGCCAGCAATCGCCCGACAGGGCAACAGATTTGCCCGGCAGCCATTCCAGAGTACCATGCGCGCCCATATGGATCAGCGCATGCGGCGCTTGCGCCCGTAGCCAAAGGTAAAACGCTACATAGAAATGACGCGGTACCCGCGCGAGATCGTGGTAATCCCCGTCCCGCGTGACGACATCGCCGCGCTCTGGTTGCAGCGCGATCAGCGCATTGCCACGGCGCAGCGCGGCAAAGCGGAACACCCCGCCGGTGCAAGCCGGATCATCGGCAGGACCACCCCATGCCGCAAACAGATCGTCGCGCAAGGCTTGCGGCAAGCCCTCCAACGCTGCCAGATAATCGGCCAACGGCCAGTCCATCCGCGCATCCATCAGCGCAGCACCCAGCCCCGTCCCCGCCGCAACATCATAGCCCGCAGCCGCCAGATCAGCCAGCAAAGCCTCGGTCGAGGCCAGCGCATCCATACCGACAGCATGCGCCAGCTGATGTGCGCGCCCCGGATAGTTGGACAGAACAAGTGCCAGCCTCCGGTTATCTGCTGCCGTCACCGCCAGATCATGCCACGCCTTGATCTTGCCCACCACCACAGCCACCCGCGCCGCATCGGCACGGTGCGCGAAGCGCGAGAATTGCAAATCAGGATCGCGCTTGCCGGGGGATTTGAAGGATACAAGACCAGCAAACATGCGCCCGTCCACCTCGGGCAGAACCACATGCATGGCAAGGTCTGCAGGCGACAGGCCACGGTCCGACAAGGCCCAATCCTGCCTGCGCGCCGTGGACAAGGCCACCTGAAACACCGGACAATCCGCCATATCAAAGGGCGTTGTTCCATCCTCTGCGCGGGCAGAAAACGCTGTTGCATTCACAATCGCCACAGGCGGCGCCTGATCCAGCCAAGGGCGCAGCCAGTCGGCAAACCCCGCCGCCTTGAGCGACGGCGCGAAGACCCCGCAAGCCGCAAAGCCAGCGGCGCGCAATTCGCGGATCAACACATCCACGGGCGATGTATCCGCCGCTGTCAGGTAGGAGCGGTAAAAGCTTACCAGCACGAAAGGCCCATCCGCAGGCGGCGCGGCAATCACCCCCTGATCAGGATCATAGAACCCCATATCGGGCACGCGCTTGTTGCCGGGCACAGGCCCTGCATAAAGTCCCGCTGCAATGCACAACTGCGCCAAAGCCGCCTGCGCCGCCACAGCGCCACCCGCCTCGCACAACTCCGACAGACGCCGCAGGGTCGAAACCGGCAGGGTGGACAAAGCATCAAGCGCCGGATCGGGCCGCCCGTCCGCAGGCAGCACTGCCAGCGCAATTCCGCGCCTGCGCGCCAGATCCTGAATGGAGGCCAGACCGTAAGGCCAGTAAGCCTCCCCTCCGATCAGACGGATCAGGATCGCCTTTGCCCCCGAAAGGGTGTTCTCAATATAGGTATCGACCGAGACGGGATGTTTCAGCGCAACGATATTCTGCAGCCTAAGAGCTGGCAAGGCACCCGCTGCACGGTGCCAGCCCGCCGCGAACGCCCCGAGGTCACTGTCCGAGAAGGACAACACCACTAGATCGGCAGGGTCCTGCCCCGGATCGAACGGGGTTTCAGCCTCTTCCAGACCATGGGATTCGCGGAAGACGACGTGCATGATGTGCCCTTAGCCCTGCAAAACTCGGTGGATCGCGGCAGCGTCGATATTGTCATGCTCCGCGATGACAACAAGACGCGACTGGCGCGGGGTCTCTCCCCATGGACGGTCGAACTGATGGCGCACACGTTCCCCCACGGCTTGCAACAGAAGACGCATCGGCTTGCCCGTCACCGCGATATAGCCCTTCACCCGCAGGATATCCTGCTCGCGCGACAAACGCTGCACGCGGGCGACCAGATCGTCGATATCCGCGACCTCGTCCAGCGCCACGACGATGGAATCGAAATCCTCGTGCTCGTGGTCGTCATGACCGTCGTGATGGCTGGGGCGCGCATCCAAATCATCCTCGGCCGCCGCGTTCAGGCCGATGATCACCCGCGGATCGATCACACCGTCGGTCATGGCGATGATCGGCAGCTTGCGCGGCGTTTCCGCCTCGATCACCTTGCGCGCCGCCGCAAGACCGGCCTCGCCCGCCAGATCAGCCTTGGACAGCAGCACCACATCGGCGCAGGCGATCTGGTCCTCGAACACCTCGGAGAGCGGTGTCTCGTGATCCAGTGAGTCGTCCGCAAGACGCTGTGCATCCACCGCCGCCACATCGGGCGCGAAACGCCCCGCCGCCACCGCCTCGGCATCAGCCAGCGCGATCACGCCGTCCACGGTAATCTTGGAGCGGATCGCGGGCCAGTCGAACGCCTTCAACAGTGGTTTGGGCAGTGCCAAACCGGAGGTTTCGATGATAATATGGTCCGGCCGCTGCGGCATCGCCAGAAGCGCCTCGATCGTGGGGATGAAATCATCGGCCACAGTGCAGCAGATGCAGCCATTGGCCAGTTCGACGATATTCTCTTCGGGGCAATTCTCGTCCGCGCAGGCTTTGAGGATATCGCCGTCCACGCCCACGGTGCCGAACTCGTTGACCAGTATGGCCAGCCGCTTGCCCTGCGGGTTCTGCATCAGATGCCGGATCAGCGTGGTCTTGCCCGATCCCAGAAAGCCGGTGATGACAGTGACGGGGATTTTGGTCAGATCGGACATGTCAAAGCTCCATTTTGGGAAGGCGCGCAAGGCTCTGCTTGCGGAAGATCACGGGGCGTTCACGCCACGGCACGATACCGTCCTCGGTCTGTGCATAAAGCGCCGCGCCGCGCAGGATTTCATCGGTATCATCAGAGGTCATACGACCGTAGACATACGACCATGCGCCGGGCTTGGTCAGGGCGATGCTGCACCCGTGATCGCAGGCGGACAAGCATTCGACGGGGCGAATGGTCACACCTTCGGGCGCGGGCGCAGTCGACAGCGCCTCGAACAGTCGGGCACCGGCGCAAACCTCGCCCTCAAGCACCGGCTGGCCCGCGCGGCAGGTCATGCAGACATGGAGAACAGCACCCATCGCGTCACCTTTTTTGACTGCGGAAAACAGAGGCATGCGCCAACGGTCAGGCGTTATCGCCTGTGTCCGAAGGTCGCGGAACACCCCGTCCGCGCGTTTCAGTTCGTGCACTGGCAGGTCTCCCGGCTTGCGGATCTCGAAGCGGGGCTTGCACCTTGCTTCAGCGGTTCGCCCCCCTTCCCGAACCTTGCGGCCAGTGGCATGGGCGGACCTTTCCGGTCACGGTCGCGGGGGCGGCTGCGCTTCGGTCAGGCAACACGGGTGTGTCGCAAAACCTGTCGCATTCCCTTTTGGCCTGCCATAAGACAGGCACCAGCGCTCAATCCCCCTCATTTGACAGAAGGGCGGCGAGTGTCAAGAAAAAGGACAATACGATGTCAGATATTCAGAACACTTCCGCCGACAAACCAGCCCCCACATCCGAGGCGGAACTGGCGCGTCATGCCTCCAAGATGGCCAAGAAGAAAGCCGCCCGCGACCGGATGATGGCCGCTAAGGAAGGCGAGAAAGGGCTGATCATCGTCCATACAGGTGCGGGCAAAGGTAAATCCTCGTCCGGATTCGGGATGATCCTGCGGTCTATCGCGCATGGCATGCCCTGCGCCGTTGTGCAGTTCATCAAAGGTGGGTGGGATACCGGCGAGCGGCGCCTGATCGAGGGCCAGTTCACGGAGCTGTGCCAGTTCCACGCGATGGGCGAAGGTTTCACATGGGAAACGCAGGATAAGGCGCGCGACATTGCCGCAGCCCAAGCCGGATGGGAAAAGGCCAAATCCCTGATCCGCGATCCCGAAATTCGGTTTGTGCTGCTGGACGAGATTAACATCGCGCTGCGCTACGACTATCTGGATATCGACGAGGTGCTGACCTTTCTGTCCGAGGAAAAACCCCCGTTGACGCATGTCTGCCTGACTGGCCGCAACGCCAAGGAGGCGCTGATCGAGGCCGCCGATCTGGTGACCGAGATGACGCTGGTCAAGCATCCATTCCGCTCCGGCATCAAGGCCCAGCCGGGCGTGGAATTCTGATCCCCGATGCCCGCGATCATGATTCAGGGCTGCGGCTCGAATGTCGGCAAATCCATGCTGGTGGCGGGGGTGTGCCGTGCAGCAGCCCGCCGTGGCCTGTCCGTGGCGCCGTTCAAGCCGCAGAACATGTCCAACAACGCTGCCGTCACCGCCGATGGTGGCGAGATCGGACGGGCGCAGGCCTTGCAGGCGCTGGCCTGCGGGCTGGAGCCGGTCACGGATATGAATCCGGTGCTGTTGAAACCCGAGTCCGAGGTGGGCGCGCAGGTGATCGTGCAGGGCAAAAGGCTGACCACGGCACGGGCGCGCGATTATGCGGCGCTGAAGCCCAAGCTGATGGCCTCGGTGCTGGACAGTTTCAACCGCCTGCGCGACACCTATGATCTGGTTATCGTGGAGGGCGCGGGCAGCCCGGCCGAGGTGAACCTGCGTGCCGGTGATATCGCCAATATGGGCTTTGCCCGCGCCGCCGATGTGCCGGTGATCCTGACCGGCGATATCGACCGTGGCGGCGTGATCGCGCAGGTCGTGGGCACTCAGACGGTGATTGATCCGGCTGATGCTGCAATGATCAAAGGATTTATTATTAATAAGTTTCGTGGCGATCCTCGTCTGTTTGACGATGGGTATGTCATGATCGAGCAGATTACCGGATGGCGCGGTTTCGGCGTGGTGCCGTGGTTTGTACGAGCCAATCTGCTGCCCGCTGAGGATGCGCTCGATCTGGCCTCCGGCCCTGCCACAGACGGCGTGACCATAGCCTGCCTGACCTTAAGCCGGATTGCCAATTTCGACGATCTGGACCCGCTCAAGGCGGAACCCGGCGTCAATCTGGTGATGGTGCGCGCAGGTCAGCCGATCCCCGGTGATGCGCGTCTGGTGATCATTCCCGGATCAAAGTCGACTCGCGGCGATCTGGCATTTCTGCGCGCGCAGGGCTGGGACATAGATCTGAATGCCCATGTTCGGCGCGGCGGGCATGTTTTGGGCATTTGTGGCGGCTATCAGATGCTGGGGCAAAGCGTGAGTGACCCTGATGGGATCGAAGGCCCTGCAGGCGAAACATCTGGGCTAGGCCTGTTGAATGTAGCCACCGTGATGACGCCGAACAAGCGCCTTTCACGCGTGAAAGCGACCCATTCCGCCAGCGGGCTGGAAGTGGCGGGCTACGAGATCCACATCGGACAGAGCAACGGCCCCGATTGCGCGCGCCCTTTCGCCCGGATTGAAGGGCGGGCCGAAGGCGCTGTGAGTGCAGACGGACGCATCATCGGGAGCTATCTGCACGGGTTGTTCGCCTCGGACGCGTTTCGCGCCAACTTTCTCTCCGCATTGGGCGTAAATGCCTCGACACTGGCGCACAGCGCACTAATCGAACAGACGCTGGATGCGCTGGCCGATCACGTAGAGGAGCATTTGGATGTTGAGGGTCTTATAGATTTGGCGCGTTAGATATTCACATAGCGCGCCGCATTGCGTCGCGGTGACGGTTCGGGCTCAAGGCGTCGATGAACAGCGAGCCGCCAACTACAGCTTCGAGCTGTAAGCGCGCCACTCTTACTAAAAGGCAACGCGGAATCCCATAATAGCTGCTGTATCCTGACGCCCGGTGATATGACCATGGTTAAACGCATGGATAGCGCCAACAAAGACCTCAGCGCTTTGTCCCATGGGTGTTCCATAAGTAATCGATAGATCAATTTCCCGGGCTTGCGGTGCATAGTTGATCCCTAAATCTTGGTAAGACACACCACCTGCGCTGCGAGCAGCCGGTAGCGCAATTTGAGTGCTACCGGAGGTGACAGCGATAGGCATAGATACTCCGAGGCTCAGCCGGTCCCCTTTCCGCAACACACCAGTTTGTCCAGCCTCTACACGCATGGCATTGAAGCGCACATCCGAAGTGTTTGACATCCCGATGCCTGTGGAACCCGGCGACATCCCAAAGGTTCCGCCAAGTTCTATGAAGCCGGCTGATCCGATCTTTTGTGAAAAACCCACTTCCAATGCCGCAAAAGTGGAACTTGTTCCTTCCAAGCCAGGCAGCACCGAACCGTCATCGCGGCCAAGGTTCAAACCAATGAAAATCGCGCCGCCTGCTGCTTCAAACGATTTGCCAATTGAAGCAACAGCAGCAGGCTCAGATCCGTCCCCGGCGGTTGACCCATGTGCAGTGTCGGGACTCAGCATAGCCAATTCGAATGTATCATGTGTCAGAGTGATATCAGCTCCACCGTATTCTTGCATCAAACTGTGGCGGGGTGCATTGCCGAACATTGCGCTCCACAGCTTTTCAGAAACGGGAGCGGCTGGCGCCATAGCCGCAAGTGCCGTACCAGGCATGGTAAAGTCGCCACCCAGTAAATCAGTCACGAGCACCGGAACAGCCTCCAAGCTGCGGGTGATCGCATCACCTGTCGCACCTCCTCCATTGATGAGCGGTTGCTCAACGCTGAGCGCAGTGCCATCTGCCATCTGCCATCGTTGCAACCGGGGTCCCAATGGGCAACAGGGCTGCGCGGGGGAGTGGGCAAAACTTGGGGGTCATGCGGCTGCTCTTTGGTAGGCTCCGGTTAGCCGACCGTCGAGAACGGCGGCGCGGACAACAGCCACGCGGTGGGCTCCATTGGGCGACCATCTCATGC
>NZ_JARAMP010000040.1:0-20870 GCF_028802875.1 Seohaeicola sp. 4SK31 | reverse complement strand
AGGTCCGCATCGCCATCCTGAACGGCTACACCGCACTCGGCATACCCGTCACAGAGACCGTGGGATAAGTCTGTCCAGGGAAAGGGGAACTTCGGCGATCAGCCGATTTGTGCAACAGAGCCTGCGATTGGAGCAGTTCTAGAACAAAATATTACATTTTAATGTGACATCAAGAAATAAAGACTTCTTGGTCTTCAAAATTCTGGGAAAGGGGCAAGCTCAAACTTGCTAGAATTCCGCCCCCTGGGTGATTCTGTATTGTTGCATCACCACCATGGGAGCGCAGAATAGCGCGCGAAATGGAAAGACCGAGCCCCGTGCCGCCTGTTTCGCGCGAGCGCGATGCCTCAACACGGAAAAAGGGTTCAAACACATCTTCAAGTAGTTCATTGGGAATACCAATGCCGTAGTCGCGTATTTCGATAACCGCTCTTTCATTATCCCGTTTGTAGGTTACCTCGGCTTTGCCGCCATAGCGAATAGCGTTTTCGATAACGTTGCGGAGAGCACGGCGAATACTTTGCGGTCTTAATCTGACATCTAGCGGCGCACCAACGTCAAGTTGAAAATCTTCAAGCATGTCACTTTTGAGATCACTAAGAAACTTCCCCAACTCAATCGTCTCCGGAGTTTCGCTGATTGCTATGCCCCGCGCAAATGCTAGCGTGCGCTCAACCATGTTCTGCATTTCCTCAACGGATGCGATCAAACCGCCGCGCGTCTCCTCATCGTCAACCATTTCCGCACGGACACGAAGAGCGGTCAGCGGTGAACGCAAATCATGCCCCAAAGCGGCCATTATGCGTGTTTTTTCCGAAACAGTTCGTACTAGGCGCTCCTGCATGAGGTTGAATGCCTCTGTCAGCCCACGAACCTCAATCGGGCCAACAGCTGGTAGTGGATGACTTTCCTCACCCCTTCCAAGCCTCTCGGCAGCTTGGGTCAAGCTACGAAGCGGCCAAGTCAAATTTGAAAGCAAATACCAACATGCTCCGCCGATCAGCAGCGCAGCAGTCACGACAAAACTCACCGCGGAATAGATCGGCCACTGCAGGGGTGGTCGCTGGAAGCGCGTGTCAACATTAAGCCATTCATCATCAGGAAGAGCTATTGAGAGAGTGAGTTCAAGACCCAACACCCTGTCATGCATTGTCCTTCCCTGAGGGCCAGACGCTTGTGTGCGCATACTTTCAATTGGGGAAAATGGACGCCCAACCTCGTGAAGCTCAACGCGAACCTCTCTCGTGTCTCCATTCCAGAGAAGTGATCTGATCCGTTCCTCCACCGCTCCATTTGCTTGATGATCAAGATGGTCAACCGCTGGTCGTGGATCGATCTGAAAGCGCGCGAGCGGTGAGTCGGCTGCGCTCAAGATTGAAGAATGCAGATCTTTAGGAGCTTGTTCAAGCAGTAGGGCTACATTCGCTGCGCGTCCTGCCGCCTCAGCTCCGATAGCGGCTCTTACGGCTAGGCTGCGTTCGTCAATAAATAGCCAAATACTTGTCGCCTGCGCGATCACAAGGCATCCAATTATCAGGAGCAAGATCTGACCGCGCAAACCTACTACCAGTCCTCGCATCACAAAAACGTCTCAACATCTACCGCAAGGCTGTAACCGCCACTTCGAACGGTCGTGATGATACTTGGCCGTCCGGGGTTAGCTTCAATCTTTCGCCGCAGACGGCTGATCTGATTGTCGATGGTTCGATCAAAGGCAGAGGGTAAGCTACCCTTGGCCAAGTCGATCAATTGCGCACGACTCATCACGACACGTGGACGTTCCAGCAGAATTGTCAAAAGTTTAAACTCTGATGTTGTTAGCGTTTGTTCACGACCTTCAGCTGAAAATAGGCGACGAGTATCAGTCTCGAGAGTCCATCCTGCGAATTGAACGCGTTTACCCGTGAGACCCTCGGCGAGCAGTTGTGGCCGTTGAGCCCTCCGGAGAATCGCTTTTATCCGCGCCAGTAACTCACGGGGGTTAAAAGGTTTAGAAAGATAATCATCTGCACCAATCTCAAGTCCTATGATCCGATCCATTTCCTCACTAAGCGCAGTCAGCATCAGGATGGGCACGCCTCCTTTTGCAGATAAACGACGACATATAGACATTCCATCCTCTCCAGGCATCATCACATCAAGAACTATGAGATCATAACATCCAACCTTAAGAAGACTGTCCATCTCCACCGCTCCGGCAGCGCTCGTAACGCGCATATTGTTCCTCTCTAAATAACGCGAAACGGCTTTGCAAATTTCGATACTATCATCAACGAGCAAGATGTGAGGTGTCTTTGTCATTTACTAAACTTACCTGAAAAAAGGGCCAGTGCCGATTTTTAATGTAACCGAATGTCTCCATGCGGCACTCTGCGACAATCCGATACAAAACTGACAACTGCAAGTATTGCATAGTTTGCATGATTAGCCACATTAACGGAACCTCAATGGAGAAGGACTAAACCAAAATGAAACACAAAACAAACCTGGTTCTCGCGGCCATGATTGCCACAATCAGCGCCGGAACAGCTTTCGCCGAACAGGGGATTGGAAGAGGGCCCCACGAGCTTTCCGTCAACAACAAGCATGTTCACATGAGCGATACCATGCGTAAACATTTCGATCACGCAGATCAGGATGGTGATGGAAAAGTCACCCGCGCTGAAATGGATGCACACATGCAAGCCGCTCAAGCCGCTTCAGAGTTTCATCGCTCATCGGCAGGACCAACTGGGCATTTTGATAAGTAGAGTTTTGCTCTATTTGCCTGCGGGCGATCACATTGGCTGATCGCCCGCCTTGGTCACAGACTTATTCGACAGCTTCGGTGACAGGTATGCCGAGCGCGGTTCAGGACGGCGATGCGGACCTAGAGTTCGGCAACTTGGCGGTCAACGTCCCTCGCGCTCAGGCGTTGACCCAGCAATGTCAATCAGGGCATATTTATCTCAATACAGCTTCGGCGATGGCATCCGCTTCATCGTCGCCAGAGCGCCCAGCTGAGGTCTTTCGATGCTCGCAGCTGTTGATTTTCACCCAGAACCGAGCCACCTCTGATTTCGGATTAAGGGTCATTCGTGGGCCAAGATCACCACTCTCTTTGAACGGAGTCGCGGAGGCAATTCGCTGACCTCGTAGATAATGTTCGGGCCTTCTGCTTAGGATTTGGCATTTTGTTTTTAGGACGGTGAGGGCCGCCATCGCGCGAACCCTATGTTTGCTGTAGAGGAGATCACTTCTCGATGGCAGAGCCCGTCTGGGCGCCGATTACAGGCCACCCGGTTTGCCGGATGTCCTATGACCTGCTAACCTAAACAGCCAAAAGTTCCCGACGTGGGACGTTTGTCGGACCTTATAAAATCGGTCGGGCCCAGCAGGATGAACAGATCTGTCAAGGCACCAACAACGTCGGTCGAGTTGAGCTTGCATTTGATACGCATCACCAGCGCCTTCTTCGTGAACTCATTGATAATGTTGAGGGTGCGAAACAGCCGACCGCCATGCGTCCGATCCGGCGCGAAATCATGGGACCAGTCATGATTTGGGCGTTCAAGCCGGAGACGGATAGAGGAGCCATCGCTCAGTCAGAGCCGTCCCTACTTAGCGTGTTTCTGTGCAACTTTGAGCCCTTCTTGCACCCAGATCCGTAAGACACGCTTGCACCAGCGGGAATAGGTTTGAACCGTCACGCCGATCTGCCATATCTGCTCTCGCCTTGCCTTGCCACGGCATCACTTCAACCTGCAGAAGCTTCAGGACAGTGTCTTCGGGTTTACCTCTCCTTCCAGCCATGTCTGGTCCTTCTGGAACGGGATCATACTATTACAGTTGTTGGACCACTTCTGCGGAGGACCTCTAGTTTTGCCCAATTCTGAGAGAAAAAAAAATACACTATACTTGGTCTGTATCACGCTCGGTGGGTAGATGATCCGCGGCGACAGTTTTTTTCAGGCTCCAACCTTTGATGATGGCATAAACCGCGGGAATGACGATCAGGGTCAGCAAGGTTGACGACACCATTCCCCCGATCATGGGTACTGCGATGCGCTGCATGATCTCGGACCCGGTGCCATGCGCCCAAAGGATCGGCATCAGGCCGGCCATGATTGCGACAACTGTCATCATCTTGGGGCGCACCCGGTCGACTGCACCCACCATGATCGCGGCGTAGAGCTCGTCGCGGGTCAGGTCCCTGTCGCCCGCGCGGGCACGCGCTTCTTTCAACGCCTGATCGAGATAGATCAACATGATCACTCCGGTTTCAGCCGCCACCCCGGCCAGCGCGATAAACCCGACGGCCACCGCGACCGACATGTTGAACCCCATGAACCACATAAGCCAGATGCCACCGACCAGAGCGAAAGGCAGCGACAGCATCACGATCAAGGTTTCCGTCAGGCGGCGGAAGTTGAGGTAAAGTAGCAGAAAGATTAACGCCAGCGTCAGCGGCACAACAGTGGCCAGCCGCTGTTTCGCGCGTTCAAGGTATTCGAACTGACCGCTCCAGCCCAAAGAATAGCCGGGTGGCAGAGTGACGGAGGCCGCGACCGCCGCCTGAGCTTCGGCCACATAGCCGCCAAGATCGCGTCCGACGATATCGACAAAGATATACACGGCAAGCTGTCCGTTCTCGGTGCGGATCGACGTAGCTCCGCGGGTGCGTTCAATGGTGGCCACGTCCGCCAGCGGAATGGTGCCACCGCCCGGCAGTGCAACTTGAACCTCGCGTCCAATCGCCTCCGGATCAGACCGCAGTGTCGCCGGATAGCGCACTGCGACGTCGTAGCGCTCGCGCCCCTCGACGGTCTGCGTGATGGCCTTGGCCCCCAACGCCATGCCGATTACCTCTTGCACATCCTGCACCGACAGACCGTAGCGGCCAAGCGCTGTACGGTCCGGGGTGATGTCGAGGTAATAGCCGCCGATCACCCGTTCGGCATAGGCGCTAGTCGTTCCGGGCACCGTTCGTACCACGGCTTCGACCTCACGGGCGACCTTTTCCATCTCGGTCAGGCTGGTGCCGTAGACCTTGATCCCCACAGGCGTGCGGATGCCGGTGGACAACATGTCGATGCGCGCCCGGATCGGCATGGTCCAGGCGTTGGAAACGCCGGGGAATTGCAGCGCGGCGTCCATTTCCTGCCGCAGGCTTTCGGTGGTGACACCTAGTCGCCATTCCGCTTCGGGGCGCAACTGGATGATCGTCTCAAACATCTCGGTCGGCGCGGGATCGGTCGCGGTCAGGGCGCGGCCCGCCTTGCCGAAGACGGTCAGGACCTCGGGAAAGGTCTTGATGATGCGGTCTTGCATTTGCATCAACTCTGCGGCCTTGGTGACTGACAGACCGGGCAAAGTGGTCGGCATATACATCAGCGTGCCCTCGTTCAGGACGGGCATGAACTCTGACCCCAACTGCCGCGCGGGCCAGATCGTAACCACCAGTGCGGCGAGAGCCACGATGATCGTGAGACTTTTGGCCTTCAGCACGGCGCGGATGATTGGGCGGTAAACGGCGATGAGTGCCCGATTCACTGGATTCCTGTGTTCAGGGATGATCCGGCCGCGCACGAAGACCACCATCAGCGCAGGCACCAGCGTCACCGACAGGAACGCCGCCGCCGCCATCGAAAACGTCTTGGTATAGGCCAGCGGGCCGAACATGCGCCCCTCCTGTCCTTCCAGTGTAAAGATCGGCAAGAACGATACGGTGATGATCAGCAGGCTGAAGAACAGCGCCGGGCCGACCTCGCTTGCGGCTTCGACCAGCACCTCGATTCGGGGCTTGTCGGGGACAGCACGTTCCAGATGCTTGTGCGCGTTCTCGATCATCACGATGGCGGCGTCGATCATCGCGCCGATGGCGATGGCAATGCCGCCGAGGCTCATGATATTGGCCCCAATCCCGAGGAATTTCATCGCGGTGAACGCCATCAGCAGCCCCACCGGCAGCATGATGATAGCCACAAGAGCAGAGCGAACGTGCAGCAGAAAAATGATCGTGACCCCGGCCACAACAAGACTTTCTTCGAGAAGCGTCGTTTTCAGCGTCTCGATTGCCGACAGGATCAGGTTGGAGCGGTCATAGACTGGCACGATGTCGACGCCGTCCGGCAGACTTTGAGCAACCACGTCCAGTTCCGCTTTGGCGTTTTCGATCACATCCAGTGCATTGGCACCCACCCGTTGCAGCACGATGCCACTGGCAACCTCGCCCTCACCGTTCAACTCGGCGATGCCGCGGCGTTCATTGGGGACGATTTCGACCCGCGCGACATCTTTCAGGTTGATCGGCACCCCGCCGATACTGCGCAGGGTGATGTTGCCGATATCCTCGGTTCCCGCCAGATAGCCCCGCCCGCGCACCATGAATTCGAACTCGGACAGCTCCACCGTGCGCCCGCCAGTGTCCATGTTGCTTTCGGAGATGGCTTTGCCGATGTCGGACAGCGTGATCCCCTGCGCCCGCATCCGCACCGGATCGACAGTGACCGAGTATTGCTTGACGAAGCCGCCGACGCTGGCCACTTCGGACACGCCCTCGGCTCGGCTTGCACCAAAGCGGACGACCCAATCCTGCAACGACCGCAATTCCGCCAGCGACAGATTTTCCCCGGTGATCGCGTATTGGTAAACCCATCCTACCCCGGTCGCATCGGGACCGAGCGTGGGCGTCACGCCGTCCGGCAGGCGGGCTGCTGCGGCGTTCAGGTATTCAAGCACCCTGCTGCGCGCCCAGTAGGGGTCCACCCCATCTTCGAAGATAATGTAGACAAAGGAAATGCCGAAGAACGAAAACCCGCGCACGACGCGGGATCGCGGCACCGTAAGCATCGCCGAAGTCAGCGGATAGGTGATCTGATCCTCGACGACCTGCGGAGCCTGGCCCGCATAATCGGTCAGCACGATCACCTGCACGTCCGACAAATCGGGAATAGCGTCGATCGGCAAGTTGCGCAGTGACCAGACCCCTGCGGCGATGATCAGGGCCGTGGCAAAGAACACGAGAACAAGGTTGCGGGCGGACCATTCAATGACACGCGAGATCATTCGCCTGCCTCCGGGGCTGTCAGCGCAGCCAGGGCTGCGTTCAGGTTGCTTTCCGCGTCGATCAAAAAGGTAGAGGTGGTGACAATGCGGTCGCCCTCCACAATGCCTTCAAGGATTTCCACCATCCCGGCTGCCTGCCGCCCCAGCACCACATCCTGCGGGGCGAATTTCCCCTCCCCCAGATCTCTGATCACCACCTGACGGTCGCCGGTGTCGATCACCGCCGTTTCCGGCACCTGCACCACGGGCGCACCGTCGCCCGTCGCCAAAGCCACATCAGCGAACATGTTGAGAAGCAAGCGACCCTCAGGGTTGGACAGGTCGACGCGGACGCGTGCCGTCCGGGTCTGCATATCGACCTCAGGGTAGATCTTATCGATAACGCCGCTGAAGGTCTCGCCCGGCAGGCCTGGGAAGGTGATCGTCGCAGCATTTCCATCCGAAAGACCCGCGAGCGCAGATTCCGGCACGTCCGCCATGACCCAGACAACCGATGTATCGGCAATACGAAACAGCGTTTCTCCAGCCTCGGACATCATGCCTTCGACGGCCATTCGTTCCAGAACCACGCCCGACCGCGGTGCCATCAGGCTGATTTGCACGGGCGTACGCCTTTCCGCCGCGATTTTGTCGATCACTGATACGGGAACACCCAGGTTTGCCAGCCTTTGACGGCTGCCTTCCACGCGCCCTTCACCAGTTCGCAGGTCCGAAACATACTGTGCGGCCGCAGAGACGATATCCGGAGAATAGAGCATCGCCAGCGGTTCGCCCGCTTCAACGATTGATCCGGTCGTTACATCCTCAACTTCTTCGATGAACGCATCCGCACGCAATGAAATGACGCTGACTCTACGGTCGTCCAGCGCGACGATCCCCGGCGCACGCACTGTTGTTGCCATGGGATCAAACACCGCAATTGACGTACGCACGCCCGTGCGTTGCAGCTTGCCGGGCGATACGGTCACTGATCCGGCATCGCTTACCTCGTCGGCATAGACGGGCAGGTAGTCCATCCCCATGGAATCCAGCTTTGGCACCGGCGACGTATCAGGCAGGCCCATCGGGTGGCGGTAGTAGAGTAGGGTTCGTTCGCCACTCTCTGCCTCTAGGGGCGTGATCGCCTCTGGATCAAACGATACGTCTTCGCTCGCCAGGACCGGTAAAAAGGACTTTCCATCGGCAGTCTCGGTCGGCGTAGCGGACCATTCGGCGAGACCGTCAGGGTGTCGGTAGTAGATGACCGGGCCTGTCGGCGTTCGGGTTGCGGCTGGCATTGCTTCAGCTTGCCGTCCCATTAGCGCGGTGAATTGCGTCTGCGCCACATTTGCCAGCATAGCAGGCGTCCAACCCTTGACGCCTGCCGCGAGGCCCGCCCATCCAGCCGCGCCGCCAACCACGCCGATAAGTACTAATTTGCCAAAGACGCTCATGGCAGCACCTCGAGCACGATTTGCGCCTGAACAGTTTCAGGTTCGCCCTGCACCTTGGCCGCAACGGAAAACCGCCAGTTTCCGTCCATCGTCAGATCGGCGGAAAATCGATATAGACCCGGCTCTTTGCCAGGCAGCGCCACGACTGTCGAAGTCATCGTCTCCATGCCGTCCGGCTCCATATCCAGCCTTGTGGCAAAAATGACGGCGCCTTCGACGGGCGCATTGGTGCGGGTATCAATCAGACGAAGCTCCAGAACCGCGCCGTCTCCGAAGGGATAAGTCGTTTCGACGAGAACAAGGTTGTAATCAGATGTAGCCGCCTGTGCCATTGGCACGGAGAGCTGGGTCGCGACCACGAGGGTCGTAAGAAAGGTGGGGATATAGCGGAGCATGATACGCCTATTTTGACGGGCAACGGGAACGCCAGCCGACGTATCGACCCTGAGTCTATACGTTACATAGGCGCGTGGCTTTTGGTGCGGTAGGCACCTGATCCGTTAAGCCTTGGGGGGTCTTTGAAGCCCAATGTCCGCGTGTTGTCGGTGCGCTGCCGCCTCGGCCCGTGAGAACTCTGCGCTTCCGGGGCCCGGCAAGCTCGCTAGAGTTGCTCGTTCCAGCCCCAGCACAATCGGGGCTACCCGACATTGCATCGTCGAAATGCAAGCTGCATCGCATTCCGGCATGTCCGGGCAGTCATTTGGACAGCAATCGCTCTGCAAGGCCATTGAGGGTGCTGGGTCCACGCTTGAAATGGAAGCAAGACTGATTTGCGCCAGAACAGCGCCAACCAACAGAGCAACCAGAAAAAGGCGCGTTTTGCGTACCATGGAACATGCTATGTTGGAGTTTTCACAAATCAGCAATACACGTTTTGCTGAAATGGATAATTGACCGACTTCACGTTCAAAACGCGGACCCGCTAAAGCTTCAATCGCCTCAGCCTGAGAGCGTTTGCGATGACCGAGACTGAGGAAAGGCTCATCGCGGCGGCGGCGATCATTGGTGACATTAATAGGCCGAAGACCGGGTAGAGAACCCCTGCCGCGATTGGAACACCGAGCGTGTTATAGGCAAACGCCCAGAACAGGTTCTGGCGAATGTTGCGGATCGTGGCCACCGCCAGTGTCCGCGCCTTGACGAGGCCGTTCAGATACCCGCGCAACAGCGTGATGCCCGCACTTTCAACTGCCACGTCCGCGCCCGTGCCCATGGCAAGGCTGACGTCCGCTGCGGCCAGGGCTGGCGCGTCGTTGACACCATCACCCGCCATCGCGACCTTTCTGCCTTCGGCGTGCAGCTCGTCCACCTGCGCCTTCTTGTCTTCCGGCAGAACGCCGGCCCGAACCTCGTCGATTCCAAGCTGCTGCGCCACGGCCCTGGCGGTGCGTTCGTTGTCCCCCGTCGCCATAATGATCCGCAGACCTGCCTCGTACAGCACCTTGATGGCTTCGGCAGTCGACTCCTTGATCGGGTCAGCCACTGCGACGATGCCGGACAGCTTACCTTCAATGGCCACAAACATAGCGGTCTTACCCTCGGCCCGTAGAACAACTGCCGCTTCCTCCGCCTCAGATGTGTCGAGAGACATGTCGCGCATCATTGCGGTATTTCCAAGTGCGACGGCCCGCCCCAAGACAGTTCAGCGCACGCCTTTTCCGGTCACTGCCTCGAAGTTTTCGGCGTTGCCGACCTTAATGTGCTTGTCTTTCGTCCTTTGCTTTCGACCATGGCGTCAGCCGCGGGAGCTCTTAGCCTTTCTCTAGAGCCGCAGCGAAGCTGATCGGATGATCCCACTGACGGGTAGGTGCTTGCCACTGTTCCAATGCCAGGTCCTTCAAGATGACACTGAAAATATGAATGGAGCTATCGGTAGATGAAAGGTCATGCGCTAATTTTGGTCGGTGACAGCTTGACAACTTCACGGTGCCAAGGGTTGTCCATATGTAAGCTGCGAAAACACATGCCCGTGCGAGATCAATATTTTTCTTGAACCTCTAGTGACTTTAAGAGTTAAGGCATCGATAACGGTCGGCCCCATGGAGCATAGTCGTTTGTAATAACTTGACTCCTTCCCCGGCAAAAAATTCGGGATGTGGGTTGGATCGCCGCCAATAGCGTGAAAGGAACAAGAAAGATGCTGACAAGACGACATTTCATCCAAACGACTGCCGCATTGTTCTCGGCGTCTTTCTCGAGTCCGCTCGTGGCTGACACCTGGCCCACTGAAGCGGAAAAAACCGCGTGGGATGCACAGGTTACACCGCCGGGATACAACCCGGCCACATCGAATCCATGGGGCCTACACCCGCGCTTTCTGCCGCAGCGGGTTGTAGCAAAAGATGGTCTTGTGCCCGGTGACATTCATGTGGATGCCGTGGCGCGCTATCTTTACCATATCGAGGAAGGCGGCACTGCGATGCGTTACGGCGTGGCGATCGCTCGTGGCACGCTTTACGAGCCGGGCGTTTACACGATCAAGCGCAAGGTCAGGTGGCCGCATTGGCAGCCAACACAGAACATGATTGACCGCGACCCGGAGCTCTACGCCGACATCGCTGACGGTATGGAACCCGGACCTAAGAACGCGCTCGGGTCACGGGCGCTTTATCTCTATGTCGGGGACCGAGACACTTATCTGCGCATCCACGGTACACCACAGCCGCGAAGCATCGGCGGCCGAGCAAGTTCCGGTTGCGTCCGGATGGTGATGGCGCACATAAACGATCTGTATCCGAATGTGGAGATTGGCTCGACGGCGTTCCTATATTCGGCAGAGGACAGCGTGACCCCGCAGAGTTGACCCAAGCCGCGCCGTCAATCCGACGCTTGGACGCGTCAATCAGGATTGGCGCGCGACGCAGATGGGATTGCCGCCTGCCGATCGCAACGGGACCAAGGTCGTTTCCACCGGCCCACTATGCGCATACCAATAGCAATTATCTTCGGGACGTAGCCGTGCCGTGTTGAGATCCTGGTCGGGTGCAGCGAGGGCTGCGACAGATTCTGGAATATTCCCGACCCTGAATGGATCGTTGTCTTCCTTCGGAGGTACCGCACAGCCAGCCAGGGCCAATGTTGCAACCATGATCACCGCATATTTTTGAAGCATATCTATCTCACTTTTTGGCAGGTCAGCCGCGTCCACAGACTTGGCAACGCGTTTCAAGGTTCCGCAGGTCGGTTCCTTACTTGACCAAGTTTTTGTTTTAGCTCTTGAAGCTCTAGTTACTGTAGGGGCTATCTCAATGTGGAATGAACGAATCCCGAGGTCAATCCCATGTCTTCCAATGGCCACCGCCACGACCACAAGCACAGCTCTGACTGCAGTCACGATCATGTTGATGATCACAAACATGCGAGCGTAGCTCGCCACTCTGATGGAGGTGGTGCTGCGTGCTGCGGTGCTGGAGCCAACACCGGACGGGCACAATCCATCCCGTCGAATGGGCGAAGTTTTCAAGTTTCCGGTCTGGATTGTGCCGAAGAGGTGGCAATCCTGAATAGGGTGGTCGGTCCAAAAGTCGGCGGGACTGAGCATCTGGCGTTCGATGTCATCAATGGGCGGATGACGATTCTGGATACCGCATTCAGGATTTCGGACAACGAGATTTCGCAACTGGTCGCGAGCACCGGCATGAGCGCAAAACCGTGGGACGCCGACAACGCAGCAGAGAATCAGGCCGCGCATCTGGCACGTCAAAAGCGGTTTACCGCGCTCAGCGGCGGCTTCTGGGTGGCAGGTTTTCTCTACCACATCGTCGAAACCGGCATGGGTGGTGCGCTCGGGCTATTCGCAGGGCACGGAGAAATGCCGATGCCACTCGCGGAAGCAGGGTTATTCGCGGTGGCAATTCTCTTCGGGGTCTGGCTGGTCGCGCCCAAGGCTTGGTCTTCCGCGCGACGGTTTTCCCCTGATATGAACTTGTTGATGGTGGTCGCAGTGGCGGGTGCCATCGGGCTGGGCGAATTCTTCGAGGCCGCGACGGTTGCGTTTTTCTTCTCACTTTCGCTTTACCTTGAGAGCTGGAGTGTGGGGCGGGCCCGCAACGCGGTATCGGCCTTGCTGGATCTGGCGCCGCCGACAGCTCGGGTGATCCGATCAGATGGCAGCGAAACCGATGTGCCTGCGGCAGAGGTCGCCGTGAACGATCGCTTCATTGTGCGCGGCGGCGACCGCATCCCCCTCGACGGTGAAGTGGTGGAGGGGGCGGGAGCCGCCGATCAGGCTCCCATTACCGGAGAAAGCGCGCTCGTGCCAAAGGAGCCGGGCGATGAGGTCTATGCCGGCACGATCAACGGCGAAGGCACACTGACGGTACGAGCGACCAAGGCAGCTTCCGACACAGTGTTGGCCAAGATGATCCGTATGGTCGGTGATGCCCATGCCCGCCGCGCGCCGGTCGAGCAATGGGTGGCGAAATTCGCGCGCATTTATACACCCATCGTGATGGCGGTGGCGATCACCATCGCGGTGGTGCCGCCACTCTTGCTCGGCGGCGCCTGGGACTATTGGTTCTACAATGCGCTGGTCCTTCTTGTCATCGCATGTCCTTGCGCACTGGTCATTTCTACGCCGGTGTCAATTGTAGCAGCGCTGGCCGCTTCGGCGCGAGCAGGGGTGCTCATCAAGGGCGGCGCTTATGTCGAAGCGCCAGGGCGCACCACCGCGCTGGCGATGGACAAGACGGGAACGATCACCATGGGCGAGCCTGAGGTGGCGGCGGTTCACCCGCTGGGTGAAGCCTCCGCTCGCGAAATCATCACGCTGGCGGCCAGTCTGGAGGCGCGGTCCTCGCACCCGCTGGCACGCGCCATCCTCGCGCGCGCCAAAACCGATGATGTGTCCGTGTCTGCCGCAGAGGACACCCGCACCGTGCCTGGGCGCGGGCTCGAAGGACGCGCCGACCGGCGCGCGATCTGGCTCGGCTCAGATCGGTTTGCCCAAGAGAAAGGTTTCGGCAATGCCATTCCGGCGGATCTTCGGGACCGGATCGAAGGGGCAGGCAGCACCCTGGTTGCCGTGGGTGACGAGACCGGCGTGACCGGCGTACTGGAGCTTCGTGACCGCATTCGCCCCGATGCAAAGGGTATCGTTGCGCGTCTGCACGCGCAGGGTGTGAAGACAATCGTGATGTTGACGGGCGACAACGAACGCACCGCACGTGCGGTGGCGGCCGAGGTCGGCATTGACGAGGTGCGCGCCGAACTCTTGCCAGAAGACAAGGTGAAGGCCATCGAGGAACTGGTGGAATGCCACGATATGGTGGCGATGATCGGCGACGGCGTGAACGACGCGCCCGCAATGGCGCGCGCGCATTATGCCATTGCCATGGGGGCTGTCGGATCGGATGCGGCGATCGAAACGGCAGATATTGCACTGATGACCGACGATCTGGCTCGAGTGCCGTGGCTGATTACTCACTCTCGGCGGACAATGACGATTATCCACCAGAATATCGGTATATCGCTGGCAACAAAGGCGCTGTTCGTCGGGCTGACCGCGTTCGGGATGGCCTCGATGTGGGGCGCCATCGCTGCGGATGTAGGCGTTTCCCTGTTGGTGGTCGCCAATGCGCTGCGGCTTTTGAACGGCCATCGGATCAAGGACGGGCCTTCGGGCGGTGAACCGGTGGGCGAGCAGATGGCGAAGGGAGCACTGGCGCACGGTCATTGATCCGACGTCTTCGGTAGAGTAACCTCTGGCACCAACAGACCTCGCAAAAAGGGGCGTCGAGCAGTGACAAACACCAGATTTCCACGGCGCGCCTTTTTGATGGGCGGATTGGCCTCCTTCCTGTCAGGTTGTGCCAGCAAGTTCCGGTCTTACAACGGACCCGAAGTGACCCGGCTACGCATGTATAAGGCACAGCGGTTTCTGGTTCTGGACGGGGTGGATGACGTCTTGCGGACCTATCCCATCGGATTAGGCTTCGCGCCCGAAGGTCACAAGCAGTTCGAGGGGGACGGCCGTACGCCGGAGGGCTCCTACGTGATTGATCGGCGCAACCCGGAGAGCCTCTTTCACCTGTCGATTGGCATCTCATATCCCAACGCGGCAGACATCGCTTTTGCGCAGGCTCAAGGAAAGTCGCCCGGTGGCGACATTTTCATCCACGGAGGACCGCGCAAGGGGATCGACCCAATGAATGTCCGCGACTGGACGGCAGGCTGCATCGCCGTCACTGACCGCCAGATCGAGGAAATCTATGCCATGGTCAGGGACGGGACACCGATCGACATTTACGCCTAAGGATCAGGTGAAGCGGCGCCGCAGTGCGACGTTGATCGCCTCAATGGCCATGACCATGACGACGACCGCAATCGTGACGCTGGCGGCCTTATCATACTGGAAGGATCTCACGTAGGTCTGGATGTAGAAGCCGATCCCACCCGCGCCGACGATGCCGAGGATCAGCGACTCGCGCAGGTTCAGTTCGAACCGGAAAATCGTGTCGCGGGCAATGACTGGGGCCATCTGCGGCCAGATCGCATGCCTGAGCCGCACGAGCGGTCCGGCGCCGGCGCTTTCCAGTGCTGCGATCGGCGCGCGGGACACGCCGTCGATCGCCTCGGCATAGAACTTGGCGAGCATCCCCGTTGCATGAAAGGCGACCGCGATGATGCCGGGCAGCGGCCCGAGCCCGACAGCGCCCACCATAAGCATGGCCACGAGGATCAGCGGCACGGCCCGGATAAAGGCCAGCAGCGCGCGCACAGGGCCGAACACCATGCGCGAGACCATGGTCTCGGAGGCGAGGATGGCCAGAGGGATCGACAGGATCACAGCGCCGAGGGAACCGAGGATCGCTATTCTCAGCGTTTCCGCGCTGCCCTTCCTGATCTCGGCCATCACTGTCGGATCGGGCGGGAACATCCGCCCGAGAAAGTCAGCGATCCGCGGACCGGCCGAAACGAGACGCGACAACTCGACATCGGTCGTGGCGAAGGACCAGAGGATTGCGCCTGCGATCAGGGTGCTGGTCGCGAAGCCGCCGAACCTGCGGTGGCCCATCAGGACACCGCCCGGAGGCCGGAACCGGGCATCGGCTCTGCCTCCCGGTAGAGAGCCGCCGTCGCCTCGTCCTGCAACTCGGATGTCGGCACATCGAACACGATCCGCCCGTTCCGCATGCCGATGATGCGCTGCGCGAAACGCCGCGCCAGGTCGGGCTGGTGCGAGGAAAACAGCGCCGTTGCGCCGCGCGCTTGCGCCGCCCCGGTCAGCATCGCCAAGACCTCCCCAGCGCGGGTGGGGTCGAGGTTGCTCACCGGCTCGTCGGCGAGGATCAGCCGTGGCTCCTGCGCGAGACACCGCGCAATGGCCACGCGCTGCCGCTGGCCGCCGCTGAGACTGTCGACCCGGCGTTCGGCGAGATCGGCAATGCCGCAATCAGTGAGGGCTGTGCGCGCAATGTCGAGATCATGTGGCCTTGGCGACCCCAGCAGGGCGCGCAGGGGCGCCATCCGGCCTAGGCGGCCGTTGAGCACGTTGCGCAGAACCGTGGAGCGTTCGACCAAGGCGAATTCCTGAAATACGAAACCGGTATCAGGTCGGCTTGCGCGCGGCGGCGGTTGGTCTGGATCGAGCGGCGCACCCAAGACTGAAACGCGCCCGCGCCAGCCGTGGAGCCTGCCATCGAGCAATGCCAGCAGCGTTGTTTTTCCTGCCCCGGACGGGCCGAGCAAAGCGACGCTTTCGCCGGTCGAAATCGTAAGCGAGACTCGCTCCAGCGCCGGAACACTCCCGCCCGGATGGGCAAAGTTCAGGTCGTCGATCCGGATGGCGGTGGTCATTCCAGGAGCCCATATCGCCGTGCCATGTCGCGCACGCCGTCATAGGCGGCAGGGTCGGCCCTGACATAGCCGTCCGGCCCGTAGAGATAGCGCAGCTTGTCGCGGTTCTCGGGCTCGTTGAGCCGCAGCATCGCGTTGGTGAAGCGGTCTTGCACCTCGGCATCCAACCCGGGTCGCGCGATCACGACATGGCTGGGGATTGGCGGGCTTTCCGCGATCCATGTCACCTGTGCTTGCTGCTGCGGCGTCAGGAGCAGGTCGGCATACTGGCTGGCACCCGCAGCGTCGACCAGACCTTCGGCCATCGCCTGCATGGCCTGCTGATAGCCGCCTGCGAAGAAGACGCGGCCGAAGAATGCCTCCGCCGCGCCTGGGCCGTCGATCAGCCGAGCCTCGACGAATTCGGCGAGCGGGTAGAGATAGCCCGATTCCGAGATCGGATCGGCGAATGCGATGTCGCGTCCGCGCAGGTCTGCAAGCGCGCCGATGCCACTGTCGCGACGCACGAAAATGCGTCCCGTATAACTCGGCGCGTCGCGGTAGACCTCGGAGAGAAGCGGCACCGCGCCGATCTCGGCCTCGGCCAGAACGAAGGGCAGGGCGCCCATGAAGGAGATGTCGGCGTCGCCGTTTCTCAGCGCCTCGACCGCCGCCGCATGGTCGATGGTGACGAACCCTTCGACGGGGACGCCGATCTCACTGGCCAGCCAGCCGCTGATGGCCTCTATGTCGCCCAGGAGCTTCTCGGGGTTCTCCTGCGGGATGAAAGCCAGCCGCAACGCAGTGTCCTGCGCGGCCAGCGGGGTTGCGAGCGATACTGCGCCCGCAGCGGCCAGCGCCAACATCGTTCTGCGGTTCATATGGATCGCCATCAGAATGCCCTCTCTTCGATTGCGTCGGCTTCGGACTTGAACGCGGTCCAGCTTGTTTCGGCAGCCACCCAGTCATCAGTACGAACGGCGTCACCAACCTCGGCCAGACGTTGGGCCAACGCGTAGACTTCAGGCCGCGCAGCCAGGTTCGACATTGTGCTGGCGTCCGCCGAAAGGTCCGCGGCCACGGTGTCGGTCAGCAGCAGGATATGTTTTGCATCCCGCTGCGGCAGCAGCGTATCAAGCGTCGAGGCGAAGGTCGTCAGTTCGGAGAATGCCAGCCGGAAGGCGGTGTTCTCGGCGTCGAATGCCTCATAGGGCTCGTCCGCTGCGCCCACGGTCTCCAGATAGGCCGTCAGGTCGGCCCGTTCCGCTCCGGTCAGGCCGAGCGACTTCGATTCGTCGAACCAGTCCACGACAGCGGCCAGGGTCGGCAGCGACCCGTCGTGGAAATAGGGCGCGGTGTAGACGGTGCCGAGCAGCGTGGGTGTATCCATCGCACCGGTGCGGGCGCCATCGTAGGCCAACGCAACCGAGCCGATATCATGGGCCTGCCGGTCCAGGAAGTTCGTGTCCGGGACGTGGCAGCTGGAGCAGGAACGGTCGCCGAGCGCCGCGAAGGGTGTATTGAAGATCGCTTCGCCGCGCTGCGCTGCCTCGGGAGCGGCTTCGGTCAGCTGACCATCCGGTGTCAGCATGGAGTTGGGCAGGAAGTCGAATTCGAGCATGTAGGCGAGCAGAGCATCCAGCATGAAGGGCGTCGGTTCATCGCCGCCGAACTCGTTGACGATGACGTTGCGGGTGAAATCGCGCAAGGAGGCGAAGCGGCCATCGCGGCCGTAGGGCCCGGTGAAGCGCAGGCCACGGAGGCTGGGGATGTCAATCGGATCATCACGCCGGTCATTGAAGATCGGGTTGAAGAAGGCGCCATCGACATCGATCGCGCCTGGTTGATGGCTCGCACCCGGAATGAAAAGCCTCTGGTTAACGTCCGATCGGTTGTGACAGGTCGAACAAGCGACCCCGAGACCCTGCGCCGGATTGCCAAAGATTTGCGCGCTGTCGAATAGCATGTCGCCATAGGCCACCAATGGCAGGTCGGTCTCGTCGATGCCCTGCTCCTCGAAATTGAGGACGAGGCGCGGCAGCGGATCCTGATCGAAGATGTCAGACCCCGGCGGCAGGCTAGGCGGCACCTCGATGGTGCGGCCACTCAGGACAACAGTTTCCGGCAGCGCGCTCAGCGTCCGGCGCGGCGCGAAATCGTCAACGAGGTAATTCTCGGCGAGATAGAGGGAGATGACTTCGCGCGCGGCTTCCATGGTTTTGCGACTCGCGGGTGTGGCACCAGCACCAAGAACACCGGCGGAACCTGTGCTGCTGTTGAGTTCCAGCCAGGCGAGGCCGATGCGTCTCGAAGCGTCGGGATCAGCAGCCGCGATACCGTCCGCGAACGAGCGATAGAGTTCTCGGGCTGTCCGCACGGCCTGCTGCGCACGTGCAGGGTCGTCGGCCATGACTGCTCGGTCCAGTTCCTCGTCGATCCGGCGCGCGATCAGCCGCGTCGCCTCGGCAAAGACCGCCTGGCGGTCTTCGCGAGTGATGGCGTCCAGAAGGGGGGCGGGTCCGATGTCGCTGTTGCCGTCCAGCCATGCCAATGCACCAACAGAGAATTCCGAACCCCGGTAGGGTTCGGCCCAGGCGGTCCCGACGTCATCCCAAGGCAGCGGTTCGAGATTTCCGAGGAAGAGAGTCAGCCGGTAGGCCGCCGCCTCGGGAAGCCATGGAGCCTCCTTGGCAGGCGTCGCAGCGACAGGTCCGGACAGGACGAGCGCACTTGCGAGTGCGACAATGAACGCTCCAAGGAATTTCTGAATCACCGCAGTCTCCGAATTCAAAAGTTAGACACGGCTAATTTATCTACCCTAAGCAAACAAGTTGTCAATCCTGCAGTTTCCCTGCAAAGTCCCAACTATGACAAAGCTGCAATCACAGGAACATGAACCGTTCGAAACTGTCGACAGGGCTCCCGAAGCACAGGCTGAGGGGTTCGCGACCGTGCGTCAGGCACATGAGAGCGAAATGGCGGAAGATTACGTTGAACTGATCGCCGAACTGATCGAGTCGCGCGGAGAGGCAAGGCCGGTGGAAATCGCCGAACGTTTTGGAGTGAAGCCGCCGACCGTGACCAAGAACATCTCGCGGCTCAAAGCTGCTGGCCTGGTGCGGCGGGAACCTTACCGCGCCATATTCCTCACGGATGCCGGTCGGGAGTTGGCCGAGGCCTGCCGCCGACGACACAGGATCGTCGTCGCGTTTCTCCTCAGCCTGGGAATCGACGAAGAGACTGCGGAACGCGATGCGGAAGGGATCGAGCATCACGTCAGCACGACCACGCTGGAGGCCTTCGAACACGCCCTCCTGCAATCTCAAAGCGGCAAGTAGCGCAGCATCAAGTTCTCGCGAAATTCAGAAAAGCAAGACTCAGGAGGCGGCGGCGTCAGCAGTCAAAGGCTGGTGGGTTGGCATTTGTTCTGATGGTCAACCTTAGTGCAGAAAATCGTTCGTGTCCTCTGAGCTTGGCCAGCCCGAGATAGTGTGCCCAAAATCTCTGACTGCGACGACGGTGCAGCGAGAATGTCGATCGCGGGAAAAGACGTGGATACAACCTTTGATTTGCTCCTCTGTTCAAAGCGCATAGACAATTGTCACCACCGTCGTCATGACGATGAAGAACATGACCAAGGCACCTATGGCGAGCGTCCGGCCCATGTCGCGGTTTGGCTCTGCTACTTTCAGACGCAATTCTTCGGCCGTTTCCGGAAACTCGAGCGCCGCGGAGTTTGACCCTCGCACCAACTCGTATCGTGAATTCCAGCGACGCACCTCGGCCGCGTTCCACCCGTTCATGACCAGAATGATCGCGGCGATCATCAGCATCGAGGACGGGACCCAGATCGTGTAGCCACCCATGGTTTCGTCGGACAGGGGATCGAGAAACCCGGTTCCCGCCGTTTGGTAGGAAGCATAGAGGCTCACCTCTTTGAGTGTCGTCAAGGAACCCAGAAAAATGTTTGAAACGATCACCGCGAAACCGGAGATCAGCCTTGCGCCGCGCCTCGCGCCCTCAGGGGGATCTCTCGGGTCGAAGAGCATGCCGAAATACCAGATCCCTGCCAGCACCATCGCAAAATGGGCGAACACCTCGATCGCCGCGATGCGCTGAGCAAGTCCGTAAAGCACTGGAATCTGCCAGATAAAGAGCGACGTGATGAGCGCGGCAGTGGCGGTTACCGGATGTGCCAAGAACCGAAATGCAAAAGATTTTCCAAGAGCGTCGAGGTATCGACGCCACCGTCTGTTCAAACCGGCTTGCAATAATCGCCACGGCTGAGAGACCGCGAAGAGTAGTGGTCCTGCAAGGCGGAGGAGAAGGTGCTCCACTTGGTGCACCGAAAAGAGGCTATGCCCCAACGAAGCCAGAGGCGCATTTGTGGCCGCGAGAATGCAGGTCAAGCCAGCGAGGAACAGGGCTTGCCGCCACATAGACACCGTCCCGCGAATGCGAGCGGATCGCACGAGGCCGCGCATGTAGACCCATGCGGCAAACGCATGTCGGCGGCGAAAAGGTATTTATCGATTTTGCGGGTGACACGGTCGACATTATCGATCCTGCCACGGGTGAGGTCAGCGAAGCCAAGCTGTTTGTCGCGGCGATGGG